>NZ_JBFUAW010000040.1:0-36486 GCF_056406095.1 Caulobacter sp. P1_D6 | reverse complement strand
GCTCGGGGTCGTCGCGGGCGCGGGCGTCGCGGCGGCCGGCACGGCGGGTTGCGGGCGAGGCGCGCGACGGCGGCGGATGGTCGGGGTGTAGGGGATCGGCGCGGACGGGAGGGTGGCGCTCTGCGCCGCCGCCGGCGGCGCGGCGGGGGCGACGTCCTGGGTTTCAGCCATCGTCGCGCCGAAGAGGCCGCAACCGATGATCGCCGCCGAGAGAACGGCCCTGAACGAAAGACGCAGCGTCACGAACAAGACCTCACGGGCTCATGAAAAATAAGGGTGAGCAGACTTCTAGGGCGCCCCGGCCTTGTATCAAAGGGGATGTGACCGGGCGCGGACGTCTTTCCCGTGGACGCTTGATCGCTCAGCGTCGCTTGGAGGGCGCGCCAGGCGGGGCCGAGCCCGGCGGCGGGCGCGGGAAGGCGTACAGCGGCAACAGCGGCCGCAGGCCGGGGCCGATCCACAGCTGCGGCTCCGAGGCCGGCTCGGCCCCGACCTCGCGCTCGCGCCGGGCCACGCAGGCCTGGACCGCCCGGCCCAGGGCGGCGAAGTCGTGGGCGGTCGGCGCCGACGAGAGGAAGCAGTCGTCGAAATAGGGATACTTGTCGTCCTCGCCGCAGCCGAACGAGGTGCGGTCCGGCCGCGCCGCCGTCAGGATCATCCGGTCGTCGTGCTGCAGGGGTTTGACGAAGACGCCCGAGAAGCAGGCCGAGACCACGACGATCGAAGGGCGGGCCGGGCAGGCGTCGTCGATCACCGCCGCCAGCAGGGTGGGCGGCAGGATGTCCTCGTCCAGCACCGCGCCCTCGGGCGCGCCGTGGCTGGTGATGTAGACCAGGCAGCCGGCGGTGTTCTTGGCCGCCAGGTCGCGCAGGCCCGAGTGGATGGCGCGCAGGCCGGTCTTGCCGGGCTTCACGGAGGGATAGCGCTTGGGGCGCACCGAGTATTGACGAACGGCGGCCGGGGTGAAGCCGAACCGCGTCAGGGCCGCGCCGACGTCGCGGCGCGCGTTGTCGAAGGCTTCGGTCGGTTCGCCCGAATGCGCGTGCCAGTCGCCGGCGACGACCACGGCGGCCCAGTTGGCGAAGGAGGGGGCGTCGACGTCCGCGGACTGAGCCCTGGCAGGCAGGACGGCGAGCAGCGGCAGAAGCAAACCCAGAACCAGGCCCGCGATCCGCTGCATGGCCGCCTTACTTCTTGAACTTCGAAAACGGCGTCGGGATCGCCGTGGCGCTGGCCTTGGCCAGCAGCCGGCCTTCGGGGTCGTAGAGTTCGCCTTCCAGGAAGCAGACGGTCTTGCCCCAGCGCACCACCCAGCCGACGCCCTTGAGCGGGCCGGGCATGGCGGGACGCAGGAAGCTGGTCTTCATCTCCAGGGTCGGGACCACGGAGGTCATGCCCGAGGTGATCATGCCGGCCACCGACATGCACTCGTCCAGCATGGCGCAGACGAAGCCGCCCTGGACCTGGCCCATCGGATTGCCGACCGCCTCGACCGAGGGCTCGAAGGCGATTTCGACCCGGCGCTCGGCCTGGCTGACCGACAGCATGCGGAAGCCCAGGGTGCGGGCGCTGCCCGGCGGGTTCTTGGACGCGTGAAAGCGCGCGAGGATCGCCTCGTCCGTCAACGTTTGCGGCGTGTCGGAAGCCACATCGTTTGGGGCGATGTCGCTCACGCGGCTATTTCTTGCGGAACTGGTCGAGGGAGATGATCTTCGGGGCCTCTTCGCCGCCTTCGGTCGTGGCGACGATCTCGGGCTCCGGCTCGGGSTCGGGCGCCTGCGGGGCGATCTCCGGGGCTTCGAACTGCAGGGCGAACTGCACCGACGGATCGTAGAACCGGGTCACCGCCGCGTAGGGCACCGACAGCCGCTTGGGCTGGCCGCCGAACTTCAGGGTCACCGAGAAGAAGGTCTCGCCCGGCGCCAGGTCCCAGTACTGGTGCTGCAGGATGATGGTCATCTCGTCGGGATACTTGCCCAGCAGGTCCTGCGGGCCCGAGACGCCCGCCGCCTGGGTCTTGAAGGTGATGTAGAGGTGATGCGGCTCGGGCAGGCCGCCGGGCGCGGCGGCCTTCTTCAGCGCGGCCTTCACGACGCCACGCAGGGCGTCCTGGGCCATCGCCTCGTACTGCATCAGATCTTCAGGCGGATTGGTCTGGGCCATGCGGTCCATCGTAAAGCGGGAACTGGAACGAAGCGCGGAGAGTAGCGTGTCGCGGGGGAGCGGCAAAGGTGGGATAGGCGTCAATTTTTGGGGAGGGAAAAGTAAGAGGGGCGGCGGCGCCTGCCCCCTCCGTCGCCTTTGGCGACACCTCCCCCGGAGGGGGAGGATTAAGTGGAGGGATTCTGTTGGCAGGCTCCCTCCGGGCCCCGCCTAAGGATCTGAACCCCTAGGACTTAAGAGGCGAGATCACCCGCACCGCATTACGCGGCGATGGCGAACTCTTCAGCGAAGTTATCGTTCGCAGTTAGTTTAGCGGCCCGATACGGTGAGCCACGCCGAGAGAAAGCATAACACCTTTACACGTCTGTCGATGCTGATCGGCCCCATGCATTCCCGTGATAACTCGGGAGGTCTTGGTGGAGCCGCCGGGAATCGCACCCGGGTCCAGTCCGCTTATTACGTGCGCGTTTATCCCCATAGTCCGGGCGAACCCGAACGGACTCAATATAGGGGCTGGGGCTCGCGGATGGAAGGCTGTCGTTGGCCATGGCGGCTGCGACGTTGCGCGCGGGGCGGCGGAGTCAGGCTCAGACGGCCCTCGGTCAGCCGGCCGGCCAGCTGTCCGCCGCCGTCCTCGAACAGGCGCACGTCGTCGCCGACCAGCTCGTAGTGGCCTTCGAACACCAGTTCGCCGTCGTGATGCTCCTCGAACCGGCCGTCGAGGCGAAGCTCCAGGCTCACCGCCCCGTTGGCGCTGGCCCAGACGCCGGAAACGCGGCGGCCGATCAATGGACCGCTCCCCAATGGGCGATTCCTGGGGCGGAGGCGGCGGTGATGAGGGCGGTGGCGGCCAGCCAGGCGGCGACGAACCACCGTGGCGCGGCCTGGGGCCGGCGGGGCGTATAGTTTGTCATGACATCCTCGGGGGCGGACGGCCGCTGCGTCGCTCGGTCCCGGGGCCAGACCCTGGAAAGGGGGCACGGGAAGGGGCGGCGACGGCGGCTTTTGCGGGACACCCCCACCATGACTCATGGATCGCCGTTCGAGATAGACCGATGCTGCCCCTTGATTGCACGATCCTGCACATCACCTCTGGCAGGCGTGACGGGCAGCCCCCGCGGGCGTAGGACAACGTCCATCAGCAAAAGGAAATGTCGATGGTCGAGCAAGGCGAACTCGCCGCGCTGATTGAACGATACGCGCCTCATGACGGCGATCACGGTGTCTGCGACAAGGCTTCGCTCCATCGCGCCAGCCAGCCCACCGAACCCAAGCACGGCGTGTTCGGCGCGGCGGTCTGCGTCGTGGCCCAGGGCCGCAAGCAGGTGCTCAGCGGCGGATCGGTGCTGGTCTACGACCCGCTGAACTATCTGGTCGCGTCGGTCGACCTGCCGGTGATCGGCCAGGTGATCGAGGCCTCGCCGGAAGAGCCCTATCTGTCGTTCCGGATGACCCTGGACCCGGCGGTGATCGGCGACATGCTGCTGCAGCTGGGCGGCGAGCCGGCCCTGGCCCAGGACGCCGGCCCGCTTATCGGGGCCATGGCGGTCAGCCAGGTCAATCCGCCCCTGCTGGACGCGGTGATGCGGATGGTTCGCCTGGTCGACACGCCGCGCGACGCCGCCGTCCTGGCCCCGCTGATCGAGCGCGAGATCCTTTACCGGATGCTGCTGGGCGACCAGGGGCCGCGCCTGGCCCAGATCGCCCGGGCCGACGGCCGCATGCGCCAGGTCAAGCGGGCCATCGGCTGGATCACCCAGCACTTCAACCAGCCGTTCAGCATCGAGGAGTTGGCCGCCGAGGCGCGGATGAGCCCCTCGGCCCTGCATCGTCACTTCAAGGCGGTGACCGCGCTCAGCCCCTTGCAGTACCAGAAGCAGATCCGCCTGCAGGAGGCGCGCAAGCTGATCCTGGCCCAGCGGCTGGACGCCGGTTCGGCCGGCCATGCGGTGGGCTATGACAGCCCCTCGCAGTTCAGCCGCGAATACGCCCGGCTGTTCGGCGCGCCGCCGCTGCGCGACGCTGCCCGCCTGCGGAGCCGGCCCGAGATGCTGCTCGACACCTAGGGCGCGGCTTCGGCCCTCCTAGAGGTTTTTCCCCATTTCTGGCCTCGCCAAAGAAGGACAAGCTCGCCAAGCTCGTTTTTAGGACTTGCCCTCGGGGCGAGCTGGGAAGAGGGAGAGGTCAGATGTCAAAGTTCGTCGCCGAGTTCATCGGCACGTTCGCCCTGGTGCTGTTCGGTTGCGGCGCGGCGGTTCTGGGCGGCGACCATGTCGGGCAGCTGGGCATAGCGCTGGCCTTCGGCTTCGCGATCGTGGCGATGGCCTACGGCATCGGTCCGGTGTCGGGCTGCCACGTCAATCCGGCGGTCAGCCTGGCGGCCTTCGTGGCGGGCCGGATGAGCGCCAAGGAGATGCTGATCTATTGGGCCGCTCAGTTCGTCGGCGCCATCGCCGGCGCCGCGGTCCTGATGTTCATCGCCGGCGGCACGGTCCACGGCCTGGGTCAGAACGGCTGGGGTCCTGGCTACGGCGGCGGCTTCGGCGTCGAGGCCGCTTTTGCCTTCGAGGTGGTGATGACCGCCCTGTTCGTGATCGTCATCCTGGGCGCGACCGGCGCCGACGCCGCCCCGGGCTTCGCGGGGCTGGGCATCGGCATCGCCCTGGCGGTGATCCACATCGTCGGCATCCAGGTGACCGGCGTCTCGGTCAACCCGGCCCGCAGCCTGGGCCCGGCCGTCTTCGTCGGCGGCCAGGCCCTGGCGCAGTTGTGGCTGTTCTTCGTCGCCCCGGCGATCGGCGCGGTGCTGGGCGCGCTGCTCTACCGCTTCAACCTGCTGAAGGTGGGCTGAGGCGCGACGCGGCCCGGCCTAGTGCGGCAGGTCGGCCCAGTTGATGACGACCGAGTTCTTGGATTGGCCGACGAGGGTGAGCTTCTGGCCGTGGTCGTCGCTGAACACGTCGAAGACGTAGCGGGCGCCGTCCGCCTCGACGTTCCGCACGATCCTGCCCGTCCCGTCGAAGGTGACCAGGGCGAACGCGTTGCGGTTGTCGGCGTAGCTGAAGATCCAGGTCTTGTAGGCGCCGTAGTAGATGACCGGGCAGGTCTTGCTGGCCGGCGCGCCGTCGGTCGGCTCGTTGATGCAGGCGGTCTGCAGCCCGGCGGGAATCGACGGAGCCTCCGCGACCGGGTCGAACTTGACCTGGGGCGTGCTCGGCACGGCCTGGGCGTGGGCGGCGGACGTCGCGCTGAGCGCGGCGACGGCGCCAAAAGCGGCGAGCACGGATTTCAGTGAAACGATCTTGGTCATGTCGGCGTCTCCCCCGGACTTATGGCCAAGTTAGATAACGGCGTTATGCCGAGTCTGCAATCGTCGCGCGTGGGCGGGTTGAGGACCTACTTGTCCGGCGGCGCGGGCGTGGCGGTGTCCGGCGGATCGTCCTCGGCCGGCGCGGGCACGGCGGGCGGCTGGGGACGGTTGTTGGTTCCGGGCTTGAGGCGGCCGCCCGACGCGATCAGCGAGTCATAGGCTTTCCGTTGCCGCGAGAAGTCGCCGCCGCGGGCGAACATCGCGTCGAACCGGGCGTCGCGGCCCGACGCCGCCGACAAGGCCGCCGCCAGGGCCGGGGCGATCGAGCCGACCTCGGCGTCGTCGCAGGCCCGGCGCAGGTGGCGGGCCTGACCGGGAACCAGCAGGGTGACGTCCCACGAGACGCCCTCCAGGCACACCGGCTCCACGGCCCCGCCGCCGTAGTCCACGATCACCGAGCGTGGCTGGCTCCACAGCGGGTCGCCGATCAGGGCCTTGAGCGGGGCGACCTGCTGGGTGGCGAGTTCGGCGTCGATGTCGACCCGGCGGCCGATCTCCGGGGTGCAGCAGCCCAGGCCCGCGCGGGCCKGGACGAAGGCGCGGCCGTCGCGGCGCACGGTGACCCGGACCACCGCCTGGCGCACGCCGGTGGCGGGGCGGGCCCAGACCTCGAGCACCAGCTCGCCCGGCTTGATCAACTGGCTCTGCAGGGGCTGCAGGCCCCACAGGCGGTAGAGCAGGGGATCGACGCCGTTGTCGATCGGAACCAACTGCTCGCCCTTGCGCAGGCGGCGGCCCTGGAACGGGTCCTGCTCGGGCGGCGGCTTGGGAATCTCGGGAGCCCACCAGACGACCGGGTCGGGCGGAGGCGGCGGAGCGGCCTGGGGCGCGGGTTGCTGGCCGGCGAGGGGCAGCCCCATCAGGAGGCCGGCCAAAAGCATCGCGCCCGTCATGGCTACATTCCTTCAACACCCCGCTCGATGGAAAGCACGCCGGTGCGCGACAGTTCCACCAGGCCCAGCGGCCGCATCAGGTCCAGGAACTTGTCGATCTTGGACGGCACGCCCGAGATCTCGAACACGAAACTCTCCAGCGTGGTGTCCACCGGCTTGGCGCGGAAGATCTCGGCGATGCGCAGGGCCTCGACGCGGTCGACGCCCTGGCCGCGCACCTTGACCAGGGCCAGTTCGCGCTCGACGCCGTTCGGGTCGCGGGTCACGTCGTGCACGCGGCGGACATTGACCACCTTGTTCAGCTGGGCCTCGATCTGGTCCAGCACCTGGCGCGTGCCGCGGGTGACCACGGTGATCCGGCTGGTGTGGGCCTTGCGGTCGGTCTCGGCGACGGTGAGGCTTTCGATGTTGTAGCCGCGCGCGGCGAACAGCCCGACCACGCGGTGCAGCACGCCCGGTTCGTTGTCGACCAGCAGGGCGAAGGCCGCCGTCTGCTCGACCTGTTCGTTCGGGGCCATGTCGTAGGCGGAGGCGGGTTGGGCGTCGGTCATCACAGTTGGGGCCTTTGCCTCAGGTTGGAAAGTTGCTCGTCGTCGATGTCGCTCAGGATTCTATCCAAGCTTATCCCCTGACCCGCCATGTTGGCATACTCCGAAGCTGGACGATTTCGGCCCACCTCGGCTTGCGCGAAGCTCACGAACGCCCGCACGGCGTTTTCGGCCGCGCCTCTCATCCTCAAGCGCCGATCGTCGTCGGCGTTTTCAAGATTGCAGGCGATCTGGTGCGCGATGACGAGCTGGTCCAGGATGACAGGCCTGAGGCCCTTATAGGCTCGCGGCTTTTCAGCGCCGAAGTCCCGATAGGGCTTGTTTCTGAAGAACAGGCGACCCTGTTCTATCAGGACGCTGGTGTCGAACCTGAGCTTGTCGAGCGCTTCCTCACGGCCCTTGGATCCCAGGATCGTCATCAAGTGCAGGGATTGGAGCGCTTGAATGGAAAGCAAGCTCCAGGCCGTGACTTCATTTCTACGCAAGGAGGCCTCTCGCCATTGAGCGGCGAGAATGAGCAGGCCCATCAGGGCGATAGCCGCCGAAACAACACCTGCGATGGCTTCCATCTCTGGATCCGTTCATTGGCGGTGGTCTAGACCAGCCCGGCCCCCGCCGCGCCGATCACATTCCCGATGTCCTCGACGTCGCCCATGATCATCTCGTTGTGGGCCTTGCCCGAGGGGATCATCGGCAGGCAGTTCTCGTGCTTCTCGACGCGGCAGTCGAAGACCACGACCTTGTCGCTGTTGATCATCTCCAGGATCTTCTCGTCCAGTTCGGCCGGGTCGGAGCAGCGGATGCCGACGGCGCCATAGGCCTCGGCCAGCTTCACGAAGTCGGGCAGGCTGTCGGAGTAGGAGTGGCTGTAGCGCTCGCCGTGCAGCAGCTGCTGCCACTGGCGGACCATGCCCATCCATTCGTTGTTCAGGATGAAGATCTTGACGGGCAGGTCGAACTGGATCGCGGTCGACAGCTCCTGGATGCACATCTGGATCGAGGCCTCGCCGGCGACGTCGATGACCAGGCTGCCTGGATGGGCCAGCTGCACGCCGATGGCGGCGGGCAGGCCGTAGCCCATGGTGCCCAGGCCGCCTGAGGTCATCCAGCGGTTGGGCTCCTCGAAGCGGAAGAACTGCGCGGCCCACATCTGGTGCTGGCCGACTTCGGTGGTGATGTAGACGTCCTTGTCGCGGGTCAGGGCGTACAGGCGCTCGATGGCGTACTGCGGCTTGATGACCGTGTCCGAGCCCCGGTATTTCAGGCACTGGCGGGCGCGCCAGGTGTCGATCTGGGCCCACCAGTCGGTCAGGGCGGCCTTGTTGGCCTGGTGGCCGGCGGCCTTCCAGGCCGCGATCAGGTCCTCGAGGATGCTGCCGGCGTCGCCGATGATCGGCAGGTCGACGCGGACGTTCTTGTTGATCGACGAGGCGTCGATATCGATGTGGATCTTCTTGCTGCCCGGCGAGAAGGCGTCCAGGCGGCCGGTGACGCGGTCGTCGAAGCGGGCGCCGACGCAGATCATCACGTCGCAGTCGTGCATGGCGTTGTTGGCTTCGAACGTGCCGTGCATGCCCAGCATGCCCAGCCAGGCCGGATCGGCGGCCGGGAAGGCGCCCAGGCCCATCAGGGTCGAGGTGACCGGCGCGCCGGTCAGGGCCTGGAACTCGCGCAGGGCTTCAGCGGCCTTCGGACCGGCGTTGATGACGCCGCCGCCGGTGTAGAAGATCGGCCGGCGGGCGCCGGCGATCAGCTTGGCCGCCTCGGCGATGCGGTTCTGGTCGCCCTTGACGCGCGGGTTGTAGGCGTGGGTCGAGGCGACTTCCGTCGGGCCATAATATTCGCCCTTGGCGAACTGGACGTCCTTGGGGATGTCGATCAGCACCGGGCCCGGACGGCCGGTGGTGGCGATCTTGAACGCCTCGTGGATGATCTGCGGCAGATCGCGGACGTCTTTGACCAGGTAGTTGTGCTTGGTGCACGAGCGGGTCATGCCGACGGTGTCGGCTTCCTGGAAGGCGTCGGTGCCGATCAGGTGGGTCGGGACCTGGCCGGTGATGACCACCATCGGGATGGAGTCCATCAGGGCGTCCATGATGCCGGTGATCGCGTTGGTCGCGCCCGGACCCGAGGTGACCAGGACGACGCCCGGCTTGCCCGAGCTGCGGGCGTAGCCCTCGGCGGCGTGGGTCGCGCCCTGTTCGTGGCGGACCAGGATGTGCTGCAGGCGCGGCTCGTGGAACAGAGCGTCGTAGATCGGCAGGACCGCGCCGCCCGGATAGCCGAACAGCACTTCGACGCCTTGATCCACGAGGCCGCGGACCACGATCTCGGCGCCGGTCATGGCGCGCCCTTCTTGAGAAGAGATCGGGACGGTCTGGGCGGGAGCCTGGCTCTCGATGGTCTGATGGGCGGTCATGGGACTGATCCGGGTTGGCAAGCTTGGGTTTGGGGCAGGGTGGAAAAGAAAAAAGGCCCCGAAGGACCTTTTGTGCGCGCGACCGATCTATCAGCGTGACTTCAAGGTCACGCCGTGAACGGCCGCTCCATAAGTACGATCATGGTGTTGCGCACGAGTGTTGCTCCAAATGGATGATTGGGGAATGCCATGCTCGCCGGAGGGCGTCAAGGCGCGGTTTGACGCAAGAAACGACCCGTTGCGCTGGCGCAACGCTGTTCTCGGCGCGAGATTCAGCCCAAGCTTTCCAGCAAGAGGGCAAGAGCATGCTCAGCGAACCGCCGCATGTTGGTCTCGCGGTCGTCCAGGCCCGTCTCGACGGTAAGACTGACCTCCTTGTCCGGGCCGACCACGGCCGAGCAGCTGTGGCCCGCGGCGTCGCCGTAGCGGTTGCCGTCCGGCCCGGCCGCGCCGGTTTCCGACAAGCCCCAGGTCGCCTTCAGGTTCTTGCCGGCCACCCGGGCCAGCAGCACGGCGTAGGGCTCGCTGGCCGAGCGCAGCCCGTCCATGGCCTTCTGCGGGATGTCCAGCAGGGTCAGGCGGGCGCGGGCGGTGTAGACCACGGCGCCGCCGACATAGAACTTCGACGCGCCCGGCACGGCCAGCAGGGCCGCCGAGATCAGCCCGCCGGTCGAGGATTCGGCCACGGCGAGCGTCTCGCCCCGTTCGGTCAGGCGGGCGGCGACGGCGGCGGCGAGGCGGGCGAGTTCGGTCATGGGCGGTCCTCAGTCGGTGTCTTCGCTGAAAGCGAGCTCAGTCAGCTGGCGGCGGGCGCAGGCCAGCTCTTCGGGTGCGGGGTGGAGGCCGCGGGCGGCGACCAGACGGTCGAATTCGGCGGAGAGGTCACGGCTCACGGCCTTGGGGCCCTTCATGACGCCGCCGTCCATGACGGCGACCATGCCGAGGTCGGCCGTGAGGGCGGTGACCGTCCTCGGCCTGCTCCACGCGCAGGTCGACAGGCTCAGTTCCGGTCGCTGGATGCGGGTGTGATCTTCGTCGATCGGGTCCGCCACGCCCACGCCAAGGATCAACTGGCCGTCGGGTCTCTTGTCGAGGGTCATGGCCATCTGGAGATAGCTGGGCCGGGCGTCCGGTTCACGGGTCGCGCAACCGGCCAGGCCCGCCAGGGCCAAGGCGATCAAGATCGAGCGCTGGATCACGGGAGGACCCGTTCCCAGTCCGGGGTCTGGTTTCGGAACCATGTCATCTGGCGCTTGGCGTAGCGCCGCGTCTCCTGCCGCGCCACGTCCAGCGCCTCGTCCAGCGAGGTCTCGCCTCGCAAATGCGCGGCCAGTTCTCGGTAGCCGACGGCCTTGAGGGCGGGGAGGGACGGGTCTAGGCCCCGGGCCTCCATGGCGCGCACCTCGTCCAGGGCGCCTTGCTCGACCATCACGCCCAGGCGGGCGTCGCAGCGGTCGTAGAGTTCGGCGCGGGGTGGGTCGAGCACGAGGCCGCGCCAGGTTCCGGCGGCCAGGGCGGGCTTGGTGTCGGTCTGCCAGGCGGTCAACGACTTGCCGGTGGCGATGGCCACGGCGTGGGCGCGGACCAGGCGCTGGCGGTCGCCGCTCTCGATGCGCTTCTCGGCCTCCGGGTCCAGCTCGGCCAGCACGTCGCGGAACTCGTGTTCGCCCTGGGCGGCGTAGAGCAGGGCCGAGACCTCGCGCTGGGTCTCGGACACCGGCGGCACGTCGGCCAGGCCATGGGTCAGGGCGCGGAAGTACAGGCCCGTGCCGCCGACCACGATGGCGGGACGGCCCCGGGCGGAGATTTCGGCCAGGGCGTGGGTGGCCGCCGTCAGCCAACGTCCGACCGACCAGCCGTCGGCCGCGTCGGCGACGCCGAACAGGTGATGCGGCGCTTGAGACAGTTCCTCGGGCGGAGGGGCGGCGGTCAGCACCGGCAGGCCGGCATAGATCTGCATCGAGTCGGCGTTGACGATCTCTCCGCCGCGCTCGCGCGCCAGCTTCAGGGCCAGGGCCGACTTGCCGCTGGCGGTGGGACCGGCGATCAGGACGATGTCCGCTTCAGGCAATGCTCGATCCAGCGCGCTCAATTACGATCTCGCCTGGGACAAACCACGAAACGCCACGCCAGCGCCATCCTCGCGTCGCATCAGAAGGCGGGAAGGCGGAACCTAGAGGTTGACGCGGGCGGCTTCCTCCAATAGCCGCCCCTCATGCTCGCGATCACCCTCGTCTCGCCCGACCCTGCCGCCCTGGCGGAGGCCGCCGCCGCCGTGCGCGCGGCGCTGGCGATCTCATCCGAAACCGTGCTGGGGGAGGGGGCGCTGGACCTGCTGGCCGATCTGCCTCCAGTCGAGACCCATCAGGCGGTGAAGGCCGCCGTCGGCGAGCTGCCGGTGGACTTCGCCGTCCAGCCGGTCGAGAACCGCAGGAAGCGCCTGCTGATCGCCGACATGGACTCCACGATCATCAACGTCGAATGCCTGGACGAACTGGCCGACTTCGCCGGGGTCAAGGACAAGGTCTCGGAGATCACCGAACGCGCCATGCGCGGCGAGCTGGCCTTCGAGGGCGCCCTGCGCGAACGGGTCGGGATGCTCAAGGGCCTGTCGGTCGACGCCCTGCAGACCTGCTACGACGACCGCGTGAGGCTCAATCCCGGGGCGCGGACCCTGGTGCGGACCATGGCCGAGCACGGCGCCCGCTGCGCCCTGGTCTCCGGCGGCTTCACCTTCTTCACCTCGCGGGTGGCCCAGGCCGCCGGCTTCCACCTGAACCGCGCCAACACCCTGATCGAGGCCGACGGCAAGCTGACCGGCACGGTCGGCGACCCGATCCTCGGCAAGGAGGCCAAGCTGGCCGCCCTGCAAGAGGAAACGGCGGCCCTGGGCCTGACCCCGGCCGACGCCCTGGCGGTCGGCGACGGCGCCAACGACCTGGCGATGATCGAGGCCGCGGGCCTGGGCGTCGCCTATCGCGCCAAGCCGATCGTCGCGGCCCAGGCCCACGCCAAGGTCGACCACGCCGACCTCACCGCCTTGCTCTACTTCCAGGGCTACACCGCCGCGGAGTTCGTCTCGTGACCTTCCCGCGCGGCGTCCAGGCGGTGGTCTTCGACATGGACGGCCTGCTGCTGGACACCGAGGCCGTCTACCAGGCGGCGATGATCGAGGCCGGCCAGGCGTTCGGCATCGACTTCACGGCCGCGACCTACCGGTCGATGGTCGGCAAGACCAATCCGGAGTGCGCGGTGATGCTGCGTGAGCTCTACGGCGAGACCTTCCCCGTCGAGGACTACTTCGCCCGCACCTGGAGCGACGTCGAGATCATCCTCGAGGCCGAGGTGCGGCTGAAGACCGGGGTGATGGAGATCCTCGACTATCTCGACGCCCTGGGCGTGCCGCGCGCCATCGCCACCTCCAACAGCCGCCAGGCGGTGGACCGCTATCTGGGCCGCTTCGACCTGGTGAAGCGCTTCCACGCGGTGGTCGCCAACGCCGACGTTACCCGCCACAAGCCGCACCCGGATCCCTATCTGGAGGCCGCCCGCCGGCTGAACATCCACCCGACCCTGTGTCTGGCCCTCGAAGACTCCCACCCGGGCGTCCGCGCGGCTCACGCGGCGGGGATGATGACGATCATGGTGCCGGACATCCTGGATCCGAACGAGGAGATGCACGACAAGTGCGTGCATGTCGCCGACAGCCTGCACGTGGTGCTGGGCCTGCTGAAGGCGGCGGCCTAGCGCGCCACGCGGCGGGCCTTGCGTTCCGGCTTCGGGGCGGCGTTCGAGGCAGACCAGTCCGCCAGGAAGCTCACCAGCGGCTCCAGCTCCATCGGCTTGGCGATGTGGAAGCCCTGGGCCAGGTCGCAGCCCATCATCTGGAGCATGGCCAGGGCCTCGCGGCTCTCGACGCCCTCGGCGGTGACCTTCAGGCCCAGGCTGTGGGCCAGGTCGATGGTGGACTTGACCAGCAGGGCGTCCTTGACGTCGTTCTCCAGGGACAGCACGAAGGCCTTGTCGATCTTCAGTTCGTCGGCGTTGATCTGCTTCAGATAGGCCAGGGACGACAGGCCCGAGCCGTAGTCGTCGATCGATACGGGGATGCCGGCGGCGGTCAGCTTGGCCAGCACGCCCAGGGCGACGTCCGGATTGCCGATCACGGCGGTCTCGGTGATCTCGAAGCAGAACTGGGCGCCGGCGGCGGCGATCTTCTCGATGGCGCGGTCGGCGAACTCGGCGTCGTCGATCAGGCGGCCGGAGATGTTGATCGAGATGGTCAGGTCGTGGCCGGCCGCGCGCAGGACGCGCTGGTCGAGGATGGCCCGGTCGATCACGCAGTCGGTCAGGGCGCGGATGTGGCCGGTCTCCTCGGCCATGCCGACGAACAGGTCCGGCCGCAGAAGGCCGCGCGTGGGGTGGGCCCAGCGCACCAGGGCTTCCAGGCCGGTGATCTCGCCGCTGCGCAGGTCCAGCTTGGGCTGATGGTGCAGGAACAGGGCGCCGGTCGCGACGCCCTCCAGCATCTCGCTCATCAGGCACAGGTTGCCGGCCGGGTCGCCGTAGGCCACGGCGTCGAAGATCGCCACCTTGCGGCCGCAGGCGCGGGCCTGGTCCAGGGCGATCATCGCGTGCTCGATCAGCCGCGGGGCGTCCATGCTCCCGGCCTCGGCCGCGGCCATGCCGTTGGTCATGTGCACGTCGACCATTTCGCCGCCCAGGCGGACGGGGGCGGCCAGGTCGATCAGCGCCTTCTCGATATGCGGGATGATCTCGTCGGTCAGCGCTGTCAGGTGGGAGACCACGCAGAGGGTCGAGGTCGTCAGGCGGCCGACCACGGCCTCGGGGTCGAGCACCCGGATCCGCGCCCCGATCTCGCCGATCAACTGGGTGAACAGGGCGTAGCCGATCGCGCTACGCAGGACGGTGAAGCGGTCCAGGCCCAGGGCCCCGACCACGACCTGCTCGCCGGGCGCCAGGCGGGCCATGCGCATCTCGATCTCGCGCTCCATGGCCAGATGGTTGGGCAGGCCGGTCTCGGCGTCGCGCAGGGCCAGCTCGGTGATCCGGGCCTCGCGCTCGCGGATTTCGGCGGCCATCAGGTTGAAGCTGTCGGAAAGGCGGCCGATCTCGTCGCTGGAGCGCACGTCGACCTGGGCGGCCTCGCCGCGCCGCAGACGCCGGGCGGCGTCCTCGAGGGCGGCGATCGGCCTGGCGATGTCGCGCGAAAGCGCCCAACTGGCGGCCACGACCAGGGCCGCTCCGATCAGGCCGGCGATCAGCACCCCCGCCATCAGCGGCTGATAGGGCGCCATGGCCAGGGCCATGGGATAGCGCAGGACCAGGGCGGCCGGGGTCTGGCCGTCCAGCGTCTTCAACCGCTTGACCAGCACCAGGTTGTCGCCCGTGGCGGTGCGCAGGCGGGCGGGCGCGGAGGTGCTCTGGCTCATGGCCGTGGCGACGAAGGCGCCCAGCGCCTTGGCGTCGGCGGTCTTGTCGGTGGTCACCCAGGTCTCGCCGCGACGGTCGAACACCTGGGCGTCCAGGCGAATGGCCGCCAGCTGTTCCAGGGCGGTCATCTCGTGGTCGTCGAGGCGGGCGCCGAACACGATCCAACCCGTCAGGTTCGGCGACATCACCGGGGCGGAGACCAACTGGTAGGGCGCGCCGTCGACGATGAACACGCCTTGGGCCCCGTCCTCGTGATCGAGGGCGCTCCACAGCTTGTCGATATCGATCTTGGCCGGATCGGCGCCGACCACCTCGCCGTCGACGTCGACCATGAACGCCAGCTCCAGGCCCATGCGCTGGCGCAGGTTGGTCACGGCCGAGTCCACGGTGGGCGCGTCACGGGTCGCCACGGCGGCGCGGAAGCCGAAGTCGCGCGACAGCAGCTCGGCCCCGTCGCGCAGCCGTTGGGTGCGCAGGGCCCAGACGCTGTCGAACACGGTGCCGGTCGCGGCCAGCTCGGTGCGGACCTGCTGCTGGGCGTTGCCGGCGATGGTCAGATAGACGCTCACCGCGACCAGGCTGAGGGCCAGGGCGAACAGCCCGGCGTAGAGAACGGTCAGCTTGGTCTGGAGGCGCTTGAACATCCGATCAGTGCCCGCCCGGGCGCAGTTCGATCGTCGCGGTCTCGCGCGCCGCGCCGTGCACGGCGGTGAGCGCCAAGGTCTTCTCGTTCTTGGGCGCGCGCAGATAGGGATGCCAGACCCGGGCGACGACCGGACCGTCCGGCAGGCCGTGGACCACGGCCACGCCGTTGGCGTCGCTCTTGGCGGCGTAGGCGGTGTCGACCACCTTGATGAAGCCGACCATCTGGTCGTGGATGTTGCAGCCGATCGCCGCCGCGCCGACCGCCGGCATCTTGACCGAGCGGCTCTCTTCGCGGCCGTACAGCTTCAGCTCGAACCTGTTGCCGCCCGAGAACGAATAGACGTGGTGGCGCACCTTGTCGAAGTTGGGGAACGACACCTCGGCCCCGACCGGCACGATCAGCACGAACGGCGTGAACTGGATGTTCTGCTGGGCGACCCGGTAGGGCCAGTCGAACTTGATGGGGCCCTTGGTGGGCAGGCCGTTCGGATAGACGGTGACGACCGCGTCCGCGACGGGTTTGCCGTCTGGCCCACGCACAGAGACCGTAAGGTCCGCGGCCTGGGCGGATCCCGCGCACAGTGCAACCACGAAGAGTATCGGTGCGATCTTCATGATGCCTGCTTAGCCTTGGCGCCGTGAAGTCCCAGTTAACAGCCGTCGAGCGGTGTTCCAGGCCAAGAGCTGCGACAATTTGACGTACACAAGGTTCCGTAAAGTCTTGCGCCGCATGGTGTTGCTCGAAACCGCTTGGGGGCGTCATGCGATCGAGACTTATGGTGACAGCGGCGAGCGCGATGACGCTGGCGCTGAGCGCTGGCGCGACCTGTGCGGCCGAAGCAGAGCCCGGCGGCAAGCTCTTGCTGACCGGCGGCGTCAGCGCCCTTGAGGGCGGGGCCGGCGGCGGCCTGGCGACCTGGGCCCTGATCGGCGGCAACGAGACCTCGCGCGGCGTCGGCGGCTCGGTCCACGCCACCTATGTGAACGTGCCCGACTACGAACTGCGCTCGGCCGGCGTCACGCTGGGCCTGTTCGACCGGGTCGAGCTGTCGCTGGCCCGCCAGGAATTCGACACCGGCGCGACCGGCGCCAAGCTGGGCCTGGGCAAGGGCTTCACCTTCAAGCAGGACATCGCCGGGGTGAAGGTCCGACTGATCGGCGACGCGGTCTACGACCAGGACAACTGGCTGCCGCAGGTCGCGGTCGGCGCCCAGATCAAGCAGAACAACCAGGACGTCATCATCCACGCCGTTGGCGGCCAGGACGACATGGGCGTCGACTACTACGCGGCGGCGACCAAGCTGCTGCTCGACAAGAGCCTGGTGGTGAGCGGCGCGGTGCGCCTGACCAAGGCCAACCAGACGGGCCTGCTGGGGTTCGGCGGCGACAAGAACGGCGACTACAGCACGCAGGCCGAGGGCTCGGCCGGGTGGCTGGTCTCCAAGCGCCTGCTGGTCGGGGCCGAGTACCGGACCAAGCCCGACAACCTCGGCTTCGCCAAGGAAGACGACTGGGCCGACGTCTTCGTGGCCTATGCGGTCAGCAAGACCCTGTCGGTGACCGCGGCCTATGCGGATCTGGGCGACATCGCCACCTTCAAGAACCAGCGGGGCCTCTACGTCTCGCTGCAGGCCGGCTTCTAGGGATCATGACCATGCGCTTCACCGCCCTGGCCGCCACGGCCGCTTCCCTGATCCTGGCGGGCGCCGCCTCGGCCCAGACCGTCCCGCCCGGCGAGCAGCCGGTCGATCCCTACGTCCAGTCCAACGCCAACGCCGGCGCGACGCCGATGAAGGACGACGGCGTGTTCAAGGCCTTCCACGGCAAGGACGGGCTGGCGCGGATCACCAGCGACCTGGTCGACCGCAACATCGCCGACCCGAGGATCAAGGACATCTTCGCCACCGCCGACGTCGTCCGGCTGAAGCGGACCCTGGCCGAGCAGTTCTGCTACATCCTGGCGGGACCCGCGTCGGAGGGCGGCTGCGACTATACCGGCAAGGACATGAGCGCCACCCACAAGGACCAGGGGATCACGCCGCGCGACTTCAACGCCCTGGTCGAGAACCTGCAATGGGCGATGGACAAGGAAGGCGTGGCCTTCGCCGCCCAGAACAAGCTGCTGGCCAAGCTGGCGCCGATGAGCCGCCAGGCGATCGAGCGGAAGTAGGGTGCGAGAAAAAGGGCCGGCGGAGCGATCCGCCGGCCCCTTCCTTTTTAGCCCGCCGGGCCCTTCTCGAAGTACTTGAAGAACGCGCTGTCGGGCGAAAGCACCAGGGTGGTGTCGCCCTGGCCCAGCGACTTCTCGTAGGCCGACATCGAACGGTAGAACGAGGCGAAGCCCGGGTCGCGGCCGTAGCTCTCGGCGAACAGCTGGGCGCGCTGGGCGTCGGCGTCGCCGCGGATCTTCTCGGCTTCCTCGTAGGCGGTGGCGACGATCTCGCGGCGCTTCTGCTCGCCGATGGCCCGCAGTTCGGCGGCCTCTTGCTTGCGGGCCGTCTGCATGCGTTCGAACACCGCCTGCTCGTTGGTGGGCGGCAGGTCGGCGCGCTTGATGCGCACGTCGATGATCTGGACGCCCAGGTTGGACGCGGCCACCTGCTTGGCGACACGGTCGCGGATGGCGGCCATCACCTGGGCGCGCTTGCCGGCGATCACCTCTTCCGAGGTCGAGCGGCCGATCTCCTCGCGCAGGGCGGCGTTGACGATGCGGTCCAGGCGGTCGGCGGCGACGGTTTCCTGGCCCAGGGTGCGGTAGAACTGGCGCGGATCGGTGATGCGGTAGCGGACGAAGGCGTCGACCACCAGGCGCTCCTGGTCGGCGGCGGTGACCTCTTCGGGCTGGGCGTTCTTCATCTCGATGTTGCGGTTGTCGAACCGGATGACGGTGTCGAACGGGCTCTTCACGTGCAGGCCGGGCGTGGTCACGACGCGGACGGGATCGCCCAGGCGGACGAGCAGGGCCTTTTGCTTCTGGTCCACCTGGAACAGGGTGAAATTGGCCAGGATCAGCAGGAACAGGGCGCCGACCCCGGTGGCGACGACGGAGGGGGAGAGACGGTTCATCGGACGGTCCCCTCGGCGGCGGCCGTGCTGGCGGCGGCGGAATTCCTGGGTCGGAAAGCGTCGGGCGGCAGGATCACCGGGGCGGTGGCGCCCTTGTTGTCGATGATCACCTTGTTCGACTTCTCCAGCACGCGCTGCATGGTCTCGATGTACAGGCGCTCGCGGGTGACGGCCGGGGCCAGCTTGTACTGGGTGTAGACCTGGTTGAAGCGGTCGGCGTCGCCGGCGGCTTCGCGCACGACCTGCTCGCGATAGCCCAGCGCGGCCTGGCGGATCTGGGCGGCCTCGCCCCGGGCGTTGTTGGCGGCGGATTCGGCGTTCTGGGCGGCGCGCTGCACGTCGCGATAGGCTTCCAGCACCGGGGCCGGGGTGGTGGCGGCCTGGATGTTGACGCTCTGGATCGACACCCCGACGTCGTAGCGGTCCAGGATGCGCTGCATCAGCTGCTCGGTCTGGTCCTGCACCTGGCCGCGGCCGGTGGTCAGGATCGGGGTGAGGGCGGTGCGGCCGACCACTTCGCGCATGGCGCTCTCGGCCACGTCCTTGATCACGGTGTCGGGCTCTCGGACGTTGAAGACGTACTTGGCCGCGTCCGAGACCTTCCACTGCACGGTGAAGCTCAGGTCGACGATGTTCTCGTCGCCGGTCAGCATCAGGCGCTCGTCCGACAGGGGCTGGCTGACGGTGCCGCCGATGTCGAGGGTCTGGATCGAGGTGAAGGGCACCAGCTCGGCGTGCTCGACCGGCCAGGGCACGTGGTAGCGCAGGCCCGGCTCGGCGGTGCGGCTATAGGCGCCGAAGGTGGTGACGACCGCCTGCTCCTTGGGCTGGACCACGTAGCAGCCGGAGATTCCCCACAACGCCAGGAGGCCCAGGGCCGAACCGGCGATAGCGCGGGAGCGGCCAGGACCGCCGAAGGTTTGGCGCATCCGGTCGGACAGGCGCTCCAGCAGCGCGTTGACGTCGAGGGGCGGCGGCGGATCGCCCGATCCCCTCGGGCCGCCGCCCGGACGCGGCTCGTCGCCCCGGGATCGATCTGCGTCCTTCTTGCCGTCGTTCGGCGGCGGAGATCCCCAAGGTCCGGGGCCTGCGTTGTCGTTCCAGGGCATGGGCGGTCTGGTCTTCCCGTCACAGCAAATGGCGGGGTTGTAAAACCACCCCCGCACGCGGATATGAAAGCCCCCGCAGAACAAGGCAAGACAAACCCGTGACCGCAGCTTCCCCCGCCACCCTCGACGACGCCCGCGCGGCGCTGGATCTGGTCGTCGATCCGGTCTCCGGCGAGGGGCTGGTCGCGGCCGGTCTGGTGCAGGGGCTGGTCGTTCGCGCCGGTCGCGCCGGCTTCATGCTGGAGGTCCCGGCCTCTCAGGCGGCGACCTACGCGCCCGTTCGCGACGCCGCCGAGAAGGTGCTGGCGGGCCTGCCGGGCGTCGACGTCGCCCAGGTCGTGCTGACCGCCCAGGCCGCCGAGGGCGCGACCCGGGTGCGCAAGGGCGCCAAGGTCTCGGAAGACAAGCAAGCCAAGCTGGTCCCGCCGCCGGAGGCCGAGAAGCCGGCCCATGTGAAGCACGTGATCGCCGTGGCCTCGGGCAAGGGCGGGGTGGGCAAGTCCACCGTGGCCACCAACCTGGCCTGCGCCTTCGCCGCCCAGGGGTTGCGGGTGGGCCTGCTGGACGCCGACGTCTACGGCCCCTCGGCGCCGCGCATGATGGGGATCGACGGCGAGCCCAGCTTCGAGGACGGCAAGCTGCAGCCGCTGGAGGCGCACGGCATCAAGCTGATGTCGATCGGCTTCCTGGTCGACGAGGGCAAGGCGATGATCTGGCGCGGCCCGATGGCCTCGTCGGCCGTGCGCCAGATGATCCACGACGTCGCTTGGGGCTCGGAAGCCGCGCCGCTGGACGTGCTGGTCGTCGACCTGCCGCCCGGCACCGGCGACATCCAGCTGACCCTGGTCCAGAAGCTGCGGATCGACGGGGTGGTGCTGGTGAGCACGCCGCAGGAGATCGCCCTGATCGACGCCCGCCGGGCCGCGGCGATGTTCGGCAAGACCGCGACCCCGATCCTGGGCCTGATCGAGAACATGGCCTTCTTCACCGACCCGACCACGGGCGCCCCGATCCCGATCTTCGGGACGGGCGGCGGCGTGGCCGAGGCCAAGACCCTGGGCGTGCCGGTGCTGGCCCAGGTGCCGATCGAGATCGCCGTGCGCGAGGCCGGCGACGCGGGGACGCCGGTGGTGCTGCGGGCGCCGGAGAGCGCGTCGGCCAAGGCGTTCGTCGGGGCGGCGAAGATGTTGTGGGATGGGGTGAAGGGCTAGGCGCGGTCGGACGCCCCTCAAAGGCCCTCCCCCTGTGGGGGAGGCGATCGCGCAGCGATCGGTGGGGGGAGTTCTAGGGTCGTAGATGCAGGTCTCATCGTCCGATCGCTCCCCCCTCCGTCGGCTTCGCCGACACCTCCCCCACAGGGGGAGGATTAGAAAAAGGCCGCCCGGGTTTCCCCGGACGGCCTCATTCAACTCAGCTCGCGTCGAAGCCTAGAAGCTCCAGCGCAGGCCCGTCGACAGGACCACGGCCGAGCCGCCGACGTCGCCCTGCAGGTTCAGGTTCGTCGCCGCCGCAGTGCCGGCGTAGATCGTTTCGGTGCGGTTGATCTTGGTGTCGTCGAAGTTGATGTACGACACGGCCGCGTCCCACTGGATGCTGTCGGTCGCCTGCCAGGTCGAGCCGATCGCGTACAGCATGCGGTCGCCGTCCGGCACGCGGGCCGTGCGGCCGACGTCCGGGGTCGGGGTCGGGTCGAACTGCACGCCGGCCCGCAGGGTCAGCTTGTCGTTGACCACATGGTCCACGCCGACGGCGTAGGTCGTGGTGTCCTTGTAGTTCTGCTCGCTGATCTGGGTGCGGCCCGGATAGTTGACGACGATCTCGTCGAACTCGCCCCAGCCGATGCGCGAGACCGAGGCGTTCAGCGTGGTCTTGTCGCTGACCTGCCAGCGGGCGCCCAGGTTGGCCATCCACGGGGTGGTGATGTTGGCCACGCCGTCGGTGCTGACGTTCTGACCGGCCAGCGGGCCGAGCAGGCCGGAGATCACGACCTTGCCGTCCAGGTCGTGCTTGATCTTCGAACGGTACGACGCGCCGATGGTCAGCTTCGGCGAGGCGTGGAACTGGGCGCCGACGTTCCAGCCGTAGTCCCAGTTGCCTTCGCCCTTCAGCGACGAGGAGCCGTCGGGCAGCAGCGGCGACAGGTTCGGCAGAGCCGAGCTCAGTTCGGCGTCGGTGTACTGGGCCGAAACGCCCACGCCGACGTCGAACATGTCGTTGATGCGGTAGGCGACGACGCCGTTGACGTCGACGGTGAACAGGTTCGACTTCAGCGCGTCGTAGCGGGTCCAGCTGTTGCTGTTGTAGTCCGTGGTGAAGTTGTAGGGCGCGGCGACGGACAGGCCGACGGCCAGCTTGTCGGTGACGCGGAAGGCGCCGGCGAAGTTGGGGACGATGCCGTTGTTGATCGGACCGCCGGCGATGCGGTCGCCGCCGACCGGGGTGGTCAGGCCGACGGGGGGGATCGGACGGGTCAGGGTCGAACCGCGGTCGTTGACCTGGGAGTCGACCTGGACGAGGTGCACGCCGCCGTAGATCTCGTTCTTGTCGAGACCGGCGATCGAGGCGGGGTTCCACCACAGGCTGGCGGCGCCGCGGTCGGCGACTTCGCCCGAATAGGCGCGGCCGGCGCCGCGCACCGATTGTTCCTGGAGGTAGAACGCCGCGGCCGAGGCCTGCGAGGCGGCCAGCAGGGCGGCGAGCGCCACGCCTGCGGCGAGGGAGGTACGCGAAATAGACATGAGAGACGACCTTCTGGGGAGGAAGCTCCGACGCCTTTGCTGGCGTCGGTTACCGTCGCTCTAACGCATACAGTCAAAAACCGTTGCTATTTATTCGTAAAACGGTGAATTTTGTACCGCATGTCAAAGAGCATCGAGCGTTGAGCATGCTCTGTATTTCGATGTTCTGTCAGTAATGCTTGAGGGTTGCCTAAAAATGGCGCGAACCAGCTGACGTAAGGGAAATCTACGCTAGCCTTGTTCGCGCCACAATTCAGTATCTTTCGGCGATAGACTTAGCCGCCCGCCAACTTGCGGAAGAACTTCGCGCCCTGTTCTCCGCCGTTGAAGTAGGCCTTCTGGTCCGGCTCGGCGGTGATCTGTTCCCAGTTGTCGCGGACTTCCTCGGCCGACAGACCGCCTTCGCCCAGATAGACGCCCTCGGTCTCGAAGATCCGCGACAGGGCGAAGGCCCCGGCGCCGGCGGTCAGGATGGCGCCGGTCGGGGCGTCTTCCGACACCAGATAGACCACGCCGGGAGTCACATATTCCGGCTTCAGCTTCTCCAGCACTTCCGGCGGCATCAGGCCCTCGGTCATGCGGGTGGCGGCCACCGGGCTGATGGCGTTGATCTTGACGTTGTTCTTGGCGCCTTCCAGCTTTAGCGTGTTCATCAGGCCCAGCACCGCCATCTTGGCCGCGCCGTAGTTGGACTGGCCGAAGTTGCCGTACATGCCCGAGGACGAGGTGGTGACGACGATGCGCCCGTAGTTCTGGGCCTTCATGATGTCCCACACGGCCTTGATCGGCTTGAAGGTGCCGAACACGTGGACCTGGATCACGGCCTCGAAGTCGGCCAGCTCCATCTTGGTCAGGGTGCGGTCGCGCAGGATGCCGGCGTTGGCGATCAGGATGTCGATCCGGCCCCACTTCTCCATGGTCGTCTTGACCAGGTCGGCGACGCCGGCGTCGTCGGTCACCGAGGCGCCGTGGGCGATGGCTTCGCCGCCCAGGGCCTCGATCTCCTTGACCACGTCCAGCGCCGCCTGGGACGAGCCGCCCGAGCCGTCGACGCTGCCGCCGAGATCATTGATGACCAGCTTGGCCCCGCGCCGCGCCAGCTCCAGCGCATGCTGCCGGCCCAGACCGCCGCCGGCCCCCGTGACGATCGCCACCTGACCGTCGAACCGGATATCGTCCGCCATGCTCTCATCTCCCTCAAACGCGTGTTTGGTTTGGCGCGTTTGTGCGGCGCGGGAGGAGGGGCGTCAAGATGGAGCCTCTTCCCCCTCTGGTGGAGGAGGTCGCGCAGCGACCGGAGGGGGCAAGTATTAGGAGCACGGCGGCGGCGAACACTTGCCCCCTCCGCGCCTGCGGCGCTCCTCCCCCGGAGGGGGAAGAGGGCGTCCTACGCCTTCTTCTTCTCGCCCCCGGCCACGGGCGGCTTGGGCTGGTCGCGCTTCACGCCGGCTTTCTGGCCGGGCTTCATGAACTTCACCAGCACGCGCTGGCCGACCAGGATCGGGGCGCCGTCGGCGCTGACCACCACCTCGACCACGCGCTCGTCGCTGCGCTGGTTGGGGTCGTCGGAGGCCAGCTTGCGGGCCCCGAACACGGCGGCGCGGCGCAGGACCTTGCCGACATAGGTCTTGGTCGGGTCGCCCTCGGGCTGGATCTCGACCTCCTGGCCGAGGGTGACGTTGGGGATGTCGGCCTCGACGATCTCGGCGCGGACGATGCGGGCGGTCTGGGGTTCGAGGTCGAACATCGGGGTGACGTTCAGGGTCGAGGCGCCCGAGCCGGGGTTGGCGTAGCGGCGGGCGATGCGGCCGTCGGCCGGCGCGCGGATCACCGTCAGTTCCTGGTTGTAGCGGGCCTGGGCCAGCTGGGCGGTCGCCACCTGGATCGCCGCCTGCTGGGCCTGGATGCTGGCCTGGGCCGAGGCGATCTGGTCCTGGGCGGCGTCCAGCCGCTGGCCGGCCACGAAGTTGGAGGTCGAAAGGGTCTGCAGGCGCTTGTACTCGCGTTGGCCGGTGCGCAGCTGCACCTGGTAGAGCGAGACCTGGGCGCGGGCCGAGGCCAGGGCGGCCGAGGCGGTGGCGGCGGCCAGGCGGGCGTCGTCGTCTTCCTGCTTGGCCAGCGGTTGGCCGGCGACCACGTCCTGGCCTTCCTGCGCGTAGACCTCGCGCACGATGCCCTGGCGGCGCGCGGCCACCTGGATGATGCCGCCCTCGACGTCGGCCTTGCCGTTGGCGATGGCGGCGTAGGGGCTGGGCTCCTCCTGGGCGGCGGCTGTCTCGAGTTGCTTCTTCTTCTCGGCCGCCTGGCCCTTCATGAAGAAGAACCCGCCGCCGACGAGCACGACGAGGGCGATAACGATCCAGAAGGCGGGACGGCGCAGGAACGCGGGCATTTGAGAGTTTCCCCAGAAAGTCAGTGGCTGAGCGGCGGCGGGTTGGCGTCGGGCGTTCGCCGCACGTCGTCCAGGATCCGGCCGTCTTCGATGTGGATGACGCGGTCGGCGTAGGCCTCGAGCCGCGGGTCGTGGGTCACGCAGATCACCGCCGCGCCGCGCTCGGTGGCGGCGGCGCGCAGCAGGCCGATGACGATCTGGCCGCTCTTGCCGTCGAGCGCCGAGGTCGGTTCGTCGGCGAAGATCAGGTTGGGGTTCTTGGCCATGGCCCGGGCGATGGCGACGCGCTGCTTCTCGCCGCCCGACAGCTCGGACGGACGCTGGTTGACGCGCGGACCCAGGCCCACCTCCTCCAGCGCCGCCTGGGCGCGGCGCGAGGCCTCGCCCGGACCGACGCCCTGGTACTTCAGGGCCGTCATCACCTGCTGCTTGGCGGTGAGGGCGGGGAACAGGTTGAAGCCCTGGAAGATGAAGCCGCAGTGGTCGAGGCGGAACTTGTCGATCTTGCCCGGCGGCAGCTTCCACAGGTCGTTGGCCTCCAGGGCGGCGACCTTGCCTTCGTCGGGACGCAGCAGGCCCGACAGGGCCGCCACCAGGGTCGACTTGCCCGAGCCCGAGGGACCCATGACCATGGTCACGTCGCCGTGCTTGGCGTCGAAATCCACGCTCTTGAGCACCTCGATGAAGGTGCGCCCGGTCTTGAAGCGCTTGACCAGACCCTTGGCCATCAGGGCGGTGTCGCCGTGCTTGTAGTGGACGAGCCCGTTCATCGCAGAAGGTCCGCAGGTTGGCTGTTCTTCAGGACGCCCAGCGACAGGAAGCCGGACAGCATGGCGATGACGATCAGGAACACCGCGACCACCACCACCAGCAGGGGCGGGAAGGACATCGGCACCCCGCCGGCCGTGGCCGCCAGGGAGACCAGCCAGGTCAGCACCCCCGAGGCGATCACCCCGACGATCCCGACCCAGAAGCTCAGCTCCATGACGATGTTGCGCAGGTCGCCGATCGACACGCCCAGGGCGCGCAGGCTGGCGAACTCCTTGATGTTGGCCATGATCGCTCCACGCAGGGTCTGCCAGGTGATCACCACCCCGATCAGCAGGCCCAGGAAGGCCGAGAAGCCCAGGATGATGCCGATGATCTGGTCGTCGAGCATGGCCCCGGAATTGGCGTCGGCCAGCTCCTGGCGGGTCCAGGCGCGGAACTTGCCGTCGCCCTTCTTGTTCAGCTGGGCGGCGACGATCTCGGCGCGGGCCGGGTCGCGGATCTGCACCATCAGCGGGCCGACGCGCTGGCCGGTGTCGGCCTCGCCCAGCATCCGCAGGGTGTCGCGCGACATCACCAGGGTCGGCTGGATGATGTTGGGATAGCCGTGGGTGACCACGCCGATGGTGATGGTCTTGCCGTTGTAGAGGGCCTTGTCGCCCTTCTTGACGCCGAGGCGCTTGAGGGCGGTCTGGTCGACCGCCACGGCGTAGGGGCGGCGCAGGGCCTCGACCATGCTGAGCGTATAGTCGGTCGGCACGGTGACGTAGCCGGGGATGGCGTCGATCACGGTGACGTTGACGAACTCGCTCTTGCGGCCGCCGCCGCCGCCCTTGGGGCCGCCGCCCTTGGCGGCCTGCTTGGCGCGGGCGTCGGCCTTGGCCTGCTCCTCGGGCGACAGGATGTTCTGGAAGCGGCCGCCCGAACCGTCGAGCGGGGCGACCTGCAGCACCTCGGGATGGCTGTAGACCAGGGGGATCATCCGGCGCGGCAAACCGGAGGGGCCGCCGAACAGCGCCTTGGCGCCGGGGCCCAGCACCATGATGTCGGCGCGGGCGCGGTCGATCTGGGCGGTGAAGCCCTTGCCGATGCCGACGAAGATGCCGACCTGGGCCAGCACGAGCAGGCCGGAAAACGCCAAGGCGACCACCGCCGCCATGTATCGACGCCACTCGTACAACAGTGTGGCCAAGGCCAACGACATGCTCGGCACGCTCCCCAAATCTAGGGTTGCAGCAATGCCCGGTGAACTTCAACCGGCCAAGTTAAATCGGGGTAAGGCGCCGGACGCAGGCTTGGGAAGCGGCGCTTTGCGCGTTTTGACGGCGCGAACGCGGCTCCGCGTCGTCAGGCGAAGCTTCCCGATCCTTCCCCGCGTATCGATGGGCCGGGACATTGTAGCGGAGTTGTAACGACTTGAAATAGGGCACGTTTTTCGCATTTCGCTGACCGCGTCGAGCCTTCGGCGCGGGCGTTCGGCGCAGGGACCGGCGCTCCTTCCTCAAAGGAGAGACAGATGACCATCTCCAGCGTCGGATCCTCTTCGCTTCTGCAGCAGCTGCTGCAGGCGAGGGCCAGCACCCAGACCCAGGCCGAGTCCACGACGAGCGATCCGTTCGCCTCGGTCGGGCAAAACATGCCGTCGGGCGGAAAGAACGGTCCGCCGCCGCCGATGCAGGGCTGGTCCTCGTCGGGCCAGGGTTTCAGCACCGATACATTGGCGTCGCTGCTGAGCACCCAGCAGACCGACCAGAGCGATCGCGCCGCCTCGATGTTCGCCGACGCCGACGCGGACGGCGACGGCGCGGTGACCAGCGACGAACTGGCCACGGCCATGGCGGCCCACGCCCCGGCGGACCTGCCGACCGACGCGCCCACCACCACGGACATGGCGTCGACCATGCTGGCGGACGGCGACTCCGACGGTGACGGCTCGCTGTCGCTTAGCGAGTTTCAGGCGATGAAGCCCGGCGGTCCCCACGGCGCCGGCGGCCCGCCGCCAGGGCCGCCACCCAGCGGGGGTTCGGACAGCGGCAGCGCCTCGACCGACGCCGCGGACCTGAACGGCGACGGCGTGGTTTCGGCCGCCGAACTGGCCCAGACCCTGACCTCGGCCGCCGACAGCCTGGGGTCGGACATCTCCAGCGACGCTTCGGATTTGATGCAGAAGCTGCTCGGCCAACTGGCCAACAGCCTGGCCAGTTCGACGACCTCCAGCACGTCCTCGGTCGACGTCGCGGCGTGAACGGTTTCGGGTGAAGGGCCGCGCGAGGGTCGGGCAGATCGCTCGACCCTCGCGATTTCAGCAGCATGGCGCTTGCGCCGCGCCCCCCATTCATAGTCATTTGGTCCCTTGGCTGCGTCGCGGGGGCGCGTCGCTCATTTAGGATCTTCCGCCTTGATCTTCCTTCCCGAGAACGTCCAGGCCCTGTCGGGCGTGGCGCTTATCCTCGGCCTTTGCTGGCTCGTGTCCGAGAACCGCAAGCGCTTCCCGCTTGTGCTGGCCGTCTGCGCGATCGCCATCCAGCTGCTCCTGGTCTTCGTTCTGTTCCGCCTGCCGGCCACCCGCGACGCGCTGCAGGGCGTGAACAGCGCGGTCGAGGGCCTGGCCTCGTCGACCCAGGCGGGCACCAATTTCGTGTTCGGCTACCTGTCGGGCACCACGCCGCCCTATACCGAGACCAATCCGGGGGCCGGCTTCCTGTTCGCCTTCCGCGTCATGCCGGTGATCCTGGTGGTCTGCGCCCTGTCGGCCCTGCTGTGGCACTGGGGCATCCTGAAGTGGCTGGCCAAGGGCCTGGGCTTCCTGTTCCAGAAGACCCTGGGCCTGCGCGGCCCGCCCGCCCTGGCGACCGCCGCCACCATCTTCATGGGTCAGATCGAGGGGCCGATCTTCATCCGCGCCTATCTGGAGCGCCTGACCCGGTCGGAGCTGTTCATGCTGATCGCGGTCGGCATGGCCTGCGTCAGCGGCTCGACCATGGTCGCCTACGCCACCATCCTGCACGACGTGCTGCCCAACGCCGCCGCCCACGTGCTGGCCGCCTCGCTGATCTCGGCCCCGGCCGGCGTGCTGCTGGCCCGGATCATGGTGCCCGGCGACCCCAGCGAGAAGTCCGACGACCTGGACCTGGCCGAGGAAGACAAGACCTACGGCAGCTCGATCGACGCGGTCATGAAGGGCACCACCGACGGGCTGCAGATCGCCCTGAACGTCGGCGCCACTCTGATCGTCTTCATCGCCCTGGCCACCATGGTCGACAAGATCCTGTTCGCCCTGCCGATGGTCGGCGGCGAGCACCTGAGCATCGCCCGCGTGCTGGGCATCGTGTTCGCCCCCCTGGCCTGGGCCATGGGCATCCCGTGGAGGGAAGCGGGCACGGCCGGCGGCCTGCTGGGCGTCAAGCTGATCCTGACCGAGTTCACGGCCTTCATCCAACTGGCCAAGCAGGGCCCCGAACTGCTGGACCCACGCACCCGGATGATCATGACCTACGCCCTGTGCGGCTTCGCCAACATCGGTTCGGTGGGCATGAACGTCGCCGGCTTCTCGGTGCTGGTGCCCGCGCGCCGGCAAGAGGTGCTGGGCCTGGTCTGGAAGGCGATGATGGCCGGCTTCCTGGCCACCTGCCTGACCGGCTCGCTGATCGGCCTGATGCCGCGGGGCTGGTTCGGGCTCTAGCCGCAAAATCCTGTCCAGGCGTCCGCGTCTGGACAGGACCGGCCCTCCGGCGCTTCACTCGCTGCGGGAGGCGCCGACGATGTCGAACTTCATCCAGATCACCCCCTTCATGCACGTGCCGGCCTTGGAGCCGGCCCTGGCGTTCTTCACCGACATCCTCGGGTTCGCGGTGCTGTTCCGCGCCAGCGACTACGCCTATGTCGAGCGGGAAGGGGCGGGGGTCCGCATCCTGGCCGGACAGGGCGAGGACGGGGCGCCGCCCGGCAACCGGCGCTTCGCCTACTATGTCGACGTCCGTGACGTCGACGCCCTGTACGCCGAGCTCAAGCCGCGGCTCGACACCCTGCCGTCGCGCGACGTCCATGGTCCGGCGGACAAGCCCTATGGCCAGCGCGAACTGCTGGTCCTGGCCCCGGACGGCAACCTGATCGCGTTCGGACAGGCGATCGCGGGCTTTTCTTCCGCGCCGTAAACCGCGCATCCTCCCGCCAAACTCGGGAGGTCTCCATGAAGCTCTACGACAGCCGCCGCGCCCCCAATCCCCGCCGCGTACGCTGGTTCATGGCCGAGAAGGGGATCGACGACATCGAGGTCGTCGACATCGACATCTTCGGCGGCCAGCATCGCACGCCCGAATACCTGTCCAAGGCCGGGCTGCCGAACGTGCCGGCCCTGGAGATGGACAACGGCCAGACCATCACCGAGTCGGTGGCCATCTGCCGCTACCTGGAAACGCTCTACCCGGAGCCCAACCTGTTCGGCGGCGACGCCTGCGAGGCCGCGGTGGTGGAGATGTGGATGCGCCGCGCCGAGATGATGGTCGCCACGCCGCTGATGATGCTGGTGCGCCACAGCCATCCCGCCCTGGCGGCCATCGAGACCCAGGTCCCCGAGATCGCGGCCAGCAACCGGGCGACCGCCGAGAAGGGCCTGAAGATGCTCGACCGCCGCCTGGCCGAGAGCGCGTTCATCACCTGCGAACGGCTGACCATCGCCGACATCCTGGCGGCGACCGGCCTCGACTTCGCCCGGATGGCGCGGTTCCGGCCCGATCCGGAGCTGGTCAACGTCAAGCGCTGGCTGGACGGCATGATGGCCCGGCCCGCGGCGAAGGCGGGGGTGTAAGTCGAGGGAGGAGGGCTCTCGCCCTTACTTTCATTGTCATCCCGGACAAGCGCGCAGCGCGCCGATCCGGGACCGCCGGAAGCGCTGAGCTCAGGCGTCGGTCCCGGGTCTTCGCTTCGCTACGCCCGGGATGACAGAAGAGAATGGCGAGCTTGTGAGCTACCGCGCCCTGATCTTCTTGATCACGCCCGAGAAGTTCAGCATCGGCGACCCGCCGGTCGAGACCAGCCCGCGCACGAACAGCAGCGAGCCGCCGGCCTTGGTGACCTCGCCGGTCGATTCCACCAGATCGCCGGCCTTGGCCGGGCCCAGGAACTCGCCGTTCAGGCTGACGGTGACGGCGCGCACGTCCTTCAGGTGGGCCCACGAAATCGAGAACAGCGAATAGTCGGCGAAGGTCATCATGCAGCCGCCGTGCATGAAGCCGCCGCCGTTCATGTGGCGGGCCTCGGCGCGGAAGGCGCTGCGGACCACGCCGTTCTCTTCCTTGAAGTAGAACGGCCCGGTCTGGTCCTCGAAGGCGTCCATGCCGGCCCAGGTGCGCCACCCGGCCCACTCGCCCTCGGTGACCAGCTTGGGCCCGTCCCAGATCTCGTTGCCGCCGTCCATGGCTCTGTCCCATCCCTTGCGTTGTCTTTGAGGACCTAAGGCCCGGCGCGACGCGGCGCAAGTCGGCGTGGGTCAACGGGTGTCAGGAACAATCGGCGTGACGATCCCTGGCGGTGACGTGCACAGTCCCGACGACTCGAGGGGGAGACAGGCATGGCGGTCGGACGGTGGATGGGGCGGCTCGCGGTCGGGCTGACGATGTTCGCATCGACCGGTCCCGCCTGGGCCGGCGAGATGTCGAAGGCCGAGTTCAGGCTGGAGCTGCGCGACGCGATCGTCAGGCTGGCCCCGAAAGCCAAGGTCGAGATGGTCGACGACGACACCCTGCGCATCGTGCCGCCAGGCTCGAAGCCCAAGGACGGCTCGTCGATCTTCATCGGCAACGCCTACGACCGCTACCTGAATCAGCCCGACACGCTGGAGACCATCGTCGGGCAGATGGCGCGGTTGGCGTTGGAGAAGGACCAGTTCGCCACGGTCACCCAGGACAACCTGGTCGTGCTGATCCGGCCGATCGACTACGTCACCCAGCCCGGCTTCGAGACGTTCAAGTTCCTGACCCGGCCGTTCGCCGGCGACTTCATCCAGATCATCGCGGTCGACGGGAAGGAGACCTTCCAGATGACCGACGCCGACAAGATCAAGTCGCTGTTCCCCGACGAGGCGGCGGCCTGGGCGCGGGCCGACGCCAATACGCGCAAGAAGATGGGGCGGATGGAAATCGATACGCTGGAGCCAGGCGTCTGGTCGATCACCAACCAGAGCAGTCTGGCGCTGAACTTCGTCAACCAGCCCGACACCTGGAAGACCCATGGCGTGACGATGACCGGCGACCCGGTCGCCGTCTTCTCGCAGCGCAATCTCTTGCTGCTGGCCGACGGCGGGGATAAGGACCGACTGGAACGCGTCGCGACCTTTGTCGATCAAATCGCCGGCGATCCCGAAATCATCTCCACGACCCTGTTCATCCGCCACGATGGCGTCTGGTCCGTGCTCGAGCGAAAACCATGACCACCCCGATTCAAGACACCATCCTCTCGCAATTGGCCGCCGTGGCCGCCGGCAAGTCCATCGATCCGATGTCGGTGGCCAAGGCCATCGAGCCCGAGCGCTGGCAGCGCGTGCTGGGCCACGTGCGCACCAACGCCATCGAGCTGGCCCGGGAGGGCAAGATCGTCATCCTGCGCCACAACAAGCCGGTGAATCCGGAGAAATTCCGCGGCGTCTACCGCCTGCGCCTGCGCATGGAAGGCGACCCGACCAGCTTCGAGGACGTCGCGGACGACGTGGCGGGCGAAGAGGGCGGCGAGGACTAGCCGCCTAAGTCTTGAATTAAGACGCGATCGGTGGACCTATGATCCCTACTCATAAGGGAGGGTTCACCATGATCGTCTACGGCTCGTCGCTGTCGCCCTATGTGCGCAAGACCCTTGCCTTCGGGGCCGAGAAGGGGCTGACGCTGGAGAACAAGGTCCCCCGGCCCGGCGAACCCGACGCCGACTTCCTGGCCTGCAGTCCGTTCAAGAAGATCCCCGGCTTCAAGGACGGCGATTTCCAGATCTCCGACTCCACCGCGATCATCACCTATCTGGAAGCCCTGCACCCCGAGCCGAACCTGATCCCGCTGGACCCGCGCAACCGCGCCCGGGCGGTGTGGTTCGAGGAGTTCGCCGACACCATCGTGGTCGCGGCGGCCGGGCCGCTGTTCTTCAACCGCATCGTCGGCCCGCGCTTCATGGGCGTGGCCGGCGACGAGAACGCCTGCCTGAAGGCCGAGCGCGAGACGATCCCGCCGCTGCTGGACTATCTGGAAGGCCTGGCCCCCGACGCCGGCGGCTTCCTGTTGGAAGGCCGCATCACCCTGGCCGACATCGCCGTGGCCAGCCCGTTCGCCAACCTCGACCACCTGGGCTTCGACCTGTCGGCCTGGCCCCGGACCAAGGCCTATGTCGAGGCGATCCTGGCGCGGCCGTCGTTCGCCGATCGGGTCGCCAAGGAAAAGCGGCTGCTGGGCGCGGTCGCCTAGGCCGCCTCGGCGGGCATGGTGCGGTCCAGCGCCTCCATCATGCGGGCGGGATGGAAGGGCTTGTCGATGAATTCCGAACGCTCGACCCCCTCCGAGGAGAAACGGGCGGCGGCCGCCGCCGAGATGTAGACGACGGGCAGGCGCGGATAGGCGGCCCGCGCGCAGCGGGCGACATCGAAGCCGTCGCCGCCGGTCCCCAGGTTGATGTCGGTGATCAGGGCCGACAGCCCCTCGTGCTTGTCGATGATCTGGCACGCTTCTTCGGCGCAGAAGGCTTCGATCACCTCGTAGCCGACCTCGCGCAGGACTAAACAGTTCAAAAGACTTGAGATACGGTTGTCCTCGACAAAGAGTATCCTTCGAATTGCCATGAAAAAATCCTTTGGTTGGATATGTAACCATCTGGCGAGGATTTGTTTCCAACTCTCCTGATTAATTCTAACTGTGTCGGGAAGTCGACGTAAAAATATACCTGTAATTACTGCGCCTGTGTTCAAACTTGTGGCGAGATTGTGTTTGAGGGTTTGATCCTTGATGACCCGGAAAACGCCACGACCGATGACTGGGCTTGCCTTTGGGCCCGAGCCGCCTACCTCCAGCCCCATGCCGCTGGACGCCATCCTCGCCGACATCGCCGCCTGCCGGGCCTGCGCGCCGTACCTGCCGCATATGCCGCGGCCGGTGGTGCGGGTGGGCGAGGGGACGCGGCTGCTGATCTGCGGCCAAGCGCCGGGGCGGCTGGTGCACGAGACCGGCCTGCCGTTCAACGATCCGTCGGGCAATCGTCTGCGCGACTGGATGGGGATTGACCGCGAGACCTTCTACGGCCGCGAGGAGATCGGCGTGGCGGCCATGGCCTTCTGCTTTCCGGGGACCAACCCCAAGGGCGGCGACTATCCGCCGCCGGCCCGCTGCGCCGTGCTCTGGCGCAAGCCGCTGCTGGCGGCCCTGCCGAACGTCGAGCTGACCCTGCTGGTCGGGAGCCATGCCCAAGCCTGGGCGTTGGGTGCAGGGATGAAGGCGAACATGACCGACACCGTCGCCGCCTGGCGCGACTATATCGACGACGGGGTCCTGCCCCTGCCGCACCCGTCGTGGCGCAACACCGCCTGGCTCAAGCGCAACCCGTGGTTCGACGCCGAGGTCACGCCCTATCTTCGCCGCCGAGTGGCGGGCATTCTGGCGTCATGAACCGTCGGATTCTTCTTCTGGGGGCGGCCTGCGCGGCCAGCCTGGCGGCCTGCGCTCCGGTCATCCAGCAACCGGGGCCAGGCGAACTGGGCTACCGTGGGCCTCGCCTGGACCACGACGGCCTGTTCAGTTTCGACGGCAAGAAGCTGGGCCTGATGAAGTGGCTGCCGCCCGAGGGCCAGCCGGTCACCCAGGTGATCGTCGCCCTCCACGGCATGAACGACTATTCGAACGCCTTCCACCTGGCCGCGCCGTTCTGGGCCGAGCAGGGGATCGCCACCTACGCCATCGACATCCGGGGTTTCGGCCGCTCGCCCGATCGCGGCGTCTGGGCGCCGCCGGACCTGGTGATCGAAGACATCCGCACCACCGTCGCCCTGGTCCGCGAGGCCCATCCCGAGGCCAAGGTCGCCCTGGCCGGCGTCAGCATGGGTGGGGCGCTGGCCATCGCCGCCATGGCCTCGGACCGCCCGCCGGCCGCCGAGCGGCTGCTGCTGTTCGCCCCCGCCGTCTGGGGCTGGTCGAACCAGCCGCTGCCCTACAAGACCAGCCTGTGGATCACCGCCCACACCACGCGCAGCTGGGTGGTCAAGCCGCCCGAGTGGCTGGTCAAGAACGTCCAGCCCACCGACAACATCGACGAACTGCGGCGCATGGGCCGCGACCCGCTGATGATCTGGGGCGCGCGCTCCGACACCCTCTACGGCCTGGTCGGGCTGATGGAGAAGGCCTGGTCGTCGCTCGGCAAGGTCCAGGTGCCGGTCGCCTATTTCTATGGGGCCAACGACCACATCATCCCCAAGGAGCCGACCATGGAGGCGGTGCGTCGGCTCAAGCCCGACGACCGCTCGGCCTATTACGCCAACGGCTGGCACCTGCTGCTGGTCGACAAGCAGGCCCCCGTGGTGTGGGCCGACGCGGCGTCGTTCCTGAAGGACCCGCTGGCCGACCTGCCGTCCGGCGCGCCGCCGATCCCGGGCGCGCCGACCGCCCCGAACGTGGTGCGCTCGCAGCTTTCCAAGCAATAGGCCCAGCCGGATCGGGTGCGGCGAAGCGAGGGCTTGTTCGCTCAAGCCCGCCAGCGTACACCCCGGCGCAATCTTTCTGGCTAAGGCGAGACCGACGGCATGACTTTGTTCGATTCCCCGGATTTCGAGGGACACGAAGGCGTTCACGCGTTCTTTGACGAAAAAACCGGCCTGAAGTCGATTATCGCCGTGCACTCCACTGCCCGCGGCCCCGCCGCCGGCGGCTGCCGGATGTGGGACTATTCCAGCGCCGACGCCGCCGTGACCGACGCCCTGCGGCTGTCGCGCGGCATGTCGTACAAGAACGCCATGGCCGATCTCGACTTCGGCGGCGGCAAGGCCGTGATCATCGGCGACGCCCGCAGCCAGAAGACGCCGGAACTGTTCGAGGCCTTCGGCCGCGCCGTCGACAGCCTGAACGGCCAGTACTGGACGGCCGAGGACGTCGGCGTCTCGCCGGCCGACCTGGTCGCCACCCGCCGCACCACCAAGTACGTCGCCGGCCTGGAAGGCCACGCGGCCGCCTCGGGCGATCCTTCGCCGGTCACCGCCGAGGGCGTGTTCCGCGGCGTGCGCCTGTGCGTCCAGCGGGCCCTGGACCGCGACCTGAACGGCGTCACCGTCGCCATCCAGGGCGTCGGCCACGTCGGCGCCTATCTGGCCGAGAAGCTGCACGCCGCCGGCGCCAAGCTGATCATCGCCGACGTCAACCAGCACGCCCTGGACGAAGTGGCCGCCAGGACCGGCGCCAAGATCGTCTCGACCGACGCCATCTTCGATGTCGAGGCCGACGTGTTCGCGCCCTGCGCCCTGGGCGGCGCGATCTCGACCACCACCCTGCCGCGCCTGAAGGTCAAGGTGATCGCCGGCGGCGCCAACAACCAGCTGGCCGACAAGACCATCGGCCAGGCGGTGTTCGAGCGCGGCATCCTCTACGCCCCTGACTACGTGATCAACGGCGGCGGCATCATCAACGTGGCCGGCGAGATCCGCGCCCTGGAAGCCGGCGTGGCCTTCGATCCGGACTGGGTGGCCGCCAAGCTCGACCGCCTGGCCCAGACCCTGGGCGAAGTGCTGGACCACTCCCTGGTCGACCGTCGCCCCGCCAACCTGGTGGCCGACGAGATCGCCCGCGCGCGGATCGCGGCGGCGCGGGCTTAATCAGAAGGACCTCCCCCTGTGGGGGAGGCGGTCGCGTAGCGACCGGTGGGGGGAGTGGCAGGGCGGTTCGAATCCTACCCGCGGAGCCACCTCATCCCC
>NZ_JBFUAW010000039.1:0-37283 GCF_056406095.1 Caulobacter sp. P1_D6 | reverse complement strand
GCGTGTATTGCCCATTGGCCCGCGCCCTCGGCGGCTGGGACTGGTTGGAAACGACCGGGACCGGGTCCGGCTAAGCCTCAACAGGGCTGCCCACCGGATGCTGGCGGATAACGATGGCGCGGAGCGGTCGGCTTCGTCGAAACGGTATTCATTCAAAGATCTCCGGACGTCGTCCGGCGCTCCGCGTCCCTTTCCACCAACTCAGCGGGAGACCGCGTGAGCTTGAGACGCCGTGCCCGCTAGCACTTGCCCCCACCTGACCGCTTCGCGGTCTGTCCGCCCCCACAGGGGGCGGAGGACGCAAACGCGGCTCCCCTCTTCCCCCTATGGGGGAAGACGACCGCGAAGCGGTCCGTAGGGGGCAAGTACTCACCGCACCGACGACCGCAATTGACTCCTCCCCCCGCCCCCGTATTTTCCGCGCCGTTCGCGTAACTGGCGCTAGTGATGGGGAACCATCGGGGAGCGCGGACCACATCGCCGCGCGCCTGGGCTCCTCGAAACCGTCTTCCACCAGACCTGGAGTCCGCCGTGCCCGYCGCCCCCGACTATCCGTCCGCCCCCGACCTCGTCGCCCCCAAGCGCGCCCTGCTGTCGGTCTCCGACAAGACCGGCCTGGTCGAGGCCGCCCAGATCCTGCACGCGGCCGGGGTCGAGCTGGTCTCGACCGGCGGCACCAAGGCGGCGATCGCGGCGGCCGGCATCCCGGTCAAGGACGTCTCGGACCTGACCCAGTTCCCCGAGATGATGGACGGCCGGGTCAAGACCCTGCACCCGATCGTGCACGGCGGCCTGCTGGGCGTTCGCGACGCGCCCGAGCACGCCAAGGCCATGGCCGACCACGGCATCGGCGCCATCGATATCCTGTACGTGAACCTCTACCCGTTCGAGGCCACGGTCGCGAAGGGCGGATCCTACGCCGAGTGCGTCGAGAACATCGACATCGGCGGCCCGGCCATGATCCGCTCGGCGGCCAAGAACCACGGCTATGTCGCCGTCTGCACCGATCCGTCGGACCTGGCCGAGGTGCTGGAAGCCCTGAAGGCCGGCGGCACGACCCTGGCCCTGCGCCAGACCCTGGCGGCCCGCGCCTATGCCCGCACGGCGGCCTATGACGCGGCGATCTCGACCTGGTTCGCCGCCCAGCTGGGCCAGGACTTCCCGGCCCGCAAGGCCATCGCCGGCGAACTGCGTCAAGTGATGCGCTACGGCGAGAACCCGCACCAGAAGGCGGCCTTCTACGCCTTCCCGAACCCGCGCACCGGCGTGGCCACCGCCACCCAACTGCAGGGCAAGGAACTCAGCTACAACAACATCAACGACACCGACGCGGCCTTCGAGCTGATCGCCGAGTTCGATCCTTCGGCCGGTCCGGCCGTGGCGATCATCAAGCACGCCAATCCCTGCGGCGTGGCCGTGGGCGGCTCGCAACGCGAAGCCTATGAGCGCGCCCTGGCCTGCGACCCGACCAGCGCGTTTGGCGGCATCGTCGCGGTCAACACCCGCCTGACCCGCGAGGCGGCGCTGCAGATGGTCGAGATCTTCACCGAGGTGGTGATCGCCCCGGAAGCCGACGACGACGCCATCGCGGTGTTCGCCGCCAAGAAGAACCTGCGCCTGCTGGTGACCGGCGGCCTGCCCGACGCCCTGTCGACCGGCGACACCTTCAAATCGGTGGCCGGCGGCTTCCTGGTGCAGTCCCGCGACGACGCCCGCATCAAGGCCTCGGACCTGAAGATCGTCACCAAACGTCAGCCCACGGACGAGGAAGTGCGCGACATGCTGTTCGCCTTCACCGTCGGCAAGCACGTCAAGTCCAACGCCATCGTCTACGCCCGCGCCGGCCAGACCCTGGGCGTCGGGGCCGGCCAGATGAACCGCAAGGACTCGGCCCGGATCGCCGCGCTTCGCGCCGCCGATTTCGGCCTGGACCTCAAGGGCTGCGCCTGCGCCTCGGAAGCCTTCTTCCCGTTCGCCGACGGCCTGATCCAGGCCGCGGAAGCCGGGGCGACAGCGATCATCCAGCCGGGCGGCTCGATGCGCGACCCCGAGGTGATCGAGGCGGCCGACAAGCTGGGCCTGGCGATGGCCTTCACCGGCGTGCGGGTGTTCCGACATTAATTGCCCGCAAGGCCGGCCCGTCGCCCAAGATCTTGCGACCCATCACGGCGAGGCCGTGATGGGCATGGCCTGCCCAATTCGTGTCGATCCACCGGCGCATATGACGGTGTCATACGAATGCGCTAGCCGACGCAGGCTCCGTTAGCTAGTGCTGGCGCGCAAATCCTTGAAGCGAGTTCAGATGTTCTCCAAGCCCCGCGCCGATCTCGTTCCCAATACCGCCGCCTATGAAAACGAACCCTTGGTCAAGGCCACGGGCTTCCGGGAATACGACGCGCGCTGGCTGTTCGGGCCCGACATCAACCTGCTGGGCGTCCAGGCCCTGGGCCTGGGCCTGGGCACCTACATCCAGGAACTGGGGCTGTCGAAGATCGTGGTCGGCCACGACTTCCGCTCCTATTCCAGCTCGATCAAGAACGCCCTGATCCTGGGCCTGATCAGCGCCGGCTGCGAGGTGCACGACATCGGCCTGGCCCTGTCGCCCACCGCCTATTTCGCCCAGTTCGACCTGGACATCCCCTGCGTGGCCATGGTCACCGCCAGCCACAACGAGAACGGCTGGACCGGCGTGAAGATGGGCGCCCAGAAGCCCCTGACCTTCGGTCCCGACGAGATGGGCCGCCTGAAGGCCATCGTGCTGGGCGGCGAGTTCGTCGAACGCGACGGCGGCAAGCTGATCCGGGTCGAGGGGGAGGCTGAACGCTTCATCGCCGACGTCGCCAAGCGCGCCCAGATCACCCGCCCCCTCAAGGTGATCGCGGCTTGCGGCAACGGCACGGCCGGCGCCTTCGCCGTCGACGCCCTGCAGCGCATGGGCGTCAATGATGTGGTCGGGATGGATGTCGAGCTCGACTACACCTTCCCCAAGTACAATCCGAACCCGGAAGACGTGGAGATGCTGCACTCGATGGCCGCGGCCGTCCGTGAGCACGGCGCGGACCTCGCCTTCGGCTTCGACGGCGACGGCGACCGCTGCGGCGTGGTCGACGACGAGGGCGAGGAGATCTTCGCCGACAAGATCGGCCTGATGCTGGCCCGCGACCTGGCCCCGCTGAACCCCGGCGCGACCTTCGTGGTCGACGTCAAGTCGACCGGCCTCTACGCCACCGACCCGATCCTGGCCGCCCACGGCTGCAAGGTGATCTACTGGAAGACCGGCCACAGCTACATCAAGCGCAAGAGCGCCGAGCTGGGCGCCCTGGCCGGCTTCGAGAAGAGCGGCCACTTCTTCATGAACGGCGACCTGGGCTACGGCTATGACTGCGGCCTGACCGCGGCGGCCGCCATCCTGGCCATGCTGGACCGCAATCCGGGCGTGAAGCTGTCGGACATGCGCAAGGCCCTGCCCGTGGCCTTCACCTCGCTGACCATGAGCCCGCACTGCGGCGACGAAGTGAAGTACGGCGTCGTCGACGACGTGGTGAAGGAATACCAGGACCTGTTCGCCGCCGGCGGTTCGATCCTGGGCCGCAAGATCACCGAGGTGATCACCGTCAACGGCGTGCGGGTGCACCTGGAGGACGGCTCGTGGGTGCTGGTCCGCGCCTCGTCCAACAAGCCCGAGATCGTCGTGGTGGTCGAAAGCACCCAATCGGCCGACGACATGCGCGCCCTGTTCCGCCAGGAAGTGAAGCCGCGCCTGGGCGACCGGGTCGGCAAGTACAACCAGGAAATCTGAGGCCGAGAACCATGCTCAGCGCCGACTGGGGAGCCAAGGTCGCCAACGCCTCGAAGGTCTTCAAGCCTTCGGGTCCCGGCCCCTTCCCCGTGGCGCTGATCCTGCACGGCTGCGGCGGCAAGACGCCCTTCCTGGAGACCTACGCCCAGGTGGCCGTCCAGGCGGGTTGGGCGGCCGTGGTGGTCGACAGCTTCAAGCCGCGCGGCATGTCGACGATGGACGGCAAGCTGTTCGTCTGCACCGGCATGACGCTGCAGGGCCTCAAGCGCTCGGGCGACATCTTCGCCATGCTGTCCTGGCTGGAAAGCCAGCCCTGGGCGGACTCCCAGCGCGTGTTCCTGGCCGGCTGGAGCCATGGCGGCTGGTCGATCATGGACGGCTACGCGATCGGCGTGAACGCCGCCCGCGCCACCGGGATCACCGACGCCGACCCGCTGAAACTGCGCACCCGCGTCAAGGGCGCCCTGCTGGTCTATCCGTACGCGGCCTATCCGTCCCTGACCTCCAGCCGGGGTTGGGGCGTCCAGGGATGGGCGGGACCCAAGGTGTTCTCGGTCGTCGGCGGCAAGGACCAGGTGGTCGGCTGGAAATATCCGCGCAACGCGCTGGACCGGTTGAGGCGCGACGGCCTGGCGGTGGACACGGCCTTCTATCCGGACGCCACCCACGCCTTCGACGACGATCGCGCCAACGACCCGCGCGCCAAGTATCGTCCCGACCTCTTCAGCCAGACCCAGACCTATTTCGCCAAGGCCCTGGGCGTCGCGCGATCACTCTGAGCTCATCCAAAGCGCGTATTATTCCCGCCAAGATTGTGGCTCACCCGATTGTATGTCAGGCTCTTCCCATCCACCGGGAGGCCTTCCATGACGCTGGCGCCGATAGCGCGAGCCGCGCTCGTCCTGACCCTTTTGCTGCCGGCCCTGGCGCCCGTCGCCTGCGCGCCCGTGGCCCCGCCGCCCAATCCCGCCGCCCAGGTCAACGCGGCCAGCCTCAAGGCCCAGACCCTGTCGCTGCTGGACGTGTCCGGCGATCCCTATGCCGCTCATGCCGCCGAGGTCTCCGCCCTGACGGCCCGGATCGACGCCGCGGCCAGCGCGGCCGCCGCCGACCCGCTGAACACCTTCTCGGCCCGGCAATGGTCGGTGCTGCGCGATCCGAGCCGCGCGCTCTACGGCGGGACCATTGCGCTGTGGCAGAGCCAGGGAACGCTGAGCCCAGCCTTCCGCGACCAGAAGAAGGTCCAGATCGGCCGGGCCTTCGACTACATCCTCTGCCTGGAGGCCAACAAGGGACGGGCCACCTCCTGTGGCGCGATGGTGGAGGGCGGCGCATGAGCCAGTTCGACGATTTCCTGGCCGCCGCGCGGGCCAATCTCACGGTGCTCGGCAAGGACAGCTTCGAAGGCTATTCCGCCGAGGTGAAGGCCATGGCCCAGGCCGCGCTCGACAAGGCGCGGGCCAACCTGCAGCTCTGGACGGGCCAGCTGGCCGCCGGACAGCTCAGCGAGGCCGAGTTCAAGAACCTGGTGCAGGGCGAGACCGACCTCACCGAGATCGCCGGCTACACCGCCGCCGGGATCAGCCAGGCCGAAGCCCAGCGCCTGCGCGACGCGGTGACCGTGACCGTGATCAACACGGCGCTCGACACCTTCCTGAACTCCAGGCCGCCCAGTTGATCAGGCGGCGGCCGGCGACGTCTCGGGCGCGCGGCGCAGAGGCATCGGCCCGCGATAGGCCAACCGCCACAGCCACTCCAGCGGGCCCATCGTGAAGCGCGCCATCCACCAGCGCGACCACAGGATCTGCAGCAGCCATATCACCACCACGGCGGCCGCCAGGAACGGCCGGTCCACCTTGCCGAACAGCCCTGGACCCCGGCCGCCGTACAGCAGCGTCGTCATCAGGATCGACTGGGTCAGGTAGTTGGTGAAGGCCATCTGCCCCACCGGGGCCAGGACTAACGGGATTGCCTTCCAGACCCTGGCCCGCGCCGCCATCACCATCAGGCCCACATAGCCCAGGCTAGCGACGGGGGCGGTGGCGCTCTGCAGCCAGCGGGCCAAGGCGCGCGGCGCCCAGGGGTGGCTGGGCAGCATCATGTAGGCCGTCTCGGCCAGGCCGACGATCGCCAGAACGCCCAGGCCCGCGCCGATCAAGCCCTGATACACCCCGGTCGAGGCCTTGCCGCTCAGAACGCCAAGCTTGTACAGGCCCATGCCGATCAGCATCAGCGACAGCACCAGCAACGGCCACGTCTGGGGCCACTGGGTGAAGGCGTCGAACACGAAGGCCCAGTAGTCCTTGGCGTTCTGGGCGAAGGACTGGGTGAAGCTCCCGGCGTACTGGACGCTGTCGGCCTGGACCCCCGCCAGGAACTTGGCCATCTCCGCCGGCGGAGGATCGCCCCCGCCCTGGGCCGCGTGACTGAGCAGCTTCCAGGCGCCCCAGGCGGAAAGCCCCAGGTGCAGGCCGATCCCCGCCTGCAGCAGGCGCTTGGCCGGCCACGAGCGGGCCCACATCGCCAGCAGACCAACCAGCGCATAGTCGTTGAGCACATCGCCCTGCCAGATGACCAGGCCATGGAACAGGCCGATCGCCAGCAGGCTGACCAGGCGCAGGATCAGGATCCTCCGCTTCTCGTTGTCCCCGCCTTCGCCGCCGACCAACAGGATCGAGGCGCCGAACAGCATGGCGAACATCGAATAGAACTTCTGCTGGAAGAACACCTGGGTGACCCACCAGACGGCCACCGAAGCGGGCGCCATGCCCAACGGCCACAGGGTCAGGCTAGTGGCCACCGAGTGCGGCTGGGCCGCGATCGGGATGTTGCACAGCAGGATGCCCAGCACCGCCAGACCCCGCAGCGAGTCCAGCAGAACAATACGATCCTTGACCATGTACGCCCCCGACACCAATCGGCGGCGATCCTGTACCGACTTGGCCCGCTCGACAACCCTGGGTTAGGCGTCCGGCCCCTGGCGCGGCACGCGGGCCAGGATGACGGCGCCGGTGGCCAGGAACAGGGCCGAGACCGCGACGGCGATGCGCTGGTCGCCGACCAGCCGGGTGCCGACCGCGATGACCAGCGGCGCCATGAAGGCCGTGGCCTTGCCCGACAGGGCGTACAGCCCGAACCACCGCCCGCTCTCGCCGGCAGGAGCCAGCTCGGCCATCCAGGCGCGCAACGACGCCTGGGCGGGTCCGAAGGTCAGGCCCACGAACAGGGCGAAGCCCAGGAACACCCGCTCGGGCAGGCTGGCGAACAGGGGCCCGCCGGCGACCGGCGGAGCGACTTTGATCACGAAGGCCAGACTGTCGCGGCCCACCAGCCCGACGCCGAACGCGCCGAACAGCACCACCCCGGCGGCGATCAGCACCGTGGCCTTGGAGCCCAACTTCTGGTCCACCCGGCCGCCGATGAAGGTGCCGATCCCTGCGGCGACCGACAAGGCGATGGCGTAGAGGCCAAGCTGGGTCGTGGTCCAGCCGAACAGGCCCGCGGCCAACACGCCGCCGAAGGCGATGAAGCTGGAAATGCCGTCGCCCAGCAGCATCCGACCGATCAGGAACCGCAGCATCCACGGCTTGCGCCGCAGTGAACGGATGGTGCTCCACAGCTCGGCCAGCGGCTTCTGGCCGGCGATCTTGGGCGGCTGGGGCGCCATCACCATCAGCGGCCAGGAGAAGACCAGGAACCACACGGCCACCAGCGGTCCGACGATGCGGTCCGGCTCATGCTGGGCCTTCGACAGGCCCAGCATCGGAACGTCGGGCAGCGAGAAGCACAGCAGCACGACGAACAGGCTGATCAGGGCCCCGACATAGGCCAGGGCCCAGGCCGAACCGGACAGACGACCGACCTGGCCCGGCTTGGCCACCAGGGGCAGCAGGGCGTTCATCACCGACCCGCTGAGCTCGGCCGAAACCCCGGCCACCACCAGGCAGATCAGGATCGGCAGGATGCGGCTGGCGTCGCCCGGAGCGGCCAGCCAGAGGGCCCCGCTGGCCAGGACGAACGGCACGGCCAGGCCGACCAGCCAGATGCGGGGATTGCGCCGCGCGTCGACGCTGGCCCCGACCAGCGGGCTGAAAACCGCGATCAGCAGGCCCGAGACCGCGCCGGCATAGCCCAGCAGGGTCTGTCCCCTCGCCGCGTCGCCGACGAAGCCGGCCGCGAAATAGGGGGTGAAGATGAAGGTGGCGATCAACGCCCAATAGGGCTGCTGCGCCCACTCGTAGAGCGCCCACGCGGCCCGCTGCCGATCACCCTTGTCCATAAGCGCCCCCAAGTGAAGCGTCGCTTATACGCGAAGCTTCTCCGGCTGGGGACACGCACATGTGCGTGTCCCCGATTAGGGTCTAGGCGGCGCTCGCCAGGCCCCGCAGAGCCGCGTTGGCGATGGTCAGCTTGGCGAAGGTCCAGCCGCCGCCGGCCTGTTCGATGTCCTCGACCGTGCGCTTGGCGGCGCGGACGCCGTCGGTGCGCAGGGCGGCCCACGAATTGACCGCCGCCTTGGCCGAGGCCTCGTCGTCGCCGGCCTGGGCGTTGGCGGCGAACTTCAGCACCGTCTGGGTGATCGCGGTCTGCTCGCTGAGCATGTCCTCGATCAGACGGCGGACGGCCAGGCGCTCGAAGGCGTCGCCGCCGACGAACGAACCAGCCGCCGAGCGCAGCCGGTCGAAGCCGAAGGCCGCGCCCACCTGGTGATAGAGACGAGCCACGTTCTCGACCGACCAGCTGGAGGCGTTGCCCAGGTCGACCAGGTCGGCCGCCGTGGTCACCGGCTGCAGGGCCGCCACGGCCAGGGCCAGGGCCTCGGGCGCGCCGTCGGCGACATAGGCCTTGGCGCGCTTGGCCGCGACCTTCTGCTCGAACGGCGAGAGGATCGCGGTCCCCAGGGCCGACAGCGCCTTGACCGAAGGCCCATAGGCCTCGACCAACTGCCCGACGGTCGACTTGTCCTTGAACGCCCGGCGGGCCAGCCAGAAGGTCAGGCTGCGGAGGGCGTAGGCCAGGGCCTTGTACAGCGCCAGCTGGCCGCCGGCCGAAGCCTTGCCGTCCAAGGCCGAAACCTGGTCCCACAGGGCGTCGACGCCCAGGATCTCGCGGGCGGCGGCGAAGGCGATGACCAGGGCCGTGGTGTCGCAACCGGCGGCGGCCCGCAAGCGGCTCGGGAAGGTCGGGCCGCACATGTTGATCATCTGGTTGTCGAGCACCGTGGCGATGATCTCGCGCCTCAGCCGGTGCTGCTGCATGGCGTCGGCGTATTTGCCGAGGGCCGGCGGGAAGTAGCCCTTCAGCGTCGCCTCGAACCACGGATCGTCCGGCGCCTGCGAGGCGACGATGTCGTCGAACAGGTCGATCTTGCCGTAGGCCAGCAACACGGCCAGTTCCGGTCGGGTCAGGCCTTTGCCGGCCTGGGCGCGGTCGGCCAGGGCGGCGGCTTCTGGCAGGCCCTCGACCTTGCGGTCCAGCCGTCCCTTGGCTTCCAACGCCGCCATGAACTGGGCGTGGGACTCGACCTCCGACACCGCGTCGCTCTCCATCAGCGACAGGGCCAGGGTCTGGTCGTAGTTGTCGGCCAGGACGTGGCTGGCCACGTCGTCGGTCATGGTCGGCAGAAGTTCGTTGCGGCTGTCGCGGGTGAGCTTGCCGCCGCGCTCCAGGATCCCGGTCAGGATCTTGATGTTGACCTCGTGGTCGGAGCTGTCGACCCCGGCCGAGTTGTCGATGGCGTCGGTGTTGATGTGGCCGCCCGCCCCGCCCGCGCCCATTTGCGCGAACTCGATGCGGCCCGCCTGGGTCAGGCCCAGGTTCGCGCCCTCGCCCACCACCTTGACCCGCAGGTCGGCGCCGTTGACGCGGATGGCGTCGTTGGCCTTGTCGCCTGCCTCGGCTTGGCTCTCGCCCTTGGCCTTCACATAGGTGCCGATGCCGCCGAGATAGAGCAGCTCGGCCTTCGACTTGAGAATCGCGGTCAGAAGCTCGGCCGGGGTCACCGTCTCGGCCTTGATCTCGAACAAAGCCCGGACTTCCGGCGACAGCGGGATGGTCTTCAGCGACCGGGCGAACACCCCGCCGCCTTTGGAGATCAGGCTCTTGTCGTAGTCGTCCCAGGACGAGCGCGGCAGCTTGAACATCCGGTCGCGCTCGGCCCACGAGGTCGCGGCATCCGGATCGGGGTCCAGGAAGATGTGGCGATGGTCGAAGGCGGCCAGCAGCCTGGTCTGCTTGGACAGCAGCATGCCGTTGCCGAACACGTCGCCGCTCATGTCGCCGACGCCGACCACGGTGAAGGGCTCGGTCTGGATATCCTTGCCCAGCTCGCGGAAGTGGCGCTTGACCGCTTCCCAGGCCCCGCGGGCGGTGATGCCCATGACCTTGTGGTCGTAGCCGACGGACCCGCCCGACGCGAAGGCGTCGCCCAGCCAGAAGCCGTAGTCCTCGGCCACGCCGTTGGCGATGTCCGAGAAGGTGGCCGTGCCCTTGTCGGCGGCGACCACCAGATAGGGGTCCTCGCCGTCATGGACGATGACCCCGGCCGGCGGGACGATCCTGTTGTCGGCGTCGATGTTGTCGGTGATGTCCAGCAGGCCCGACAAGAAGGTCTTGTAGGCGCGGATCGCCTCGGCCTGGATGGCGTCGCGGTCGCCGCCGCGCGGCAGATTCTTCGGATAGAAGCCGCCCTTGGAGCCGACCGGCACGATCACCGCGTTCTTGACCTGCTGGGCTTTCACCAGGCCCAGCACCTCGGTGCGGAAGTCGTCGCGGCGGTCGCTCCAGCGCAGCCCGCCCCGGGCCACCGGGCCGAAGCGCAGGTGCACGCCCTCGACGTGCGGGGCCGAGACGTAAATCTCGCGATAGGGCTTGGGGGCCGGCAGGTCCTCCAGCTCGCGCGAGGCGATCTTGTAGCTGATGTAGGGCTTGGGCTCGCCGTCGGGACCGACCTGGAAGAAGTTGGTCCGCTGGATGGCCCCGATCAGGGCGGCGATGCGGCGCAGGACACGGTCGGCGTCCAGGCTCTCGACCGCCTGCAGGGCCTCGTTGATGCTGGCTTCGACGGCCTTGGCCTGCTCCCGACGCGCGGTCAGGTCGGCGTGCACCGCCGGATCGAACTTGATGCGGAACAGGTCGAGGATCAGGCGGGTGACGCCGGGATTGTCCGACAGCGCCTGCTCCTGAACGCCCTGGCTGGGATCCAGGCCGGTCTGCTGGCGATAGCGGGCCAGGGCGCGGACCAGGGCGGCCTCGCGCCAGCCGACGCCGAGCTCGAGCACCAAGCGATTGAAGCCGTCGCTTTCGGCGCGGCCGGTCCAGATGGCGACGAAGGCGGCTTCGAAGGCGGCCTTGATGTCGGCGAACGACAGGTGCTCGCCGCGTTCGTCGCGCAAGGTGAATTCGTGGACCCAGACCTTGGGGTGCGACCCGTCGGCCGGCGTCAGCTTGAAGCCGTCCTCGATCAGGGCCTTCAGCCCCATGTGCTCGAGGATCGGCAGCACGTCGGCCAGGGGCGCGGCGGCGCCGGGGCGATAGAGCTTGAAGCGGAAGGTCAGCTTGTCGTCGTCGGCGTGGCGGAAGGCGCGGACCCGCACCTGCTCGTCCGCGCTCAGGTCGTCGACCACGGCCAGATCGGCCAGGGCCTCGGCGGCGTCGTACTGGTCGCGATAGCCGGGCGGGAAGGCGCCCTGCCACCGGGCCAGGGTCTGGGCCACCCGGCCGGGCGCGCCGCCGTCGCGGATGGCGGCCTCGAAGCGGTCCTCCCAGGTGCGGGCGGTCTCGGCGACGGCGGCTTCCAGCGCCTCCAGGTCCGGATCGCCGTGCTTGCCGGGCGTCACGCCCAGCACGTAGTGCACGCGGGCCAGGGGCGCGTCGGAAAAGCTGGGATAGTAGGCGCTGACCCGGCCTTCATAGGCGTCGGCCAGGATCTTGCCGGCCCGCTCGCGCACGCCGCTGTCGTAGCGCTCGCGCGGCACGAACATCAGCACCGAGATGAAGCGGTCGAACGGGTCCTTGCGGGCGAAGAGCCGCACGCGCGGCCGATCGTAGAGGTGCAGCACCCCCATGGCCATCGACAGCAGTTCGTCTTCCGAGATCTGGAACAGCTCGTCGCGCGGCCAGGTCTCCAGGATGTTGCGCAGCCGCTTGCCGCTGTGGCCCTCGGGATCCTTGCCGGCCTGGCTGAGCACGTGCTCGACCTTGCGCCGGATCACCGGCACTTCGTGGGCGGGCGTCTCATAGGCCTCGGCGGTGAACAGGCCCACGAACCGGACCTCGCCGGACGGCTTGCCGTCGGTCCCGTACCGGCGCACCCCGACATAATCCATGTAGCCGCGGCGATGGACCTTGGACCGCAGGTTCGACTTGGCCACCACCAGGGGCGCCCCCAGCAGCAGGTGGTCGCGGACCTGGGGTGACAGGATCGCCGGTTCGCTGCCCCGGCGCAGCACGGTCAGGGTCTGGTCGCGCAACACGCCCAGGCTGCCCTCGGGCTGGTACAGCGGCTCCTCGGCCGCGTAGCCGCCGTCCGGGGTGCGGGGATATTCGTAGACCCGAGCGCCCAGGAACACGAAGCGGTCGCCTTCCAGCCAGTCGAGGAAGGCCAGGCCTTCGTCGCGCTCGCCCTGGGGGATGGGGGCCTTAGAGGCGCGCAGCTCCTCGATGGTGCGATGGATCAGGGCCTTCATGGCGTCGAAGTCGTCGACCGCGACCTGGACGTCGGCCAGGGCGTCGCGCACGGCGCTGATCAGGGCGGCCTCGCGGTCCTCGCCTACGGGAGCCAGATAGACCTGGATCATCGAGCGGCGACCCGTCGGCGTGTCGATCACCGGGTGGAACATGGCCCGCACCGAAAAGCCCTGCTCGGCGATGGCGCCCATGATGCTGTCGACCAGGAACGGGCGGTCAGGCTGGACGATCTCCAGCAAGTCGCTCTTCAGGTCGGTCCCGTCGGCGCGGACGGCCGAACGGACACGTATGGAAAGAGGGTCGGAAGCGCCTTCGCCGAAACGCCAGAAGTCGACCAGGGCGTGGGCGATGTCGTCGGAAGCGAAGCCCGGCAGCTCCTCGGCCGACCAGTCTTCCTGGACCTGGGCGGCGAACTGGGCTTGTGACGCGGTCAGCGCCCCCTGCCCCAGGGCCGCGCCGAAGGTCGAAATCAAACCGTCCGGTTGAGCGGCAGTCGCCTTGGGGTCAAGTTTTGCACCGACCATGGGATTTCCTCGCGAATTTTTGGCGACAACCTAGCCTTTTCAGGCTCGGTTTCAACCGTAGCCAGGGAAAAGCGCAGAATATCTTACCAAGAAGATCCCACCGGTCGCCGGACACGGAAGCGCCGCCGGTTGGGGGGAACCGGCGGCGCGGGCCCGCCGGGGGGCGACGGGCGATTCCGCGTCGGACGCTCCAGAAAATCGGTCTGCGTCGCGCGGGGTCGGCATGGGGGGCTGCCGACAGGATCTAGATAGGAAGGCCATTTGGGAATTTAAGTCCCCTTGGCCGACTTCTGTTGCGAAGACGGCGTGGATCCCGCCTTTTTGTCCTGCGGAGCCTTGACGGGGGCGCCAGGCGGCTTGCGATCCAGGCCCGCGCCGCTGGGGTCGCCGTCTTCCGACAGCAGGATGGCGATCCAGCGCGTGCCGTCGAACTGGGCCAGGATCAGCATCGCCGCCACGGTCAGCGGCGTGGACAGGAACATGCCGGTGACGCCCCACAGGGCGCCCCAGACGGCCAGGGACAGCAGCACGACGGTGGGGTCCATGTTCAGGGTGTCGCCCTGCATGCGCGGCAGGATCACGTTGCCGACGATGAAAAAGATTCCCTGCAGCGCGCCGAAGAGGATCAAGGCGGGCCACAGGGTGTGCGGAAACTGCACCAGGGCGAAGAGCGGCGGCAGGAAGCAGCCGACCGCCCCGCCCAGGATCGGGATGTAGGCGGCTACGAAGATCAGGAAGGCCCAGAACGCCGCGTTGTCCAATCCCACCAGCATCATCACCACCCATGCGGCGACGGCGATGATCAGGCCGGTGACGGTCTGGATCCACAGATACTGCTCGACGCCGTTGCGGATGCGCTGGAACAGCTGCATCGCCCCGTCGCGTTCGGCGTGCTGCGGGAACAGCGACACAATCTTGCGGCTGAAGCCGCGGCGTGAGGCGATGATGAACCCGAGATAAATAAGGACCAAGACAGCGTTCGACGCGAAGTTCTGCAGACTCTGGGCCGCCGCGCCGGCGTACTTGCTGGGATTGAGCTGATTGATCAAGTCACCGATCGTTGGCGCCACCTTGATCCCGACCAGCGAGGCGACCTTGGCGATCACCTCGTTCAGGCGCGGGGCGTATTCCCGCATCTGAACCACGAAGCTGGCGCCGTTCGACGTGACGACCCAGACCGCCAATCCGAACAGAGCTATCGACAGGAGGATGGCGGCGGGCAACGCCAGGCGTTTCGGGAATCTCGGCACACGCTCAAGCAGCACGCGGGCGAAGCTGTCGATCATCACGGCCAGGAAGACCGCCATGGCCAGAGGCGTGAGAATGCCGCGCATCCAGTACAGGGCCGCGGCGCCGGCGACGACCGCCAGGAACACCAGGGCGTTGCGACCGGTGATCGAGGGGGAAATGGACATCGGCGGAATCTCTTTCTCGAGCGTCTGTAATAAGACTGACGCCACATTGCGCGAGGCGATTGGCGCGGCGCAAGGCCGAGGCTAGGCTTAAGCCCTCAATGTGAAGGACGTTGCGTATGACCCTGGCGATCGGCGAAGGCGAAATCCTCATCGGGCTCAGCCAGGGAGGACCGGCCGACGGGCCGGTGACCCAGCGCCTGGACCGCTCCAATCGCCACGGCGTGGTGGCGGGCGCGACCGGGACCGGCAAGACCGTCACCTTGCAGGTCATGGCCCAGGCCTTCTCGGACGCCGGCGTCCCGGTGTTCGCCGCCGACGTGAAGGGCGACCTGTCGGGCATCGCCGCGCTGGGTGCGCCCAACGCCAAGATGCAGGAGCGCGCCGCCTCCATGGGCCTGACCCTGACCCCGGCCGCCCCGCCGGTGGTGTTCTGGGACCTGTTCGGCCAGAAGGGCCACCCGATCCGCACCACCATCTCCGAGATGGGTCCTGTGCTGCTGTCGCGGCTGCTCGAGCTCAACGACGTCCAGGAAGGCGTGCTGACCGTGGTTTTCCACGTCGCCGACCAGGACGGCCTGCTGCTGCTGGACCTGAAGGACCTGCAGGCGGCCCTGAAATACGTCGCCGACCATGCCGCCGAGATCGGGACGCAATACGGCAACGTCTCGCCGGCCACGGTGGGCGCGATCCAGCGCAAGCTGCTGACCCTGCAGAGCCAGGGGGCCGAGAACTTCTTCGGCGAGCCGGCCCTGAAGCTGGCCGACATCATGCGCACCGACGTCGCCGGTCGCGGCTACGTCAACCTGCTGGCGGCCGACAAGCTGATCCAGTCGCCCAAGCTCTATTCGACCTTCCTGCTGTGGCTGCTGTCGGAGCTGTTCGAGGAGCTGCCCGAGGTGGGCGATCCCGACCAGCCCAAGCTGGTGTTCTTCTTCGACGAGGCCCACCTGCTGTTCAACGACGCGCCCAAGCCGCTCTTGGAAAAGATCGAGCAGGTCGTGCGGCTGATCCGCTCCAAGGGCGTGGGCATCTATTTCGTCACCCAGAACCCGGCCGATATTCCCGACGCCGTGCTGGGCCAGCTGGGCGCGCGGGTGCAGCACGCGCTGCGCGCCTACACCCCGGCCGACCAGAAGGGCCTGAAGGCCGCCGCCCAGTCGTTCCGGGAGAACCCGGCCTTCGACACCGCCGAGACTATCCAGGCCCTGGGGGTCGGCGAGGCGCTGATCTCGACCCTGGACGTCAAGGGCGCGCCCTGCGTCGTCCAGAAGACGCTGATCCGTCCGCCGGCCTCGCGCCTGGGTCCGCTGACGCCGGAAGAACGCGCCGCCCTGATCGCCAAGAGCCCGGTCGCCGGCCTCTACGACACCACGCTGGATCGCGCCTCGGCCTACGAGACCCTGCAGGGCCGCGCCGTCCAGGCCCAGCAGCAGGCGGACACGGCCGCCGCCCAGGCCGAGGCCGAACGCCAGCGGGCCGCGGCGGAAAAGGTCAGGGACCGGGAAGAGGCCCGCGAAACCCGCGCCGCGCCCCGTGCGCGGGCGTCCAACCGCCAGTCGATGGCCGAGGCGTTCGCCGTGTCGCTGATCCGCACCGTCGCCAATCAGGCCGGCCGCGAGATCATGCGCGGCCTGATGGGCAGCATGTCGCGGCGGCGGTAGGGCTAGGCCGCCTTGCGGCGGCGCGGCTTCTTGGCGGCCGGCTTGTACGCCGAGGTCGCGCTGGCCAGGGTCCAGGCGTCAAGCGCGTCGACGGGCGACGGTCGGCCGATCGCATAGCCCTGCAGTTCGGCGCAGTTCTCGCCGCGCAGGAAGTCGATCTGTTCCTGGGTCTCGACGCCCTCGGCCACGCACGGGATCTCCAGGCTGCGGCCCAGGCCCAGCACGGCGCGGACGATCACCGTCGCGCGGTCGTGGCGGTGGATGTTCTCCACGAAGCTCTTGTCGATCTTGATCTTGTCGAACGGGAACGACTGCAGGGTCGACAGCGACGAGAAGCCGGTGCCGAAATCGTCCATGGCGATGCGAACGCCCAGGGCCTTCAGCCGGCGCAGGTTGTCCAGCGCGCGCTGATAGTCCTTGAACAGGGCGCTTTCGGTGATCTCCAGCTCCAGCCGCTTGGGCGACAGGCCGGTCTGCACCAGCACCTCGTGTACCAGGGTCGGCAGGTTGGGCTGGTTCAGCTGCAGCGGCGACAGGTTGACCGCGATGCGCAGCGGACGCTCCCAGGTGACGGCGTCGGCGCAGGCCCGGCGCAGGACCCATTCGCCCAGCTGGGCGATCAGGCCGTTCTCCTCGGCGACCGGAATGAATTCCAGCGGCGGGACCATGCCGCGCACCGGATGGTTCCAGCGCACCAGGGCCTCGAAGCCGCAGACCTCGCCGTCGGACGCCTTGGCCAGCGGCTGGTAGTAGACGATCAGCTCTTCGTCGGCGATCGCCTGGCGCAGTTCGCGGGCCATGGTCCGGCGCTCGCGGATCGACTCGTCCATCTCGCGCTTGAAGAAGCGGTAGGCGCCGCGACCGCTTTCCTTGGCGCGGTAGAGCGCCATGTCGGCGTTGGCCAGCAGGGCCTCGGCGGTGCGGCCGTCGTCGGGGAACAGCGACACGCCCAGGCTGGCGCCCATGGCCAGTTCCTGGCCTTCGTGGGTCGCCGGGACGGCCAGGGTTTCCAGCAGTCGGCCCGCCAGCTCGGCGGCGGCGGCGGGCTGGTCGCCGGCCGCGACCTGGACGACGATGAACTCGTCGCCGCCGAGACGGGCGGCGAACGACGGCGCGGTCAGGCTGTCCTGCAACCGACGCGCGGTCTCGACCAGCAGGGCGTCGCCCGCCAGGTGACCGTGCAGGTCGTTGGCTTCCTTGAAGTGGTCCAGGTCGATGCAGATCAGCGACAGGCTCTCGCCAGAGGCCTCGACGCGGTCCAGGGCCGCGGCCAGCTTGGCCTGCAGCGAATTGCGGTTGGGCAGGCCGGTCAGGCCGTCGTGTTCGGCCAGGTAGCGGATCTTCTCCTCGGCCGAGCGGCGCTCGCGCAGGTCGCGGACGGCCAGCACGGTGAGGCCCGAGGTCTCCTGCCGCGCGCCGTCGTCCATCAGGCGCGAGAACACCTCGACCGGGATCGCGCGGGCGCCGTCGGCGGGCTGCAGCACGCCTTCGCGACGCACGCCTTCACGGGTGGGCGCGTCGGTGTCGAAGGTCAGCAGGTTGGACAGAGGCGTCCGCAGCAGACCGTCCAGCTCGACGCCGGCCAGTTCGCAGAACGCGGCGTTGGCGTCGTTGATGCAGCCGTCCTGGACCACGACGATGCCTTCGTAGGCGGCGTTGGCCAGGCGGCGGATGCGGTCCAGAGCCGAGCGGCTGGTCGAGGACTCGATCGCCACCGCGCCCAGGCCGCCCAGGATGATCATGCCGGTGATCGAGGTCACGGCCAGGGTCAGGATCGCGCCCGACAGCATCTGGTCGGGCACGTTGATCGACGGATCGGGGACGATGGTGATCGCGCCCATGCCGATGAAGTGCAGCGCGCAGACGCCGACGGCGAGAACGGCGCCGCCGCCCGCCTGTGCGAGCATGGTGCGAGCCCGCCCCGCGAACTGAAGGGCGCCCGCCGCGCCGATGACGCCGGCCAGCACGGACAGGGCGATCATCGCCTGCTCCCACTGGACGAAGCCCTGGGTCACGAAGGCGGACATGCCGGTATAGTGCATGGCGGCGATGCCCATGCCGAGGATCAGGCCGCCCGCGAAATCGTTGGTGCGCGTGCGCTGGGCCGAGGCCACGGCGAAGCCGCCGGCCATGAACAGCACCGCGATCATCAGCGACAGCAGGGTGCCGGAGGGGCTGTAGCCGGTCTTCAGGCCGGGGCTGTAGGCGACCATGGCGATGAAGTGGGTGGCCCACACGCCCGAGCCGGACACCAGGCCCGTCAGCAGCAGCCACGCGGCGCGAACAACGCCCTTGGCCCCGCGCATGCGCGAATAGAGGCGGAACGCCGTGAAGCACGCGGCGAAGCAGATCAGTCCGGCGACCACGACCAAACGCAGGTCATGCTCTGTCGTCAGGCAGGTCAAAACCTTCAGCACGCGCAGGTCCCCCAGGGAATTCGTCCTATGAATACCGGGGAAGATGCAAAAAAAGCGTTGCGCCGGAAAACGCGCCGCCGAACGGGGCTTTTTACAGTCCCGCCCGCGCCGCGTGCCAGCGCCAGGCGCTGTCGAGAATGGCGTCCAGGTCTCGGCTGGGCGACCAGCCCAGCACCCGCTTGGCCAAGCCGTTCTCGGCGACCAGCACCGGGGCGTCGCCCTGACGGCGCGCGGCCTCGACCACCGGCAACGGCCGGCCGGACACGCGCTTGACGCCCTCGATCAGTTCACGAACCGTCGTGCCGTGGCCCGTGCCGAGGTTGAAGCTCCCCGTCTCGCCGCCGGCCAGCAGGTAGCGCAGCGCCAGGACATGGGCGTCGGCCAGGTCGAGCACGTGCACATAGTCACGCACCGCGGTGCCGTCGCGGGTGTCGTAGTCGTCGCCGAAGATCGTGAAATGCTCCCGCCGCCCCAGGGCCACGTCGATGGCCAGGGGTATGGCGTGGGTCTCGGGCTCGTGCCACTCGCCGATACGGCCTTCGGGATCGGCCCCTGCCGCGTTGAAGTAGCGCAAGGCCACGCTGCGGAAGCCGACATAGCGGGCGTAGTCGGCCAGGGCCTGCTCGACCATCAGCTTGCTGCGGCCATAGGGGTTGAGCGGGGCCTGAGGATGGTCTTCCGCCATCGGCAGGCGCACCGGATCGCCGAAGGTGGCGCAGGTCGAGGAGAAGACCAGCGCCTCGACGCCCGCCCTGCGCGTCGCCTCGATCAGGGAAATCGCCCCGCCGACATTGTTGTCGAAGAACTTGCCGGGGTTCTTGACCGACTCGCCGACCTCGATGCTGGCGGCGAAGTGCAGGACGGCGACCGGCTTGTGGGCGGCGAACACCGCGTCCAGCCGCGCGCCGTCGCGGATGTCGCCGACCTCGAGCGGGCCCCACTGGACATGCTCGCGGTGACCGTTGGACAGGTCGTCGAACACGACGGGTTGGAAACCCTCCTGCGCCAGGCGCAGGCAGGTATGCGATCCGACGTAGCCCGCGCCGCCGGCGACCAGAACTGATTTCACCACCACGCCCCCGGGTTCATGAAAGGCCGCCCCCGGCTCGACGACCGCGGACGATGCGCTCGACGCTAGAAGAACCGCTCGCCGATACGGATCGTGTCGCCCGGCGCGGCGGTCGTGCTGGGATCCAGCGGATACTTGCGTTCCTCGGACTCGCCGTTGCGCTTGATGAAGACCTTGCCCTTGTCGGCGCGATAGGTGAACCCGCCCGCCGTGGCGACGGCGTTGAGCACCGTCAGTCCCGAAATATAGGGATAGGTGCCGGGCTTAGAGACCTCTCCCAGAATATAGTAGGGCCGGAAGTTCAGCACCTCGGCGCTGACGCGCGGCTCCTTCAGGTAGCCGTCGCTCAACGAGTTCTGCACAGCCTCCTGAAACTGTCGAACGGTCAGGCCCGAGGCCTTGACCTCGCCGATCAGCGGCAGGGAGACCATCCCGCTGCCCGTGACGAAAAACTCGCCCGACAGCGAGGTCTCGCCATAGACCGTGACCCGGACCTTGTCGCCCGAACCCAGTTGATAGTCCGGCTCGACGGCGGCGACCGGCGGAGACCCGGGGGCGACAACGGCGGCCGGCGGCGCGGTCTGGACTTGGGCGATGGAGGGCGCCGCGCCGAAGGTAACAGCGGCGATAGCCAACAGGGCCATCACTGAAAGGTGGATGCGTCGCACGACGGGCATCGATGACATCTCAAAAAAGCGTTCGTCCCTGTTCACGCGTCATGGCACGCGGACAATGCAGCGACAAGCTCTCACACCTAGGTTCTGTGAGACTTTCGAGCTTGAAGGATCACCGGTGAACCTTCCGTAAGACGAACGGCCGTCAACACGCCCGTCGCATAGGCGCCTGTGTCGACATTAATACGCGAGGGACCAATGAACGGCTCTTCGTCGGGCGTATGCCCATGGACGACAACGTAATCCAGGCGGTGGGGTTGCGACAGGAAGTCACCCCGGATCCACATCAAGTCTTCCGGATTCTGACGGTCCAGCGGCACGCCTGGGCGAACGCCGGCGTGGACGAACAGATAGTCGCCATAGACCGCCGAGAGTTCCAGACCTCGCAGGAAGGCCAGGTGCTCCGACGGAAGGTTCCGTTGCAGCGCCACCTGGACCTCATGCCAGACCTCGGGCTCGGCGCGGGAAGCCGGCCTATTGACGCCGTAGGAGGTCAGGGTCTCGCCGCCGCCGAACTCGACCCAGGCCGGTCCGGCCTCGGGGTTCTCCAGGAACGACAGCATCGTCTGCTCGTGATTGCCCATCAGGGTGCGGACCTGGAAGCCGTCGCGCGCCGCCATCGCGCCGAGCTCGATCAGCCGGTCGATCACCCCCTTCGACATCGGGCCGCGATCGACATAGTCGCCCACGAAGACCAGCACCGGCTGGTCGCCGCGCTTCAGGGCGTGGAAATCGCGGACGATGATCTCCAGCAACTGGTCCAGCAGCTCGAGCTGACCATGAACGTCGCCGATCGCATAGACGGCCGGGCCGCCCGTCGAGACCGCTCGGGCGGCTTTAGCCCGTGGCCGAAAGAGTCTGAACACCATCACCTGACCATCGCGCCTGAGGGCGCTGGATTGACGTGGGCAACCTGCCCCAAACGCGCCCCGCCTTCAACTCGCGAACCCATTCGTTACCGATAAATAAACCACACCATTAAAGGCGCAATTTACACCCCAATTACTTGTCATTAATCTTAATATCCAAATAACTATGCTAGTTGACCGTTAAACTACTAAGTTATTTGAGCCGATATTTAGGCCTGAAGAGCAATTTAGTCTCGAATTAATTGTCGAGACTGGCCATGAATATCCGCTCCATACTTCTTAAATGCAGCAGCGCCGTGGTTTTTCTTTCGCTGACCACGGCGGCGCATGCGGAACGACTGGCGTTCATGCCTTTGGGCGAGAGCGCGGCCCCGCCGCCCGGCTTCGTCGATCTTTGCCAACGGGACGAAAGCGCCTGCGGAAGCGGCGCAGCGGCGCCGGCGATGACGCTCGCGGCCTCGACCAGCTTTCTGACCACCTCGTCCATCGACGGCGCGCCGTCGGTCGCCCAGTTCGCGGTCGACGCGGCCGACAGCGGCCCCGCCCTGCTTCAGGTCGAACAGCTGCAGGCCTTCACCCCGACCATCGACCTCACCTTCATGCCCGCCGGCGTGCTGGAGAGCGCGGACCGCCAGATGGCGGAAGCCGTCGCGCCCGTGGCCCTGGCCGAGGCGACCGCGCCGAGCCAACCGCCCAAGCCCGCCTTCCTGGACAAGTCGCGGATGAAGCTGGTCAACACGCTCAACCGCGACGTCAATCGCGAGGTCCTGAAGGCCAATGACTTCGACCTCTACGGCCTGCTGGAGTTCTGGTCGCTGCCGCGCGTGATCGACGGCAAGATGTATGGCGATTGCGAGGACTACGCCCTGGAGAAGCGGCGCCGGCTGCTCGCGGCGGGCGTCCCGGCCGAGGCCATGTCGATGGCGGTCGCCGTCACGGCGCGCGGCGAGAGCCACGCTGTCCTGCTGGTCCGCTTCGAATCCGGCGACTGGGTCCTGGACAACCTGACCCCCTGGGCCACCCCTTGGGGCGACCTGAACTATCGCTGGATCGAGCGCCAGGCGCCCGGCTCGCTGGAGTGGAAGAAGGTCGCCTGAGGCGACGGCCGAGGCGTCGACGGCGGCGATCCCCCGGATCGCCCCCTCACCTCATCGCCTCGCGACCCTCATCATCCTACGGCATGAGCGCTAGAGGCCGGCCCAAACGGAAAACGCCCCGCGGAGGACCGCGGGGCGTTTTCGCATAGAGATGGATCGCGTTCTCAGATGAAGTAGCGAACGGCGGCGATCAGCCAGATCCACAGACCTGCGGAGGCCAGAGCCGCCAGGCCAAGGCCGACGGCGCGCGGCCAACGGCGCGTGACGCGCGGTTGGGCGACGTTCAAACCGACGAAAGGCGTCTGGGCGGGGATCATGGACATGGCGGTCTCCTTGCCATGAACACTAACGGGTCAGCCCTAAACGTCATTTAACGGACAAGGTTTAGGCAACTTAACGATTATCTATGGTTAGCGATTGGTTTATTGGCGACGCGGCAATTCCCTTGCGCTAAAAGCTGCGTGACGATCTCGGATGAGGTTCCGCGATGAGTAGGGGAGCAGTGCGGTGAACGGGGGAGCGAACACTGAAGTGCTGAAACACGACACTGCGGAATTTATTTCTCCAGTGGCGGCGGATCCCATCAAGCGCGTTTGCGACATTTTGGCGTCAGCTCTGCTATTGGTTTTCTTCGCGCCGGTGCTCTTGCTGGCCGCGCTGCTTATCAAACTGGAATCGCCGGGCCCGGCGCTGTTTCGGCAAACCCGAGGCGGCCTGAACGGGCGCACGTTCACGATCTTCAAGCTGCGCTCGATGCGCGTCGAGGAGAACGGCGACAAGGTCGTTCAGGCCCAGCGCAGCGACGATCGCGTGACCAACATCGGCCGCCTGATCCGCGCCAGCAGCGTCGACGAGCTTCCCCAGCTGATCAACGTGCTGCGGGGCGACATGTCCCTGATCGGGCCCCGTCCTCACGCCCAGGCGCACGACACCTATTACGGCGCCCTGATCCCGACCTATCACCTGCGCTTCCAGGCCCGACCGGGCCTGACGGGCCTGGCCCAGATCAGCGGCCTGCGCGGCGGCACCACCGACGTCGAGGAGATGGTCGCCCGCGTGAAGGCCGATGTCGCCTATATCGACAACTGGTCGCTGATGTCGGACCTGCGGATCGCCCTGCTCACCGTCCCCCACCTGCTGCTCGCCAAGAACGCCTACTGAGGCTTGGCGGCCCGGGCCGGGCCGCTAGTTCAGAGACGTCTTGGGCTCCAGCCGGAGCACCGTGATCTGCAGCGCCATGCCGACCCGCCCGGCCGGGTTGTGCAGGCTGTTGGCCATGGCGATGAATTGCCGCTTGGCCGGTCGCCGACGCCACTCCGCCTGCATCTGATAGATCGTCTGCTCCCGTGTCGGGGCGCTCAGCCGATTCCAGTTCTCGTAGGCGAACAGCGTACGCTGCTTGAACAGGCTGGTCTGCAGCGGCGCGACGGCGAACGAACGCTGGAGCGCCTGATCGGCGGGCACGTCGCGATGCAGCGCCGCGTCGACGGCCGCCCGCCTCAGCCACGCCGCGCCTGACGCCGGTCGCATGGCGAGTTCGCGCGTGCTCAACCGGTCGAGCCGCTGAAGTTGTTCCGCCGACGGACCGGGCTTGGCCAGGCCGATCTCGACCGCTCGCGCCAAGGCGTCGGCCGGGGCGGTCGGCCAGTCGGCCAGGTCCCCGCCCGCCTTGCCCGCAACCAGGGGCGCGGCCGCCAGCAGGGCGACCAGCCCGACCACCAAGCCCCCGCCCGCGGCGACGCCGACGGGCCATTCGGGCGCCTTGAGGGCCTCCCGCGCGCCCCGGCGGCTGGCCACCATGCCGCCGACGACGCCGAGGATCAGGGTCGCCAGGGCCTGGATCGCGGGAACCTGCAGCGCGAAGTCGGTGATCCCGTGAAGCAGGAACGCCACGGCGGCGCAGAGGGTGGCGCGGCACCAGATCCCCGCCGTGTCGGTTCGGAAGCCGCCCTTCAGGATCGGCCAGGCCAGCCAGAGGAACAGGGCCAGCATCGCGATCGAGCCGACGACGCCGCCCTCTTCGAGCCACTGGAGGTAGAGGTTGTGGACGGCGCGGACCTCGAACAGGACCGGCAGGCTCTCGCGGGTCATGACCAGCTGGTTCACGGTCGGAAAGGCGCCCAGGCCAAAGCCGCTCCAGGGCGTGGCGCGGAACGCCTCCCAATGGATCGCGCTGATCGTGGCGCGCAGGTCCGCGTCGCGTCCCGCGACGCTGAGGCGTTCGGCCAGGCCGTCGACGCTGCGCAGGGTCAAGGCCGCGATCAGCAGCATCGCCGCGACCGAACCCAGGATGACGCTGGCGCGCGCCCGGTGACGCTGGGACAGGGTCTCCCAGATCAGGAAGAAAGCCCCGCCGACCAGGACGGCCGCGATGCCGCCCCGTGAGGCGGTGAGCAGCAAGGCCACGGCGAGCGCGGCGGAGGCGATCACGGCCAGGACCATCATCAGGTCTGGATTCCTCAGGCTGATCAGTCCCCCGCTGCGCCGCAGACGATGGGTCACCAGCCCGAAGGACAGCAGCAGACCGCCGCCCAGCACGGTCGCGGCGCTGTTGGGGCTGAGCAGGGTGGCCGCGAGCCTCGTGGCGCGACGCACCGATACCTGGTCGAGGAACGCCGCGGCCGCATAGGCCGCGACCGCGAACACCGCCGCGCGGAGGAACCAGCGGGCCCGCGCCTCGGACAGACCCATGATCCGACCCGTGACGAACAGGCAGGCCAGGCCCAGGAATCCGATGACATTGAGCGCGACGGCCGACCGGTCGAGGGTCAGGCTTCCGGCGGCTCCGGGCAGATAGGACCAGGCGGGATGGGGACCGTCCGGCCCCCAGGGCGTCAGCGGCCAGAGCACGGCCGCCATCAGGGCGGCGAACAGGATGGCGGAGACCTTCCAGTCCTTCAGCCGCCGAAGATCCCGGCGGGCCCAGGCGGAGGTCGCCAGCAGGAGGACGAGGAAAGCGGCGTAGAGACAGGAGAACAGCGCCGCCACGCCGACGTCGCTGGCCCCGAAGGCCATCACGGCCAGGAAGACCAGGCCGAGCAGCGCGACGGCCCAGAGCTGTTCGGAAAGCTCCAGGCGCCTGCCGCCGCCGCGGGGTTCGGCCTCCGATTTCGACGGCGGCCGCGCCGCCAGCCTAGTCCGCATAATATTTGCGATAGCTCTTGTAGTAGTAGTTGGCGTCGCCGTAGCCGTAGCGGGACTGGGCGTTCAGATCCATCTGGGTCAAGGCCACGCCGGCCAGGAAGATCCCACGGCCCTGAAGCAGCGAGACCGCCGAGGTGATCGCCTTGACCGGCGTCTTCTTCCAGCGCGCCAGCATCACGACCGCGTCGGCATGGGGCGCGAGGATCCGGGTGTCGGCGACAGCCAGCAGCGGGGCGGTGTCGAGCAGCACCACGTCGAAACGCTGCCGCAGCTCCTGCAGGAGGCGCAGCATGGCGGCCGAGCCCAGCACGTCGCGCGGCGTATAGGCCGACTTCGCCAGGGGCAGGACCTGCGCGCCGCTGGCGTCGGTGACCAGGGCCTGGTCCAGGGTGCAGACCCCGTTGAGGACTTCGATCAGTCCCTGGGCCGGAACGGTCGGCAGGAAACGGTTGATCGCGCTCTGGCGCAGATCGCAGTCGACCACGACGACGTTGGCGCCGGAGGTCGCCAGCGTACGGGCCAGCGAGAAGGTGGTGGTGGTCTTGCCTTCGCCCGGCAGGGACGAGGTGACCAGGATCACCTTCATCGTTTCGCCGACCTTCGAGAACAGGATGGCCGCCCGCAGCTTGCGGAAGCTTTCGGCGAAGCTCGAAAGCGGCTTCTCCAGCAGATAGTCGGCCGGGTTGATCTTGCGCGCGGACTTGGCCCCGTCGATGGACGAGCTGAGCAGCGGCACGGCGCCGAGATAAGGCAGGCCCAGGCGGCGTTCGACCTCATCCTCGGTGAACACCCCGGCCATCAGGATCTCGGCCAGGACGATGGCGGCGCCGCCGGAGGCAAGGGCGAACACCAGGCCGAGCGCCAGGTTCAGCGATGGCTTGGGGTAGCTCGGCGAGGACGGGATCTTGGCCCGCGACACCACGCGGGCGTCGGCCTGCTCGATGCCCTGGTTGGTCGAGGTCTGCTTGAAGCGGGCCAGCAGGGATTCGTAGAGGGTGCGAACCGACTCGGCCTTGCGCTCCAGTTCACCCAGGCGGATGCCGGCGCGGTTGTTGCCGGCCAGGGTGCCTTTCGACGCCGCGACGCTGCCGGCCATCGAGCCGGTGCGCTGCCGCGCGACCTGGGCCTGGGCCTCGAGGTTGGAGATGATGCGGCGGATTTCGGCCTGGATCTGGCTGTCGATATCGGCCAGCTCGCGCTTGGCCTTCAGCAGGTCGGGGTGGCGATCGCCGTAGCGGCCGCCGAGATCGGCGACCTTGGCGCTCTGCTCGGCGCGCTGCTGGCGCAGCTGCTGAACCACGGGCGAGCCCAGGGACTCGCCGACATCTTCGCCGTTGCTGCCGCGCGCCAGCTGGCTGCGGGCGATGTTCAGGCGGGCGTCGGTTTCGGCTTGCGAGGCGCGCGCGCTGGCGAGCTGCTGGTTCAGGCCGGAGATTTCCTGCTCGGTGAGGGTCGCGCCCTCGGCGCTGAGCAAGTTGTTGGCGATCTTGTACTGCTGGACGTCGGCCTCGGCCTGTTGCAGCTGGCCGCGCAGTTCGCCGACCCGGGTGTCCAGCCACTCGTTGGCCTTCTTGGTCGCCTCGAACTTCGCTTCGAGCTGTTCGGTCAGATAGAGATCGGCGAAGGCGTTGGCGATCCGGGCGGCCTGTTCCGGATCCTTGTCGGTGTACTCCACCTGGATGATGTAGGTCAGGCCCGAACGACGGACGGCCAGGTTCCCCAGCACGCGATCGACCACGGCCTCCTTGCGGCGCTGGACCTCGTCGGAACTCGGCGCGGCGGTCGGCGCCATGGCCTTCTTCACCCAGGGAAGCCACGAAGCGGGCCCGCTGGCCCCCTTCAGGCTGGGATTGAACGCCGGATTCTCTTCGAGCTTCAGCGCCTCGACCACGCGGCCGGCCAGCGATCGCGAACGCAGCACCTCGACTTCGGTGTCGACGACCGAGGAGTCCGCCGGAAGACCCGACAGCACCGCGTTCATGTCGGTCACCTGTTCCTTGCGGACGTCGAGCATCACCTGCGCGCCGGCCGTGTAACGAGGCGTTTCCTGCAAGGTGTAGAGCAGCACCGCGACGAAGACAGCCAACGCCACGGCCGCGAACAGACGGAGTCTGCGGCGGAACGTGGCGATGATGACGTTCAGGTCAAAAGGCAGCCCCGATTGAAAAGGGGCCGCTTGCTGAGTCTCGAAGGCCGAGCCGTCCATGGATACTCTCATAATCAGACGGGGCTAGCCGGACGCGTCGTTTAGAACTGCAGAGCGAGGGAAGCCGCGATCTTGTTATCGTCGAACGACGAGGACCTGGCGGTCCCCTTGGAGTCCTGCTTCAGGAAACTGTAAGACAGAACCAGGCCGACGTTACGATTCATCAGATAGGTTGCGGAAGCATTGAACCCGGTCCGCTTATCATTGCGGTCGATGGAACGGTAGTCGTCCTTTTCGTAGTTCACCAACGCCGAAAGCAGAACATTGCGCATCAGTTCGTGGTCAATTCCGGCCCCAACTGTGGCGGCGATGTAGCCTTGCGAACCGACCGCGACCGATTCCTCGATCGTGCGGGCGCCGTTCAGGGTCACCGTCGTCAATTGGGTCGGGAACCACTCCACACGCCCCAGGGCGTTGAAGCCGTCGATGTCGGTATAGATCGGGTTGTCGTAGGACTGCTTCATGTAGCCGCCCTCGAGGCTGCCGCGGATGACCTGCGACAGTTCGAAATTGGCGCCGACCGTGGCCGTGTAGCCGTCCGAGTCACGACCGGCGATCGCCAGGTCGTAGTCCTTCTTGTTGCCCATGACCGCCAGGAACAGGGCGGTGTCGGGGCTGACGGCGTATTCGGCCTTGCCGCCGAAGCGGAACTCGTCGCGGTCGCGGGTGTCTTGTTCGATCACGCCGCCGGCGGCGTTCTTCGCGTCCTTGTAGTCGTAGGCCTTGCTGTTGAACGAGCCCAGCAGCCGCAGACGGTTGAATTCCTTGACGCCGGCCACGTCGGCCGTGGTCAGGGTGTATTCCACCGGCGAGACGGCCGCCGCGAACGAGGTCGGAGCGGTGCGCGGCTCGTACAGGTCTTCGTACCGCAGCGATCCGGTGATGTTGGAGCCGCGCTCGATGTCCAGTCGGCCGTTGACGCCCACCGTGTACTCTTCGGTGTCTTCCGAGCCGAAGTCGGCGTAGCGGTTGATCGAGGCCGAGGCGTAGGCGCCCAGGGCGTGACGCGACCAGTTCGAGCGCGCCGCCACCTCGGGCTTCACGCGCCAGATCGTGTCGCTCTCTTCGTCGATCGCCGTGGCGTAGATGTTGTCGTCGCGTTCCGCTGACAGGGTCACGCGGGGATAGACCGTGAAGCCGCCGGTTTTGATGCCGATCGCCTCATAGTCCGGCCGGGGCCGCTGACGGACGCTGACGTTCTTGTCGCGGCGGAAGTTCGACGAGACGGTCGAACCGACGCTCTGATTGTCCTGAGCCGACGCGGCGCAGGGCACGACAACGGTAAGAGCGACCGCGACTGCGGCCGAAGTGAAAAGTTTCATATTCTTATCCCCACCTTCGGAAGCCGGTCGGTTCCTTCAGGACAAACACACCAAGACCAAAGAAACGCGACCGAACGAGCCGTTATCGGCTTTTAGCTGCCGCAGTAGGCAGCGATGACGCCAGCACAAGGATCGTAGGCCGCGGGAGCAGGACCACCGCCGCCCGTGCCTTGAAGGCTGACCAGAACGCTGACGCCGTTGCCGCCGTCGGTCGACGCCGTGACGGTCGCCGATTGGCCCGTGGCCTTCAGCTGAGCGACGACGGCCGGCGCGTTGGCGACGGCCTGGGCCATTTCCGGCGAGATGCTGGCGGCGATCGCGATGGCGACGCCGGCGCTGATGATGCCGTTGGTCACGGCCAGGATCAGGGCGGCTTGGATCACTTCCGGCGTAGCGCCGCTCGAGGCCAGGGCCGCGGCGACCGCGGTCTGGATGGCGGTGAGCTTCTCTTGCGCGGTGAGGTTGGCGAACCCGGGGGCGGCGGCGGCCTGACGGGCGGCGGCCGAGATCACCGCCTGCAGCGACGCGGCGGTCGGCGCGGTTGCGGCCGGCGGGGTCTGGGCGAAGGCGGTGTGCACGCCCATGGGCGCGACGACCAAGGCCAACCCAGCGATGACGGCTCCTAGATGACGCGATGACATGGGACGTATCCTAGTTAAGATTTCGCCAACCCTATAATGCGGCATTTGCGAACACTCCAGCCTTATCTGTGAGTCAACGCCGGCAAGAAGCCAGATTCTTTTGGCCTGATGTCTCTTCGCCCAATTGGGGAGCGATTCTTAGTCAACACGCTGAAACAGCCAGCATGGTAAACGCCAGTCTTAGGTACATAGTCACCCGAGGCCAGTTCGTTCCCTCTGGAATTTCGCCCTGAGCGAGAATTCATGTTTCTTCATCAGTGATAAAAATTTCGATTATTTGTCACTGATATGCAAAACGGGCGTTATCGATAACCCCAACCTGCGCGCGAGCTCCGAGCGGATTCCGGCCGGTCGGCGCGCTCGATCGGTGGCCCGGCCGGGAGGGCGGCCCCTTTGACGCACTGCAACATAACACGGCCCACATAACGGCGCTATACGTTGTGTGGGGTGTCGCCGCTTCCGCATGAGCTGTAACGGCGCCTCGACACCCTAGGCGTCGGCCTTGCGTCGCGACAGCTGATGCTCGCGCCAGCTGATGAACAGGGTCGAGACCACGACGACCGCCGCGCCGATCAACACCCCCGGGCTCGGCGTCTCGTGGAACAGCACCAGACCCGCGATCACCGCGAACACCAGGCGGGTGTAGTCGATCGGCGCCATCACCGCCGCCTCGCCCGCCTCCATGCCCTTGATGTAGCAGCCCTGGGTGAGGGTGCCGATCACGCCCATCAGGGCCAACAGCCCCAGGTCCGGCAGGCTGGGCCAGCGCCAGACGAACAGAGCCGGCGGGATCGAGAAGACCAGGCCCAGCCCCGCCGCGTAGACCAGCAGGGTGAAGGGCGAGTGGTCGCGGGTCATCACCTTCATGCCGGTGATGGTCAAGGCGAACAGCAGGGCCGAGGCCAGGGCCGCGGCCTGCGGCCAGCCCAGCCAATGGGCCGCGCCGGCCCCGCCCGGCTTCAGCATGATCAGCACCCCGACGAAGCCGACCAGGGCCGCCCCGATCCGCAGGGGACCGACAGGTTCGCGCAGCACCAGCGCCGCCAGCGGCACGAGCCAAAGGGTGCGGGTGAAGGACAGGGCGTTGGCGTCGGCCAGCGGCAGTTCCTGATAGGCGTAGAACGCCAGGATCATCGCCAGCACCCCGGCGCTGGACCGGAAAACCAGGATGCCTGGCCGGGTCGTCCGCAGGGCGCCGCGCCAATCGCGGGCCACCAGCGGCAGCAGGATGATCGCTCCGGCCAGTTGCCGGTAGAAGGTCTGCAGCGCGGCCGGATAGCCCGCGCCCAGATACTTGATCAGCGTGGTCATGGCGGTGAACAGCACCGCCGAGGCCAGCATCCACAACGCGCCGCGCAGGTTCGGCGTCAGCCGGGCGCCGAACGCCCGGCCGGCGGTGATCAGGCTCACTGAGTCTGCGCAGCGACCATCGCCGCCCGCATCTGCTCGGCCTGTTCCGGCGAGATGCCCATGGCGGACAGCAACGGCGAGGGGGCGGCGCGGTCCCAGGCGTGGCGGCCTCCGATCGTGACGCCGCCGTCGACCACGATGTGGGTCCCGGTCACGAACTCGGAATCGTCGCTGGCCAGGTAGAGCGCGGCGCGGGCGATGTCCTCGGGCAGGCCGGCCTTGGGGATCGGCTGGATCTTCGGCCCGACCTCGGCGACCCGGGCCGCCATCTGGTCGGCGACCTCGCGCGGCAGCCCCATCGAGGCGCCGAAGATCGATGTGGCGATCAGCCCGGGGCAGATGGCGTTGACCCGGATCTTCAGCGGCGACAGCTCGGCCGCCGCGCACTTGCTCATGTGGATCACCGCGGCCTTGGCGGTGGAATAGGCCAGGGGCCCGAAGCCCGCCTGCAGGCCGGCGATCGAGGCGGTGTTGATGACGCTGCCGCCGCCGCGCTCCAGCATCAGCGGCAGGGCGTGCTTCATGCCCAGCACCGGGCCGCGCAGCAGCAGGGCGAAGGTGGCGTCCCAGCCCTCGGCGGTCATGTCGGCCACGCCGTTGGGCGCCCCGCCCATGCCGGCGTTGTTGAACAGGATGTCGAGGCCGCCGAACGCGTCCTTGGCCAGCTCCACCGCGGCGGCGATCTGGCTTTCATGGGTGACGTCGCAGGGGGCGAAGCGGACCTGGTCGGGGAAACGCTTCTCCAGCATCTCGCCCTTCTCGGCCTGCAGGTCGGCGGCGACGACCCTGGCGCCCTGGGCCACGAACAGTTCCACCGTTCCCAACCCGATGCCCGAGCATCCGCCGGTGATCACCGCAACCTTGCCGTCCAGACGTCCCGTCATGCGCCGCTCCCATTGGCCGCGCGCGACCTCTGGAGGACGGGCCGCTGCGTCAGGCGCGACTATCCTGGCGCGGCGACGCGCCCCTGGCCAGAACTAAGTGAACGGCGTTCAGGCTTGTTGGCGAGCCGGCGCCGACTGCAGCCGGTTGACCACCAGGCTGAACAGCAGCCAGACCGCGCAGGGCACGAGGAAGACGGCCCAGGCCAGGACGAGGCCGGCCAGGCCGAACACCGCCGCGACGCGTTGCGCGATATTGGGTCGCTCGGCCTTTCGGCCAGGCGACGGCATGTAAATCTTCAAGCTCATCGTCCCCCCAGAACGTCAGAGCGCGCCAAATCAGCCGCCCGCACGTATTCCGCGCGGAGGGCTTCGGAGCTATCGGGGGAAGCGGCCTGCCTCACAAGCGCTTTCCCCAAATCGCGTATAGCCGGACCCAGCAGGTGCCACGGCTCGACGCAGTAGCGGGTGAACAGGCGCTGGGGATCGACCATCAGTCGGAACAGCCATTCCATGCCCACCTGCCCCATCCAGCGGGGCGAGGCCAACTGGACGCCGGCCTCGTAGTCGAACGCCCCGCCGACCGTGAAGCTCACGCAGGGATCCAGCTTGGCCTGGTTCTCGAGGATCCAGATCTCCTGGCGCGGCATGCCCATGCCGACCAGCACGATGTCGGGCTTGTAGGCGTTGATCGCCTCGACCACCGCCTGGTTCTCGGCCGAGCCGGGGGCGACGTCGAAATAGCCGTGATGGGTGCGGATCTGCGCGCCGGGCCAGTCGGCCTGGATGCGGGCGGTCGCCTTCTCGCCGACGCCCGGGGCGCCGCCGACGAAGAACACCTTCCAGTTCTCCTGGATGGCCCGCTCCCAGAAGGCGTCGCGCCAGTCCAGATAGGTGCAGCGATGAAACCGGCGGCTGGCCCGGCCGACGATGCGGGCCCAGAAGATCAGCGGCACCGAGTCGACCTCGATCAGGTCTGACTTGCGGAAGAACTCGGCGATCTTCTCGTCCTTGCGGACCAGGTACAGGCTGTGGAGGTTGTGGTTGGCGACCACGGCGCTTTCGCGCGCGGCAATCTTGCCGGCCACGAAATGGAACACTTCCTCGGGACGGACCAAGTCCATCGACCCGCCGAGAACCTGCACGCGCTCTTCCGGGCGGCGGTTCAAACGGAAGTTCTGACGCACTTCTGGAGAGAAGGCGTCCCTCGCTGGAAGAAACATCTTGGCCCGACTCCGACGACTTGGAGCACAGGTCTACAGGAACAGGCTTAGCTATTTCCCAAGAAGGATGATTAGCGTCGCTTAACCTTGACGTCTCTGCTTGAAGAACGATTCACCATTTAAACATTTGGCAAGACGGGCGGACCTTCGATCTTCGAAGACTGTCGCTCGGAGAACATCGGTCCGCCCGCGTCGCGTTGTCGCAAATTATTCGTTGACGACCACGACCTTGCCCATGGCCTTGCGGCTGGACAGGTGGGCGATGGCGTCGCCGGCCTTGGCCAGGGGGAAGCGTTCGGAGACGTACGGCTTGATCTTGCCGGCCGCGTAGAGCGCCATCAGGTCCTTGACGTTCTGCACGTGGCCCTTGGGATCGCGGGCCACCGAGGCGCCCCAGAACACCCCGACGATGTCGCACGACTTCAGCAGGGTCAGGTTCAGCGGGATCTTCGGGATGCCCGACGGGAAGCCGATCACCAGGAAGCGGCCGTTCCAGCCGGCCGCCCGGATCGTGGCCTCGGAATAGTCGCCGCCGACCGCGTCATAGGCCACGTCCCAGCCGTTCGGACCGCAGGCGTCCTTGATCAGGGTGGCCAGGGCCTTCTGGCCGTCCTTGTCGAACGGGCCGCGCGGATAGACCACGCCGGCGTCGGCGCCGTGCTTGATGGCCAGGTCGACCTTCTCCTGGCTGGAGCAGGCGGCGATGACCCGCGCCCCGGCCGCCTTGCCCAGCTCGACCGCCGCCAGGCCCACGCCCCCGGCCGCGCCCAGCACCAGCAGGGTCTCGCCGGCCTTCAGATGGCCGCGGTCCTTCAGGGCGTAATATGAAGTGCCGTAGGTGAGGATGAAGGCGGCGGCCTCGTCGAACGGCATGTCGTCGGGGATCGGCGTGCAGCGCGCGGCGTCCAGCGCCACCTGCTCGGCCATGCCGCCATGGCCGGTCGAGGCCAGCACCCGCTGGCCGACCTTCAGGGTCGTGACGCCCTCGCCCAACGCGGTGACGACGCCGGACACCTCGCCGCCGGGGGCGAAGGGGCGCTCGGGCTTGAACTGGTACTTGTCCTCGATGATCAGCACGTCGGGATAGTTGACGCCGCAGGCCTTGACGGCGAGCACCACCTGGCCGGGGCCGGCGACGGGATCGGGAAGCTCCTCCAGCACCAGGGTCTCGGGTCCGCCGACCGCCTTGCTGAGCACCGCCTTCATCTCGCCTCTCCCGTCTTTCTTCGTTAAGAGCGCGGACGCTAGCGCAGGCCGCCCGGCCAAGGAAGCAGAATGTCAAACAAACGTTTTACTCTCGCCCTGCACGGCGGCGCCGGTCCCAAGCGCGGCCATGACTACAGCGTCGAGATCGCCCACATGCGCGGTCTGGTCGAGGCGGCGCGCGACCGGCTGGCGGCGGGCGCGGGCGCCTTGGACGTCGCCGTCGAGACCGTCGTCGCCCTGGAGGCCTCGGGCCTCTACATCGCCGGCAAGGGCGCCTCGCCCAACGCCGACGGCGAATACGAACTGGACGCCAGCCTGATGGACGGCGCCACCCTGCGGGCCGGATCGGTGGCGGCCCTGCAGGGCTTCGAAAGCCCGATCCTGGCGGCCCGCGCCGTGATGGAGAGGACCCCGCACGTCATGCTTGCCGGTGAAGGCGCCATGGCCTTCGCTCGCGAACAGGGACTGAAGACCATCGACGATCCCGCCACCTGGTTCACCCACGCCGGCGCGTTCGAAGCCAACCATGCGCCGGACGTCCTGCCCACCGGCACCGTCGGCTGCGTGGTCCGCGACGCCGAGGGGCGGCTGGCGGCGGCCACCTCGACCGCCGGGGTGTTCGGCAAGCTGCCGGGCCGGGTCGGCGACAGCCCGATCATCGGGGCCGGGGCCTGGGCCGACGGCCATGCGGCGGTGTCGTGCACCGGCCAGGGCGAATATTTCATCCGCACCGCCGTCGCCGCCCAGATCGCCCACCGGGTGCGGTTCGGCGGCGAGAGCCTGGAGGCCGCCGCCCGGGCCGCCATCCAGGGCGTGGCCGAGCTCGGCGGCCACGGCGGACTGATCGCCGTCGACCGCGAGGGGAACGTGGCCATGCCCTTCGCCTCGAGCGGCCTCAAGCGCGCGGCGCTGCTGCCGGATGGAACGATCGTCGCCGAAGCGTTCTAGACCGTCGTCGTTCGCCGTCGGAATCCGCTGCTTCGCCCAAGGCAAAACGGCGGACCAGGGACCGCCAATCGGCTCGGCGCATTGAACGCTGGATTCCCGATCGATAAGAGTGACCGCATGCATGAACACGCCGGCCGCCAGGCCCGACCTGAAGACCTGATCGATCTGGATGCGCTGACCCGCGCCTATTACGAGGTCCACCCCGATCTTTCGAACGTCGCGCACCGCGTCGCCTTCGGCACCTCCGGGCACCGGGGCTCGAGCCTGGACGCGGCGTTCAACGAGGATCACATCCTGGCGGTCGCCCAGGCGATCGTCGAATACCGCGCCGCCCAAGGGATCAACGGCCCCGTCTTCGTCGGCCGCGACACCCACGGGCTGTCGGAACCCGCGTGGCGCACGACGCTGGAGGTGCTGGTCGCCAACGGCGTCGAGACCCTGATCGACTCGCGCGACGGCTTCACCCCGACCCCCGCCGTGTCGCACGCCATCCTGGCCTACAACCGGACCCATCCCGGCCAGGCCGACGGCATCCTGCTGACCCCGTCGCACAACCCGCCCCGCGACGGCGGCATCAAGTACAATCCCCCGTCCGGCGGACCGGCCGGCGGCGAAGCCACCTCGGTGATCGCCGCCCGCGCCAACCAGCTGCTGGAAGGCGGGCTGAAGGACGTCAAGCGCATCCCGTTCGAGCGCGCCCTGGCCGGCGCCAAGCGCTACGACTTCCTGGCCCACTATGTCGACGACCTGCCCAGCATCCTGGACCTGGACGTCATCCGCGCCGCAGGGGTGAGGATCGGGGCCGACCCGCTGGGCGGCGCCAGCGTCGGCTACTGGGGCGAGATCGCCGATCGCCACCGGCTGGACCTGACCGTCGTCAACACCCAGGTCGATCCGCGCTGGGCGTTCATGCCGCTCGACACCGACGGCAAGATCCGCATGGACTGCTCGTCCTCGTCGGCCATGGCCAACCTGATCCAGGCGATGGCCGGCGGCGCGAAGTACGACGTCGCCACCGGCAACGACGCCGACGCCGACCGCCACGGGATCGTCACGCCCGACGCCGGCCTGATGAACCCCAACCACTACCTGGCCGCCGCGATCGCCTACCTGTTCGCCAACCGTCCGGCCTGGGGCGCGAACGTCGCCGTCGGCAAGACCCTGGTCTCGTCCTCGATGATCGACCGCGTGGTCGCGGGCCTGGGCCGCCGCCTGCTGGAGGTGCCGGTCGGCTTCAAGCACTTCGTGCCCGGCCTGCTGGACGGCAGCGTGGGTTTCGGCGGCGAGGAGTCGGCCGGCGCCTCGTTCCTGCGCCGCGACGGCACGGTCTGGACCACCGACAAGGACGGCCTGCTGCTGGCCCTGCTGGCCGCCGAGATCCAGGGCAAGACCGGTGCGAGCGCCAGCCAGCTCTACAAGGGCCTGACCGAGCAATACGGCGCCCCCGCCTACGCCCGCATCGACGCCCCGGCCAACCGGGCGGAGAAGGCCCGGCTGGGGGCCCTGAGCCCATCCGACGTCAGCGCCAAGACCCTGGCCGGCGAACCGATCACGGACATCCTCACCGCCGCCCCCGGCAACGGCGAGGCGATCGGCGGCCTGAAGGTGACGACGCAGAACGCCTGGTTCGCCGCGCGTCCGTCGGGCACGGAGGATGTCTACAAGATCTATGCGGAGTCGTTCCTGGGTCCGGAGCATCTGAAGTCGGTGCAGGCCGAGGCGCGTGAGGTCGTGGCCGGGGCGTTGAAGGGATGAAGTCCCTCCCCCCGTGGGGGAGGAGCTTTGGCGCGGTGAACACTTGCCCCCTACGGACCGCTTCGCGGTCGTCTTCCCCCAAAGGGGGAAGAGGGCGCGCGTTCTCCTCCGCCCCCTATGGGGGCGGACAGACCGCGAAGCGGTCAGGTGGGGGCAAGTGTTCGCGGGCACGGCGCTGCATGCTCACGCGGTCTCCCGCTGAGGAAATGGAAAGGGTCGCGGAGCGCCGGACGACGTCCGGAGATCTTTGAATGAATACCGTTTCGACGAAGCCAGTCGCTCCGCGCCATCGTTATCCGCCAGCATCCGGTGGGCAGCCCTGTTGAGGCTTAGC
>NZ_JBFUAW010000038.1:0-71368 GCF_056406095.1 Caulobacter sp. P1_D6 | reverse complement strand
ATACACGCGCTTTGTCCCCGTTCGACGCCGACGGCGGGCGGGCTCCCCAACGACAGGAGTCCCCGGACACGCTGAAGTAACCCCCTCCAGCCCAGTCCCGCTCGATCGCCCCCCGCCGCCGCATCGGTCGCTGGCCATGCGCCCTTTCCATGCGGCGAGGTGAGAACAGGATACAGGCGGTTTGGAGGGTGGGGATAAGTTCGGGTCGAGAAAGTTCAGGGCGCTGAAATCGCTGGGGTTTGCTCGTTGAACGCCGAGCATAAGCAGTTGCCCCCCACCTCCGTCATCCTCGGACTTGTTCCGAGGACCCCTCGTTCAGCCGAACTGCCATCCACATGCAGGACCCGATCTCACCGCCTTGTGGATCGTCCTTCTTCGCGGCGGAGGCAGGGATCCTCGGAACAAGTCCGAGGATGACGGATGTTGGGGTGACGTTGAAGACCGCCCGAAGCGGCGAGGCCACGCCTTAAAACCTTGATGGCGAGCCTGCTCTGGCGTCTGACCGAGTCAAGGACGACGCGCCGCGTCGCCGCGACGCGGCCGCCAGAGGCGGTCCTTGACTCGGTCAGACGCCAGAGCTCCGATCCACCAAGGCTTTAAGGCGCGGCCCCATCCGGGGCGGATGGGGGCTTCGCCAAGCGGACGTTCCGAGAGTCTGAGAAGGGTGGTTGTCGGACCTTGGGAGGGCGTGGCGCTAGCAGTGGGTAGCCGGTATGAGGCGAACGTTCGCGCTGGTCAGCGGCACCTTTACTTCGCCGTCATCGACAGTGGAGATCGTCACGGAGCCGCTGAACGTGGCAGGTATTTTGCCGTCGCTCCAAGCAACATCCTGCTCCTGAATGGGAGCATACAGCGTGACCAGCACGAACCCACTCAACGCCTTCGGGCTGCTCTGGCTAAACCACGTCGCGCCTTGGCTGCCTTCGCCAGCAAGAACGCCGTCAGGGGTTGCGCTGTTACCGGCCGTGATGCGCCACCCAGGAGGTATGCGGCACACCGCCCCAAAGGTGACGCCCCAGGTCTCAATAGAGAAGCTTTCAACCCTTTCGTCTTGCTTCAGTGGAAATCCAACGACCGAGGCAAGATAGGTGCGCGGATGGTCCACCGGCGGGGCCTGGGCGGCGATGAGGAACAAGAGCGGCAGAGCTTTCATAAGCCGATCATCCCCCGACCCCAGGATGTCCGCAACGGGTCGTTAGCCGACACCAACGCCCCACCCGCGACCGGACCCCACTTCGCGACCGCCGCCCCTAGACACCGCCCCCTCCCCAGCGCCATATCCGCCCATGCGCGACCACGACGCCGACGTCATCATCGCCGGAGCCGGCATGGCCGGAACCACCCTGGCGCTCGCCCTGGCCTCGGCCGGGGTCAAGGCCCTGCTGGTCGATCCCCAGCCGTTCGACGCCCAGCTGGCCGAGAGCTTCGACGGGCGCTCGTCGGCCATCGCCTATTCGTCGTTCCGCCAGTGGCGGGCGATCGGGGCCGGCGAGGCCCTGGCGCCCCACGCCCAACGGATCGAGCAGATCCTGGTCACCGACGGCAAGGCGCCCGGTCCGGCCTCGGGCGGGCCCTCGCCGTTCTTCCTGCGGTTCGACAGCAGCGAGATCGCCGACCGCTCCGAAGGCGAGCCCCTGGGCTATCTGATCGAGAACCGCCAGATCCGCGCCGCCCTGGCCAAGACCGTGATCGACAAGGGCATCACCGTGCTGGCCCCGGTCGGCGCCCAGGCCCTGGAGGTCACCCCGGCCGGCGCGACCCTGACGCTCACGGACGGCCGCACCCTGTCGGCCCCGCTGGTGGTCAGCGCCGAGGGCCGCAACGGCGTGCTGCGCAAGGCCGCCGGCATCGGCGACATCGGCTGGAGCTACGGTCAGAGCGGGGTGGTGGCCACCGTCCGCATGGAGCATCCGCACCACGGCGTGGCCCACGAATACTTCCTGCCCAGCGGCCCGTTCGCCATTCTTCCGTTGACGGACAATCGCGCCAGCCTGGTCTGGACCGAGAGCACCGACCGGGCCGAGGCCCTGCGGCATGCGTCGCCGGAAGCGTTCCACGCCCACCTGATGCGGCGGTTCGGCGAGTTCCTGGGCGCGGTCGAGATGGCCGGCCCGACCTTCGTCTATCCGCTGTCGCTGTCGCTGGCCGAGCGGCTGGTCGCCCCGCGCCTGGCCCTGATCGGCGACGCGGCCCACGGCGTGCACCCGATCGCCGGCCAGGGGCTGAACCTGGGCCTGAAGGACGCCGCGGCCCTGGCCGAGGTGGTGGCCGAGGCCCTGCGCAACGGCGAGGACATCGGGGCCGAGGCGACGCTGGAGCGCTACGCCCGCTGGCGGCGGTTCGACAACGTGTCCAACGCCCTGGCCTTCGACGGCTTCGTGCGCCTGTTCTCCAACGACAATCCGCTGCTGCGCCTGGCGCGCGGCGTGGGCATGGCGGCGGTCAACCGCATCGCCCCGGCCCGGCGGTTCTTCATGCACGAGGCCGGCGGCGGGGTGGGCGACCTGCCGAAGCTGTTGCGGGGCGTGGCGCTCTAGCGCGCCCTAGACCTTCACCACCCAGCCGCGCTTGCGCATGTAGGCCAGCACCATCCAGATCAAGCCGACGAAGATCGCCACCGGGATCAGGGCCGCGGCCTTGGCGCCGATCAGCGGCGTGGCCCAGGCGTAGGGGATCTTCAGGATGTGGGCCGCCAGCATGATCGAAGCCAGCATGTGCAGGCTGTAGGCGAAGATGGCGTTGATCCCGAAATCGGTCAGGAAGCCGGTTCCGGGCAGCTTCCGGCCCTTGATGTCCAGCACCTGATGCAGGCCGGCCAGCAGGACCAGGGCGATCCCGGTCGACAGCAGCACGAAACTCGAGGTCCAGAGCTCCTTGGAGATCGGGAACATCAGGCCCCAGGCCAGGCCGCCGACGATCATGGCGACGCCCACGACCAGCAGGCCCAGCGGCCCACGCCCGTCTTTCGATTTGGGGGCCAGCAGCCACTCGCCGGCCGCAACGCCCAACAGGGCCTGGGCGATGGCCGGCAGGGTCGAGAGCAGGCCTTCGGGGTCGTAGCCCAGCGGTCCCTTCACATAGGTGTGGGCGCCCAGCACCAGGCGGTCGAACCAGCCGACGAAATTGGCCCCAGGCTTGAGCAGGTCGACGGCGCCGTCCGGGAACGGCAGGAGGGTCAGGGGCCAGTAGAGCGCCAGGATCGCCGCGGCCAGGACCAGCCGGGCGCGCGGGCCCAGCGTCTTGTAGAGGACGGCGGCGGCCAGGAAGCACAGGGCCAGGCGCTGCAGCACGCCCATCGGCCGGAACAGCACGCTCTCGGGCGTGGCCATCCAGTAGATGTTGCTGAGGATCAGGCCGAGCAGGAACAAGCGTCCGGACCGGACCAGCAGCCGGCGCAGCGTCGCGCCGTCCAGACCATCGCCCCCCTGCCCCAGGGCCAGGGGGGTCGAGACGCCGGTCATGAACACGAAGGCCGGGAACACCGAGTCGGCGATCGTGAAGCCTCGCCAGGCGGCGTGCTCAAGGGGGGCGAAGATCGCGTAGCCGCTGACATAGTAGAGGTAGGAGGCGCTGTTGACGACGATCATGCCGACGATCGTCAGTCCACGAAGCACGTCCAGCGAAGCCAATCGCTGTCGCTCGACCCTGCCCCCCTGCGCCACGCCCTAGTCTTCCAGGCTGCGGGCTTCCTCGGGCAGCATGATCGGCACGCCGTCGCGGATCGGATAGGCCAGCTTGGCGGCGTTGCTGATCAGCTCGCCCCGGGCGCGGTCGTAGAACAGCGGCGCGCGGGTGACGGGACAGACCAGCACCTCCAGCAGGCGCGGGTCGAGATCGGCGGGCGGCGGAGGCGGTTGGGCGGTCATGGCTGCGTTTCTATGCGGTTTCGGAGACGTTGAGAACCTTCCCCAAACTTTCAACCGTCATCCTCGGACTTGTTCCGAGGACCCCTGCTTCAGCTGAGAAGAATGAAGATCCATGGGCGGAGAGGTCGCGGCTCGATGGCCAAGGTCAACGCGGCGGACCTAGGGGTCCTCGGAACAAGTCCGAGGATGACGGCCGTGGGATCACTGGATCATCGTCGGGTCTTCGTCGTCGCCGGCCGCGTCGATCTCCAGCAGCGCCACCAGGGTCTCGCGGCGCTCCACCAGGGTCGGGGCCTCGAGCAGGGCCTGCTTCTCGACCGGTTCGAACGGCAGGGCCATGGCCAGGCTGTTGATCAGGGCGTCGGACGGCGCGGCCTCGGCGCTGCTCCAGTCGATCGCCAGGCCGCGATGGTCCAGATAGCGGCGCAAGGCGTCCAGCAGCGGCGAGGCGTCGCTCCCCGTCGCCGTGTGCGGCGAGGCCTCGTGCAGGTCGTCCTCGAAGGTCGTGAAGTCGGCGCGCACCTGGCGGTAGGGCGAACGCGCCGGAAGCTCGTCGCCGACCCGGAACCGGCAGACCCCGGTCAAGGTGACCAGGTAGCGGCCGTCGCTGGTCTCGGCGAAGCTGGTCACCCGGCCCGCGCAGCCCACGGGGGCCAGGTTCGGCCGCTCGACGTCGCCGCCCGGACGGGTCTGGACCATGCCGATGATCCGCTCGCCCGACATGGCGTCGTCGAACATGTTGAGGTAGCGCGGCTCGAAGATGTTCAGCGGCAGCTGGCCGCCGGGCAGCAACAGGGCGCCGTCCAGCGGAAACACCGGGATCACCAGCGGCAGGTCGTCCGCCCTTCGATAGGATCCCGGCATGCGAACGCTCCTCTTTGAATCCTAACTGAACAGGATCGATGACAGCCGCTTGCGGCCGGCCTTGGCCACCTCGGATGCATAGCCGGCGGCCTCGAACACGGTCAGCAGCTGCTTGCGGGCCGCCTCGTCGTTCCAGGCACGGTCGCGTTCGATGATGGTCAGAAGATGGTCCGAAGCGGCCTGAAGATGGCCGGCGCCGGCCAGGGCCTTGGCCAGCTCGAAGCGGGCCTCGTGGTCGTCGGCGTCGGCGGCCAGGCGCTTTTCGAACGGCGCGGTCTCGGACGGGGCGTCCTCGGCCAGGGCCAGGGCGGCGCGGACGCTGTCCAGGTCCGGGTCCTTGGCCCCGGCCGGGGCGGTGGCCGCGACTTCCGCCGCGCCTTCCAGGTCGCCGCCGGTCAGGTAGCATTTGGCCAGGCCGCCGATGGCCTTGACGTTGGCCGGATCCATCTGCAGCACCTGGGCGAAGGCCTGGGCCGCGCCGCCGAGGTCGCCCAGGTCCAGCGACTCCTTGGCCATGGCCAGCAGGGCGTCGACGTCGCTCTCGGGCGGCGGGCCCGCCAAGCGGTCGATGAACGACTTGATCTGGCTCTCGGGCACCGCGCCCTGGAAGCCGTCGACCGGCTGGCCGTTGACGAAGGCGTAGACGGTCGGGATCGACTGCACGCGCAGCTGGCCCGAATAGCCAGGGTTCTTGTCGACGTCGATCTTGACCAGCTTGACCGCGCCGCCGGCGGCGTTGACGGCCTTTTCCAGGGCCGGGGTCAGCTGGCGGCACGGGCCGCACCAGGTGGCCCAGAAGTCGACGATCACCGGCTGGGTCTTGGAGGCCTCGATCACGTCGGCCATGAAGCTGGCGTCGGTCCCGTCCTTGATATGCGCGCTCCTGGCCGCGCCACCGGCTTGGAGGGGAGGGGGAGTGTCGCCAATCAGGGCCATCGGGTCTCTCGTACTGGATAGGGAACGCCTAGGCCGCCAAGATGGTCCTTAGAGTGTCCCCACGCAATCGTCGGCGGGGCGAGTCTTGAGCGGCGCGGCGCCCGATGATGATGTTCGGGTTCTTGGGGGAATTGAAGATGAGACGCTTGCTGACGGCCGCCGCCGGGGTCGCCTTGGTCATCGCCGGCGGCGCGCCACGCGCCGAAACGCCCAGGGACCGCCCGGGCTTCTGCAAGGCGCTGGACCGGTTCGCCTCGGCCCCGCCGGGCGATCGCTCGGCGCTGTTCTTCTGGTCCTCCTCGAGCGACGACACGTTCGACATCTACGCGTCCATGGCGGCCCAGCCTATGGATGCGGCCGCGCGCGAGCTCTACGCCGCCTACGCTCAGACGACCCACTACATCCCCTTGGCCGACCTCAAGACCCGCCTGGACCGGTGCTCGACCGCCAGGCATGGCCGGGTGCGCGTCGAAGCGTCGGAGGCGGCCTGCGCCGGCCATGCATCCGACCAGCCATGCCTGAGCATTCGCAGGGTCGCGCCGCGCTGATCCTAGGCGACCACGGTCATGGCGGCGAAATCGACGATCATCGGCTCGATCCCCAGCGCCGCCAGGAACCGCCGCAGGCCGTCCTGCGAGACGGCCGTGGTGGCGTCGTTGGCCAGCGGGTGGAAGTTGACCGGGTCGGCCTGAGCCAGGGCGGCGTCCAGCACGAAGCGCACGCGGCGCTCGGCGTCGTTGATCAGGCCGAAGGCCGTGACCGAGCCCGGCGTCACGCCCAGGGTCTCGAGCATCAGTTCCGCATTGCCGAACGACAGCCGGCCCGAGCCGATCACCGTGTGCAGGCGCTTCAGATCGATCGCCGTCTCGCCCAGGGCCGAGATCAGCCACAGCTGGCCCTTGGCGTCCTTCAGGAACAGGTTCTTGGTGTGGCCGCCGGGCAAGGCCGCCTTGATCTCCAGCCCCTCCTCCACCCGGAACACCGGCGGGTGGTCGAGCGTGGAATGGGCGACGCCGTGGGCGTCGAGGAAGGCGAACAGGTCGGCGCGGCTCTTCATCTTGGTCTTCATGGGGGGACTTCCTAGCCGAGCCGTGGCCCGCTAGACCAGACTCCAAGACCAGCTAGGGAAGAAAGAGCCGGCATGGAACTGGAGTGCTACCCCACCGAGAACCGGCCGCCCGAAATCGTGCCGGGACGGCCCCAGCGGGCGTGGATGGACCACTTCGCCGACCGCCATCCCTATCGCTGCCTGCCCCTGACCATGGCCAACACCACCGGCTGGGAGATCCTGTGCCCCGTCGGCTTCTCGGCCACCTGGGACGGCGGGGCCCACCAGAACTGCATCACCTTCAAGGCCGATCACCCGCATCCGGGCTTCGACGACTTCGTGAAGTCGCACTTCTCGCGCGGGACCATCACCTTCCACACCGGCTACCTGTTCCGCACCCCGCCGGGCTGGTCGATCTGGACCATGGGCCCGCCAAATCACATCAAGGACGGGGTCCAGCCGCTGGCGGGGCTGGTCGAGACCGACTGGCTGCCCTTCCCCTTCACGATGAACTGGATCTTCACCCGCCCGGGCACGATCCGCTTCGAGAAGGGCGAGCCGTTCTGCTTCTTCATGATGATCCAGGACAAGCCGCTGGAGCAGGTGCAGCCGGTGATCCGGTCGATGAACGCCAATCCTGACCTGCGCGGCCAGTACGACGCCTGGGCCGCCAAGCGCGGCGAGTTCAACGCCCGCATCTTCAAGCGCGAGCCCGAAGCGATGAAGGAGGCGTGGCAGCGCTTCTACTTCAAGGGCGAATACCCCGAGGAGGTCGAGGCCCCGGCCCCGGCGGCCCACGTCAACAAGCGACGGCTCAAGGCGCCGAAGGTCGGGTGAGGACGCGAACGCACCGCACGCCGCTGTCGATCTGGGTCATCGTCGCGCTTACGACCTTGGTGATGTTGCCCGAGGTTGGAGCCCTGTTCACGAACCCCAACAAGCGGTCGCTGTTTGGGCTTACCATGATCCTCGTCCTCCCCGCCTATCACGCGATCGCCCTGGCGCGGCTCAGCCGATGGCCGATCCTGCTTTATTTGGGCGTTGCAGGCCTAGTGTTGATCAAATCGACGGGCGTTTTTCGGGCGCACTATCCCTGGATGACGATGGTCTTCATGTTCGCGCCCCTGGGCCTCGGAATGATCGTCTATCTCGCTTGCACCCTGCCCCACTGGCGCAAGATGAACTGGGCCCTGTTCGGGCGGCCGTATCGACCGCCCGAGGATCAGGCCGAGGTCTTCGCCTAAAGCGCGTCCTCCCAAACGGTTGTCATCCCGGGCGTAGCGAAGCGCAGACCCGGGACCGCCGGAAGCGCCGAGTTCACGCGCCGGTCCCGGATCGGCGCGCTGCGCGCTTGTCCGGGATGACACCACGATGACCTACTTCAGCGCGTAAGCGATCACCTGGTCCCCGATCGGGGTCTCCATGAAGTGGTGGCCGCCGGTCATGATGACCACGTACTGCTTGCCGCCGACCTCGTAGGTCATCGGCGTGGCCTGGCCGCCGGCCGGGAGCACGTCCTGCCAGACGGTCTTGCCGGTCTTCAGGTCGATGGCGCGGATCAGGTTGTCGGTGGCGGCCGCCACGAAGACCAGCCCGCCGGCCGTGACCACGGCCCCGCCGTTGTTGGGCGTGCCGATGTCCAGCGGCAGGTGCGAGGGGATGCCGAACGGGCCGTTGGTGCGGGCCGTGCCCAGCGGGCGGTCCCAGATCGTCTTGCCGGTGCGCAGGTCGATGGCCCGGATGCCCCCATACGGCGGCTCCTTGCACAGCAACCCGGTCAGCGGCAGACGCCAGCCGGCGTTGACGTCGATGGCGTAGGGCGTGCCGACCTGCGGATCGCCGGCCCCCTCCGCGCCCTTCTTCATCGAGCCGCCGCGGGCGTCGCCGCGCGGGGTCCAACCCTTGGCGTCGGCCACCGCGCGCGGCACAAGGCGGTTGTAGTTGGGCATGTCGTTGTAGTTGGCGACGATCACGCCGCGGCTGGAGTCGACGGCCACGCCGCCCCAGTCCGAGCCGCCGTTGTAACCCGGGTATTCGATGTAGCGGCGGTCGGCGACCGGCGGGGTGAAGAAGCCGTCGTACTTGGCGCGCTTGAACTGGATGCGGCAGATCATCTGGTCGATCGGCGACATGCCCCACATCTGCTTCTCGGTAAGGTCGGGCTTGCGCAGGGTGTGGTAGAGCGAGATCGGCTGGGTCGCCGCCCGCTGCTCGGGCTCGAGCCCGCCCTGCGGCACGGCTTGGTCCTTCACCCCGGTCAGCGGCCGGCCGGTGCGGCGGTCCAGCACGAAGATGTCGCCGCGCTTGCTGGGCAGGACCACGGCCGGGACGGGTCCGCCGGCGGTCGGGAAATCGACCAGGGTCCCTTGCGAGCCCAGGTCGTAGTCCCAGACGTCGTTGCGCACGGTCTGGAAGGTCCAGCGCGGCTTGCCGGTGGTCACGTCCAGGGCGACCAGCGAGGTCGAGTACTGCTTCTCCAGGGCCGAGCGGCTGGAGCTCCAGTAGTCGGCGGCCGAGACGCCCAGCGGCAGGTAGACCAGGCCCAGGGCCTCGTCGCCGGTGGCCGTGGTCCACATGTTGGGCGTGCCCTTGGTGTAGGTCTGGCCCTCGGGCGGCAGGGTCGTGATGTCGGGACGGGTCATGTCCCAGGCCCAGCGCAGGGCGCCGGTGACCGCGTCATAACCCTGGATCGTGCCCGACGGCGCGTCGCGCCGTTGGCCGTCCAGCACCTGGTGGCCGGTGACGATCACGCCGCGCACGATGGTCGGGGCCGAGGTGATCGACAGCATGCCGGCGGCCGAGGGGCCCATGCCGACGGCGGTCGAGACCTGGCCGTTGGTCCCGAAGTCGGCGCAGGGGACGCCGGTCCGGGCGTCGACGGCGATCAGCCGGGCGTCCAGCGTGCCCTCGATGATCCGGGTCGCGCAGGCCTTGGCGGGATCGACGCCGGGCGCGGCGTAGTAGGAAACGCCCCGGCAGGCGGCGGTGTAGGGGATGGCCTCGTCCGGGACCTTGGGGTCGTAGCGCCAGCGGGTCTGGCCGGTGGCCGCGTCGATGGCGATCATGATGTTCTTGGGCGTGCAGACGTAGAGGCTGTTTCCCACCTTCAGCGGGGTGTTCTCCGCGCCGTACTTGCCCTCGGCGGCCGCGCTGGGCATGTCGCCGGTGCGGATCATCCAGACCCGCGTCAGGTTCCTGGCGTTGCCGGCGTTCAGCTGGGTCAGGGGCGAATAGCGCTGGCCGGCATAGGTGCCGCCATAGGCCGGCCAGTCGGCGCCGACCCGCATCAGCGAAGGGTCATTGTCGGTCATGGCCGCGACGGCGGGCAGCGGCCCGTCGACCTTGGCCTTGTTGGCCCCGGCCACCACAACGCCGCCGACGATCACGAACACCGCCAGCGCCGCGAAGCCGACCAGCGACTTGCGGCGGCCGGTCGGACCGGGCTCGACCGCTGGCAGGGCGGCCAGCACCAGGACCAGGAGCACGGTCGGGGCGATTACCCGGGGGACCAGCGCCCAGCCGTTCAGCCCGACCTCCCACAGCGCCCACAGTACGGTGAGCACGAAGACGGCGATGTAGATCCAGGCTCCCAGGGTCCGGCGCTGGATCAGCAGGACGCCCGAGACCAGCAGGCCAAGGCCCGCGAGCACGTAATAGGCCGAGCCGCCCAGCACGACGAGCCAGGCGCCGCCGATCGTCAGGGTCAGTCCGATCAGCGCCAGGACGACGCCCAGCAGCATGACGGCCCAGCCGCCCGCGCCCTTCCGAGAAGATGCCAGGGACGCCATCGCCATGCTCCGAACTGAACAGTCGTATGCGGATTGAACATGTTCGACGAGCTAACGGTTCCTTGGATCGAGGATGAATCCGGAGGAGGTCGGAGCCGGCGCAGAATACTCTGCTTGACAGAGCGCAAGGATATGTCACTCTGGACCACAGAGCGCTCTGGGTGCTCAATTCATGGAGGGGTGCGATGGGCATTTCCAAGAGCGAGGCGGCGTCCGCGCTGACCGATATCGAGAGCGCGACTCGCCGCAGCGGGCTGCTGAAGGGCTATCACATAGCCGGGCCGATCCTGATGGTCTGGGGCGTGATCTGGGCGGTGGGCTATTCGGCCATGGGGCTGCTGGAGCCCGAGCGCTGGGGTCTGGTCTGGCTGGTGCTGGACGTGGTCGGGATCACGGCGACGATCCTGCTCGCCCGGCGCGGCGGCAAGGGCGCGGCCAAGGCCGGAACGAGTTGGAAGATCATGGCGGGCGTCTTGGCCGTCATGGCCTTCTACGCCGCCACCTTCGCGCTGTTCCAGCCGTCCTCGGCCGATGTCGCCCTGGCCTATCCGGGTGTGGTGACGGGTCTGATCTACGCCGGGGTCGGCATCGCCTACGCCCCGCGCTATCTGTGGATCGGCACGGCGGTGTTCGCCGCCAGCATGGTCGGCTACTTCTTCTTCCAGCCCTGGCTGGCCTTCTGGATGGCGGCGGTCGGCGGCGGCGGGCTGATCGTGGCCGGTCTTTGGCTACGGAGGGCGTAGGCGTGGCGGAGTTGGACGAGCTGATCCATCAGCCCCTGCGGCTGAAGATCATGGCCGCGCTCCACGCCGAGCGCGACGCCGATCCGGTGGAGTTCTCGCGGCTCAAGGCCGTCACCCAGGCGACCGACGGCAATCTGGGCAGCCACCTGAGCACCCTGGAAAAGGCCGGCTATGTCGAGATCGCCAAGGACTTCGTCGGCAAGCGGCCGCGCACCCGCGTGGCCCTGACCCAGGCCGGCCGCAAGGCCTTCCGCCGCCACGTCGACTATCTGCGGGCGGTGGTGGAAGGGGTGGACGGCGGCGACTGAGGCGCCGCCTTCCCGGAGCAAGAGCGCGCTAAGGGGGATACGCAAACCCCCTTAGCGCAGACTCCCTTAGGGGCGGGTCCCGAATATTCCCGCATCAATGGCAGGGCTATTCAAGCGGTCAGTCGAACCCGTTCCCGCGCCGCGCGGGCCTCGGGGACTTCAGGACAAAGACGATGACCCACCAGCCCGTCGACCTCATGGTTCACCACCAGCCCAAGGGCGTCTCCGACGCTGTCGCCCATGGTTTCGTCAAGGCGCTGCGGTTCTGCGCCGACACCTTCTTCGCCAAGCGCTACGGCCACCGCGCGGTGGTGCTGGAAACCGTCGCCGCCGTGCCCGGCATGGTCGGCGCCACCCTGACCCACCTGAAGTGCCTGCGCCGGATGGAAAGCGACAAGGGTTGGATCAAGACCCTGATGGACGAGGCCGAGAACGAGCGCATGCACCTGATGACCTTCATCGAGGTCGCCAAGCCCACGCTGTTCGAACGCTTCGTGGTCGTCGCCGCCCAGTGGGTGTTCTACCTGTTCTTCTTCGGCCTCTACCTCGTCTCCTCCAAGACCGCCCACCGCGTGGTCGGCTATTTCGAGGAGGAGGCGGTGATCAGCTACACCCACTACTTGGCCGAGATCGACGAGGGCCGGTCGCAGAACGTGCCGGCGCCCCAGATCGCGCTGGACTACTGGAGCCTGCCCGCCGGCGCCACGCTGCGTGACGTGGTCGAGGTGGTCCGCGCCGACGAGGCCCACCACCGCGACGTCAATCACGGCTTCGCCAACGAACTGCGCGGCCTGCCGCAAGGCGCGATCGCCCCTTGCCCGCCGCATGTGGTGCTGGAGCCGAACTGGAAGACGGCGGCCTGACGCCGTCGCCCCGCTCAGGCTCCGCACGCGCCCCGAGGTTCCCCCTCGGGGCGTTGTCGTTTGGGGGGTCGCGCCGTCAGACGGCCTTCACCGCCGAGACGATCGACTTCACCACCTTCTTGACCAGGGCCGGGTCGTCGCCCTCGGCCATGATGCGGATCAGGGGTTCGGTGCCGGACGGGCGGACCACGATGCGGCCCGAGCCGTTCAGCTGGCTCTCGCCGTCGGCGATGGCCTCCTTGACGGTCTTGTGCTCCAGCGGCTTGCCGCCGGCGAAGCGGACGTTCTCCAGCAGCTGCGGCACGGGCTCGAACTGACGGCCCAGGGCGCTCATCGGCTTGCCGCTCTGGATCATCACCGCCAGCACCTGCAGGGCCGCGATCAGGCCGTCGCCGGTGGTCGAGAAGTCCGACAGGATCACGTGGCCCGACTGCTCGCCGCCGATGTTGAAGCCGCCCTCGCGCATGCGGGCCATCACATAGCGGTCGCCCACCGAGGTGCGCTCCAGCTTCAGGCCGTTGTCGGCCATCAGCCGCTCCAGGCCCAGGTTGGACATCACCGTGGCGACCACGCCGCCGGCGTTCAGCCTGCCGGCCTTGGCGAAGGCCAGGGCGACGATGGCCATGATCTGGTCGCCGTCGACCACCACGCCCTTCTCGTCACAGATCACCAACCGGTCGGCGTCGCCGTCCAGGGCGATGCCGATGTCGGCGCGATACTCGCGCACCAGCTTGGCCATGGTCTCGGGATGGGTCGAGCCGCAGTCGGCGTTGATGTTCGTGCCGTTCGGCGCGACGCCGACCGGGAACACCTCGGCGCCCAGCTCGTAGAGGGCCTCGGGCGCGACCTTGTAGGCCGCGCCGTGGGCGCAATCGATGACGATGCGCAGGCCCGCCAGGCTCAGGTGCCGCGGGAAGGTCGCCTTGACGATCTCGATATAGCGGGCCTGGGCGTCGTCGACCCGCTTGACCCGTCCCAGGTCGCGCGGCTCGGCCAGGCCCTCCTGCAGGCCCTCGTCCATCAGGGACTCGATCTTCAGTTCCTGCTCGTCGGACAGCTTGTAGCCGTCGGGACCGAACAGCTTGATGCCGTTGTCGGCGAAGTCGTTGTGGCTGGCGCTGATCATCACGCCCAGGTCGGCGCGCATCGAGCGGGTCATCATCGCCACGGCCGGGGTCGGCAGCGGACCGAACAGCCGCACGTCCATGCCGACGCTGGCGAAACCGGCGACCAGGGCCGGCTCGATCATGTAGCCGGACAGGCGGGTGTCCTTGCCGATCACCACCAGGTGGCGGCGGTCGTCCTGCGAGCGGAACAGCTTGCCGGCCGCCAGGCCGACGCGCAGGGCGACTTCGGCGGTCATCGGATGCTTGTTGGCCTGGCCGCGGATGCCGTCGGTGCCGAAATAAGCGCGCTTGCTCATGATCTCGATCTTGTCTCGATTAGGTCTCGGTCGGATCGCGAAACGATCCGAAATGCAGATTTATGAGGGCCGCCGATAAGCGAATGCTAAAGGCGGCGCTCGAAATATCCGTCTCGACACCAATAGTCCCAGGCACGGCGTTCTACAAAGGATCATGGCCCATGTGCGGCATCATCGGCATCGTCGGTACCCAGCCCGTGACGGGGCGGCTGGTCGACAGCCTCAAGCGGCTTGAATACCGGGGCTACGACTCGGCCGGCGTCGCCGCCGTCGTGAAGGGCAAGGTCGAGCGCCGCCGGGCCCAGGGCAAGATCAAGAACCTGGAAGCCCTGCTCGCCGAACAGCCGCTGGCGGGACAGAACGGCATCGGCCACGTCCGCTGGGCCACCCACGGCGCGCCCAACGTCCAGAACGCCCACCCCCACACCGCCGGCCGCGTCACCCTGGTGCACAACGGCATCATCGAGAACTTCGCCGAGCTGAAGGCCGAGCTGGCCGCCACGGGCCGGGTGTTCGAGAGCGACACCGACACCGAGGTCATCGCCCAGCTGATCGACGCCGAGCTGGCCACCGGCCTGCCCCCGCTCGAGGCCTTCAAGGCCACCCTGGACCGCCTGACCGGCGCCTACGCCCTGGCCGTGCTGATCGAAGGCGCCGACGACCTGATCCTGGGCGCCCGTCGCGGCAGCCCGCTGGTGGTCGGCGAGGGCCAGGGCGAGATGTTCCTGGGCTCCGACGCCCTCGCCGTCGGCCCCTTCACCAACCGGGTGATCTATCTGGAAGAGGGCGACTACGTCGCCATCGACCACGACAGCGCCAAGATCTTCGACGTCTCGGGCGCGCCCGTCGTCCGCCCGGTCAAGGTGGTCCCCGCCTCGGCGGTGATGATGGAGAAGGGCAACTACCGGCACTTCATGGAGAAGGAGATCCATGACCAGCCGGAGGGCTGCCAGCGCACGATCTCGGCCTATGTCGACGCCCTGACCGCCCGCGCCGCCATGCCCGGCGGGCTGGACTTCAAGGCCCTGGAGCGCATCCAGATCGTCGCCTGCGGCACGTCCTATATCGCCGGGGTGATCGGCAAGTACCTGATCGAGCAGCTGGCCGACCTGCCGGTCGACGTCGAGATCGCCTCGGAATTCCGCTACCGCCAGCCCGCCCTGCGCCCGGGCTCGCTGGTCATCGCCATGTCGCAGTCCGGCGAGACCGCCGACACCCTGGCCGCCCTGCGCTACTGCAAGGCCAAGGGCATGAAGAGCGCCGTGGTGGTCAACGCCCAGGAATCGACGATGGCCCGCGAGGTCGACGTGGTCTGGCCGATCCACTGCGGACCCGAGATCGGCGTGGCCTCGACCAAGGCCTTCACCGCCCAGGTCAGCGTGATGATCGCGTTGGCGGTGGCGGCGGCGAAGGCTCGCGGGACCATCGACGACGCCGAGGAGCAGCGGATGGTCCGGCTGATGCTGGAGGCCCCGCGCCTGATCGCCGAGGCCATCGGGCTTGAAGACGCCCTCAAGGAGATCGCCGTCGACATCGCCAAGGCGCGCGACGTGCTGTTCCTGGGCCGCGGGCCGATGTCGGCCCTGGCCCTGGAAGGCGCGCTGAAGCTGAAGGAGATCAGCTACATCCACGCCGAGGGCTACGCGGCCGGCGAGCTGAAGCACGGCCCGATCGCCCTGGTCGACGACCAGACCCCGATCATCATCCTGGCCCCCTACGACAGCTATTTCGAGAAGTCGGCCTCGAACATGAGCGAGGTCATGGCGCGCGGCGGCCAGGTGGTGTTCATCACCGACCCGCAAGGCGCCAAGCACGCCCCGGCCGGCGCCCGCGTGGTGGTCACCGCCCCGGCCAGCGACCCGCTGGTCTCGACCCTGGTGATGTCGGCTCCGATCCAGCTCTTGGCCTACCACGTGGCCGTGGTGAAGGGGGCCGACGTCGACCAGCCGCGCAACCTGGCCAAGTCGGTGACGGTGGAGTAGCGGGCGCGGCCCACCTTCCCTTTTCCCGAGCGTTGCTGCTAGTGTCCGACCTAACCGTGTGTCGGGGTCGGTGCGGAGGGGGAAGTCATGGCTATCGAAGGAACCGACGGCGACGACGTGATCGTCGGGACCGAAGGCGCCGATGTGATCCTCGGCAAGGCCGGCGCCGACTGGATCTCGGGCACCGGCGGCAATGACGATATCGATCCCGGTTCCGGCCTCGATCACGTGGACGGCGGCGCCGGAAACGACACTGTTCGCCTGAGCTCCGTCTACACCAGTCACGGCTCGGAATACGGCGGCGGGACGGGTGACGACACGCTCGATCTCAGCGCGGTGGCGCCCGACAGATACTTGTCCTGGTATTGGACCTCGGCCACCAGCGCCGTCGTTGAAGATCGACACGACTACAACGACCCGAAATCCGTCACGGTCCAGAATTTCGAGATCTTCCGCGGAACGGATGGTTATGACTACTTCAATTTCCGTTCGGTGGATGGCCCGCTGGCGGTGGAGGTGCACGGCGGCGGCGGGAACGATTTCTTTGACGCCATGTACAACAACCTCAAGATTTTCGGCGACGAGGGAGACGACTATATAATCATCGGCCCCGGCGGCAGCGCCTATGGGGGGAACGGTGACGACACCATCGACATCTGGGCGAGCACCTACGTAAAGACGGACGGCGACTTCGACGGCGGCGCCGGCACTGACAAGCTGCAGCTCTATGTGCCCTACTACACGGTCGATCTGGCCGCCAATACGCTGTCCGACGCCGCCAGCACGCTCTCCATCCATAATTTCGAACGCGTGTCCGTGGGGGTGAACACCTGGGTCACGGCCACGGCCTATGGCGACGACGGCGCCAACACCTTCGAGGTGAATTCGTATACGAATAATGGCGGCGGAGCCGCTTTTCACGGCCGCGGCGGCGACGATCTGCTGATAAGCGGAAAGGGCGCCGACCTGCTCGACGGCGGCGACGGTTTCGATACGGCGAGCTACGAAACGGCGACCTCCGGCGTCAGGATCAACCTGGCCGCCAGCGGTCCGCAGGACACGCTCGCCGCCGGCCTCGACACCCTGGTCAGCATCGAGGGCGTGAAGGGCACCGCCTATGGCGACGTGCTGATAGGCGGGCTGTCGGGCCGCACCACCCTGGACGGCGGCGGGGGCGACGACATCCTCTACGCCGGGTCGGGCGCCAGCCGCTTGTCGGCCGGCCAGGGCCACGACCACCTCTACGCCAACGCGGCCGCGGACGTCCTCGACGGCGGCGCGGGCTTCGATCTGGCCCGCTATGACAGCTCCACCCAAGGCGTGCTGGTCAACCTCACCAGCGGCGCCGGGGCCGGCGGCTACGCCGAGGGCGATTCCTACGCGCAGATCGAGGGCGCCGTCGGAAGCGCGTTCAATGACGCCCTCTTCGGCGACGCCGCGAACAATGTCCTCTACGGACAGGCCGGCGACGACATCGTGAGCGGCGAGCTTGGCAACGACACGCTGGACGGCGGCGATGGAGGCGACCACCTCTATGGCGGCGCCGGAGCGGACTCGCTGGTCGGCGGGGCCGGCTATGATTTCGCGCGATATGACTTCGCGGCGAGCGCGATCACCGTCGACCTGGCCCGCGGCGGCTTTTCCAGCGAGGCGTTCGGCGACAGCTTCTCGTCGATCGAGGGCGTGGTGGGCTCGGCCTTCGGCGACGCCCTGACCGGCGACGGCGGCGACAACACCCTCTACGGCCAGGCCGGTGACGACGTGCTGCGCGGCGAGGCCGGCGGCGACCGCCTCGACGGCGGCGTCGGCAACGATCACCTCTACGGCGGCGCGGGCGGCGACATCCTGATCGGCGGCGACGGCGTCGATCTGGGGCGCTACGACGCCTCCGGCTCGGTGCGTGTGGACTTGTCGCTCGGACAGGGCTTCACCGGCGAAGCGGCCGGCGATCTCCTGATGGGGATCGAGGGCGTGGTGGGGTCAGGCGAGAGCGACGTGCTGGTGGGCGATGCGGCGGCCAACATGCTCTATGGCCAGGCCGGCGACGACCAGATCTGGGGCGGCGGCGGCGCCGACGTGATCGACGGCGGCGCCGGGACCGACCTCGTCCGCTTCGACCTGCCTGGCGCGCTGGGCGTCGTGGTCGATCTCAAGAACGGGCTGACCAGCGAAGGCGATCGCCTTTCGGGCCTGGAGGGCGTGGTGGCCACCGACGCCAAGGATGTTCTCTACGGCGGCGACGGCGGCGAGGTGATCTACGCCCTCGGCGGGGACGACCGCATCGTCGGCGGCGGCGGGAACGACCGTCTCTACGGCGGCGCGGGCGCGGACTGGTTCGCGTTCGACAATGGTTCGGGTTCGGATCTGATCATGGACTTCAAGGCGCACGGCGCCGATCATGACGTGATCGCCATCCAGAAGAACGTCAATGGCTCCGGCATCGTCGATTTCGCGAGCCTTCTGCTCCACGTTCAGAACACCAGCGCGACCGACATGCGCGTGGACCTCGGAGGCGGGGCCTATATCGGACTTCTGGATCTTCACGTCGCCGATCTGTCGTCGGATCTTTTCCTGTTCTACTGAGGCGCGGTCGCCGGGGCTCGCCACCCGGCGACGACCAGGCTCACGAGGTGAGATTCAGCCTGGAACGCCTGAACGAATAGCCGAAATAGATCAGGCACGCCGCCGCCGCCCAGATCGCGAACAGGATCCAGGTGTCCAGCGGCAGGCCGATGATCAGGTAGCCGCAGAAAGCGACGCTGACGATCGGCACGACCGGATAGAGCGGCACGCGGTAGCCGCGCGGCAGGTCCGGCTGGGTCCGCCGCAGGATGATCACCCCCAGCGAGACGATGGCGAAGGCGATCAGCGTGCCCATGCTTGTCAGGTTGACCAGGGTGTCCAGCGGCACGAAGGCGGCCAGCAGGGCGATGAAGGCCGCGACGATCCAGGTGTTGAGGTCCGGGCTCTGGGTCTTCGGGTTCACCCGCTGGAACAGCTTGGGCAGCAGGCCGTCGCGGCTCATGGCGTAGAGGATGCGGGTCTGGCCGTACATGACCACCAGGGTGATCGAGAAGATCGAGACGATGGCCCCGACGCACAGGATCAGCGAGGTCCAGGCCTGGCCGGTCAGGTTGCGCAGGATCACCGCCAGCCCGGCTTCCTGCCCCGCGAAGGCCGTCCAGGGCTGGGCCCCGACGGCGGCCAGGGCCACCAGGATGTAGACGCCGGTGACGATCAGCAGGGACAGGATGATGCCCAGCGGCAGGGTGCGGCGCGGGTCCTTGACCTCGTCGCCGGCCGTCGAGACCGCGTCGATGCCGATATAGGAGAAGAAGATCGACGAGGCCGCCGCCCCGATCCCGGCCATGCCCATCGGCGCGAACGGCGTCAGGTTGCCGGCGTGGAAACCGCTGAAGGCGATGACCACGAAGAACAGCAGCACCAGCAACTTCAACACCACCAGCACGGCGTTGACGCTCACCGACTCCTTCACCCCGCGCAGCAGCAGGATCAGGCAGGCGCCGACCAGCACCACGGCCGGCAGGTTGAACACCCCGCCCGCGCCGGGGGCCTTGGCGATGGCGTCGGGCATGCGCCAGCCGATCAGGTCGGAGAACATCTCGTTCAGATACTGCCCCCAGCCCACGGCGATGGCCGAGGCCGAGACCGCGTATTCCAGCAGGAGGCACGCCCCGACGAGGAAGGCCACGAACTCGCCCAGGGTGGCGTAGGCGTAGCTGTAGGACGAACCCGACACCGGGATGGTCGAGGCCAGCTCGGCATAGCACAGGGCCGTCAGGGCCGCGGTGATCCCGGCGATCACGAACGAGACGATCACGGCCGGTCCGGCGGCCGGCACGGCCGTGGTCAGGGCCACGAAGATGCCGGTGCCGATCGTGGCCCCGACGCCCAGCATCGTCAGCTGGAACAGGCCGATCGTGCGGTGCAGGCCCCCAATGGCGTGGTCTTCCGGAAGATGCTCGCCGCCCTCGGCGACGACCCGGCCCACGGGCTTGCGGCGAAGAAGGTCGGCCGCGCGAAACTGGCCCATGGGGAGTCCTTGAGGCTGACGGCCCTCCCCCTGTGGGGGAGGTGTCGGCGAAGCCGACGGMGGGGGTGATCGGGCGCTGGTCGCACAGGTTCGATCGCTCGACAATATCCCCCCACCGATCGCCGCGCGATCGCCTCCCCCATGGGGGAGGGCCTAACCTCCCTCGAACATCAGCGTCTGGGCGAAGAACGGCAGCAAATCCGTCCGGACCCGCCCCGTCTCGCCCCAGGTGCGGTCGCCCCAGCCGCCGACATACTCCTCGGCCTCGTGCGGCACGTCGTATTCGGTCAGCAGGCGCGAGAAGGCCTGGTTGGAGACCACGTGGTCGGGATTGGGATCGCCCCGCGTCCAGTCGAACTTGAAGCCGCGCAGGGTCCTGAGGTTGTCGGCGTAGCGTCCCACCGAGCGTTCGAGCGCGAAACTGTCGATCAGCTTCTCGGTCAGGGCCGCGTCGATGATCAGCTTGCCGTCCACCTTGCGGGCCGGCGGGTCGACATAGAGCGGCGGCTTGGCCGGATTGGGCAGGTGGGCCTGGTAGATGGCGGTGAACAGCTGGGAGAACGGGTCGGCCTTCAGGTCGTCCAGCGACTTGGCGCCCTGCAGCAGGTCGAAGTTCGGGCGCGAGGACATGGTCTGCAGCCCCAGGCCCGTGCCGACCGGATGCAGGGCGTAGACCGCGCCGAACACGTCCGGATGGCGCATGCCGAAGGCGATGGCCCCGTGCCCGCCCATCCGGTCGCCGGCCAGGCCCCGCGAGTCGCGGCTGGCCAGGGTGCGGAACCGGCCGTCGGTCCACGGGACCAGATCCTTGACCATGAAGTCGCGCCAGTTCCCCGTGACCGGCGAGTTGGCGTAGATCGATCCGCCCAGCGGCGTGCTGAAGTCGGCGGCGACCACGATCACCGGCGGGATCGTCCCCGCCTTGATCGCCCGGTCCAGCAGCCCCCGAAGATCGTGCTGGTCGAACGCCGCGCGCTCGTCCTCGAAGATGTTGTGCAGGTAGTAGATCACCGGGTAGCGCCGGCCCGAGGCCTCGTAGCCGTCGGGCAGATAGACCCGCACGCGCCGCTGGCCGCTGATCCCGAGCTTGTTCCCGTCGAAGGCCTTCGACGCGACCTCGAAGTCGCGCACCTGGCTCTGGGCCAGGGCGGGCGGGACCGCCAGCAGCATCATGAAGGCCGCGAGCAGCAGGCCGAACCGGATCATCGGGACTCTCCGTGTCACACCCAGGGAGAACGCCACGCCACTCAACTGAAGGTCATCAACGCCCTGCAATTGGGCGCAAGTACGGCGCCGCTAGCGCCGTTCGCCGTCGAACATGTAGTCCCGGGTGATCGGCAGGGCGCCGACCTTCTTGGCCACCTGGATCTGGAACACCATGTGGCCGCCGTAGCGGAAGCCCAGCTCGGCCCCGCACAGGTAGAACTCCCACATCCGCCGGAACCGCTCGTCGAACATGGCGGGGATGTCCGGATCGGCCAGGAACCGCATGCGCCAGTGCTTGCAGGTCTCGGCATAGTGCAGGCGCAGGATCTCGATGTCGGTGATCCACAAGCCCGCGGCCTCGACGGCTTTGACGATCTCCGACAGGCCCGGGATGTAGCCGCCCGGGAAGATGTACTTGGCGGTGAAGGCGTTGGTCGCGCCGGGGCCCGACATCCGTCCGATCGAGTGGATCACCGCGCTGCCGTCGTCGGCCAGCAGGCGTTTGACGGTGTCGAAATAGGTCTGGAAGTTCGGCGCGCCGACGTGCTCGAGCATGCCGACCGAGACGATGCGGTCGAAGGTCTCGTCCAGGTCGCGATAGTCGGTCAGCCGGAATTCGACCTGGTCGGACAGGCCGGCCTTCTCGGCGCGCTCGGTGGCCAGGGCCAGTTGCTCGGTCGACAGGGTGACCCCGGTCATCTTCGCCCCATGGTCGGCCGCCAGGGTCAGGGACATGCCGCCCCAGCCCGAGCCGATGTCCAGCACCTTCATGCCGGGCGTGATGTTCAGCTTGGCGCCGATGTGGGCCTTCTTGGCGGCCTGGGCCTCTTCCAGGGTCATGTCCGGCCGCGCGAAATAGGCGCAGCTGTACTGCATGTCCTTGTCGAGGAAGCGCTTATAGAGCTCGTTGGAGACGTCGTAGTGGTGGGCGACGTTGCGGCGCGAGGCGATGCGGTCGTTGACCGACTGCACCGAGCGCTTGATCGCCTTCTGGGCCCGCTTCAGCGGCGTGCCGCGCTTGGGCGTGCGCCCGCCGCTCTTGCCGACGATCTCCAGCAGGTCCCACAGCGTGCCCTGCTCGATCTTCAGGTCGCCTTCCATATAGGCCTCGCCGAGACCCAGGCTGGGATTGGCGACCAGGCGGCGCAGGCCGCGGCCGTTGACGCGCATCGTCACCGGCGGACCCGAGCCGTCGCCGGCCTTGGTCGTCGAACCGTTGGGCAGGTGGACCGTCAGGTCGCCCACCTTGACCATCTTTTTCAGCAGAGCTTCGATCATGGCCGCGAAGCTAAACCCAGCTTCGCGGCCAATAACAGACCGAAATTTTCATCCGCCCACCCTTGAAAACGGGAGCCGGCGAACCAGTCAGTGCTCGCTGTCGAGGTGGGCCATCTGGGCTTCGGCATAGCGCGTGCCGGCCGCCGCGCCCTTGGGCACGGCCTGCTCGATCGCGGCCAGGTCGCCGGCCGACAGGGTCACGTCCAGCGCGCCCAGCGACTCGGAGAGGCGTGCGCGGGTGCGGGCCCCGACCAGCGGCACGATGTCGTCCCCTTGGGCGGCCGCCCAGGCGATGGCGATCTGGGCGACGCTGACGCCCTTGGCGTCGGCGATCTTCCGCAACGCCTCGACCAAGGCCAGGTTCTTGTCGACGTTCTCGCCCTGGAAGCGTGGACCGCCGGCCCGGAAGTCGCCCTTGGCCTTGCCCTGGTCCTTGTCCCAGTGGCCGCTGATCAGGCCGCGCGACAGCACGCCGTAGGCGGTCATGCCGATCCCCAGCTCGCGCAGCACCGGCAGGATCTTGTCCTCGACCCCGCGGGTGATCAGCGCATATTCGATCTGCAGGTCGACGATCGGATGGACGGCGTGGGCCTTGCGGATGGTCTCGGCGCCCACTTCCGACAGGCCGATGTGGCGCACATAGCCGGCCTTGACCATGTCGGCGATGGCCCCGACCGTGTCCTCGATCGGCACGACGGGGTCCAGGCGGGCGGGGCGATAGATGTCGATGTGGTCGACGCCCAGGCGCTGCAGCGTATAGGCCAGCGAGGTCTTCACCGCCGCCGGGCGGCCGTCGAAGCCGATCCAGCCGGCCCCGGGATCGCGCTGGGCGCCGAACTTGACGCTGAGGATCGCCTTGTCGCGCCTATTTCCTTTAAGGAGGCCACCGCGCAAGGCCTCGCCGATCAGCATCTCGTTGTGGCCCATGCCGTAGAAGTCGCCGGTGTCGATCAGGGTGATCCCGGCCTCCAGGGCCGCGTCGATCGTGGCCAGGCTCTCGGCGCGGTCGGCCGGGCCGTACATGCCCGACATGCCCATGGCGCCCAGGCCCAGGGCCGAGACGACCGGGCCGCTCTTGCCGAGTTGACGCGTTTGCATGGGGGAGTCTCCGAAAGCGTGCGTGTTCGATGGCGGGGACTATGCGCCGCCGCCTCGCGTGCGATAATCCGGTCATTGCCGCACGAGCTGTTCGGAAAATAGCACAATGGCCCAGCCCGACCTCGCCGATCTAGACGCCTTCACAGCCGTGGCCCGGGCCCGCAGCTTCCGGGGCGCGGCCGCCCAGCGCGGGGTCTCGGCCTCGTCGCTGTCGGAAGCCCTGCGCCGGCTGGAGGCCGACCTGGGCGTGCGATTGCTGAACCGCACCACCCGCAGCGTCACCCCGACCGAGGCCGGCGAGCGGCTGCTGGCCCGCCTGACCCCCGCCCTGGCCGACGTCGGCCTGGCCCTGGACGAGATCAACGCCTTCCGCGACAGCCCGATCGGCGTCTTGAAGCTGAACGTGCCGGGCGCGGTGTCGCGGATCGTCTTTCCCGACCTGATCCCCCGCTTCCTGGCCGCTCATCCGGGAATCCGGGTCGAGGTCAGCGTCGAGGAGGCCTTCGTCGACGTGCTGGCCGCGGGCTTCGACGCCGGAGCGCGCTATGACGAGCGGCTGGAGAAGGACATGATCGCCGTGCCCCTGGCCGGGCCGCAGCGTTTCGTGGTGGTCGGCTCTCCGGCCTATTTCGCCGAGCACGGCCGCCCGACCCATCCGCGCGAGGTGCTGAACCACCCCTGCATCCGCCACCGCTTCCCCAGCGGGTCCAGCTACGCCTGGGAGTTCGAGAAGGACGGCGAGGTGATCAAGGTCCAGCCCGACGGACCGCTGATCACCAACAGCGGCGAGCTGGAACTGGCCGCCGTCGAGGCGGGACTGGGCCTGCTGGCCACCTTCGAGGGCTTCGTCGCCCATTCCATCGCCGCCGGGCGACTGGAGACCGTGCTGGACGACTGGCTGCCGCCGTTCAGCGGGCCGTATCTCTACTATCCCAGCCGCCGCCACATGCCCGCGCCGCTGCGGGCGTTCGTGGACTTCCTGAAGGCCGAGAAGCGGTAGCGTTTTCCCCTACCCGATGCAGAATCCACGCAGGCGGGGTGAAATCTTCCCCGAACCCCCTGCGCTAAGCATCGCATTAGAAAGCCTGTTCTTGCTTATGCGGCTTCCCGGGCGTAACGGGTCCGCTCCCGCCGCCGATGGCGGGCTCAAGTACGAATTGGAGGCTGCGATGGGTTACCGGGTCGCCGTGGTCGGCGCCACGGGCAATGTGGGCCGTGAGATGTTCAATATCCTCGAGGAACTGAAGTTCCCCGTGGAGAAGATGCATGCCATCGCCTCGCGCAAATCCATCGGCGTGGAAGTCTCGTTCGGCAGCCAGACCCTGCACTGCGAAGACCTGGAGCAGTTCGACTTCTCCAAGGTCGACATCGTGCTGATGAGCGCCGGCGGCGCCATCTCCAAGGCCTGGGGCGAGAAGATCGGCGCGGCCGGTCCGATCGTCATCGACAATTCCAGCCACTTCCGGATGGATCCGGACGTGCCGCTGGTGGTGCCGGAAGTGAACCCGGACGCCGTCAACAAGCTGCCCAAGAACATCATCGCCAACCCCAACTGCTCCACGGCGCAGCTGGTGGTGGTGCTGGCCCCCCTGCACGCCGAAGCCAAGATCAAGCGAGTGGTCGTCTCGACCTACCAGTCGGTCTCGGGCGCGGGCAAGGAAGGCATGGACGAGCTGTGGGAGCAGACCAAGGGCGTGTTCGTCCTGGGCGCCCCGGCTCCGAAGAAATTCACCAAGCAGATCGCCTTCAACGTCATCCCCCACATCGACGTCTTCATGGAAGACGGCTTCACCAAGGAAGAGTGGAAGATGATGATGGAGACCAAGAAGATCCTGGATCCGTCGATCAAGCTGACCGCCACCTGCGTGCGCGTGCCGGTCATGGTCGGCCACGCCGAGTCGGTGAACATCGAGTTCGAGACCCCGCTGGACGAGKACGACGTCCGCGAGATCCTGCGCGACGCCGACGGCGTGCAGGTGGTCGATAAGCGCGAGGACGGCGGCTACATGACGCCGAAGGAATCGGCCGGCGAGTTCCCGGTCTATGTCTCGCGCATCCGCACCGACCCGACCGTGGAAAACGGCATCGCGCTCTGGTGCGTGGCCGACAACCTGCGCAAGGGCGCGGCGCTGAACGCCGTGCAGATCGCGCAGCTGCTGCATGAGAAGGGTCTCATCAAGCAGAAACTCCCGGCCTAAACCGCCCTCCGCAACAAGCGGGTGGACGATTTCAGGGGCTCCCGGGACTTAAGGTCCCGGGAGCCCTTTTTCATTTGCGATTCTTTTGAGATCCGAGGGGAACGACGCGATGTCGGCGGACTTGACGACCAAGAGCCCGGACGAAGCCCGGACGGCGTTGATCGCGGCGGTGGGCTGCTACCTGCTGTGGGGCTTCCTGCCGCTGTACTTCCACCTGCTGGCCAATCTGGGCGTCGGCTCCTGGGAAATGATCGCCCACCGCACCCTGTGGGCCGCGCCCTGGGCGTTCCTGGCCGTGCTGCTGGCCCGCCAGGGCGGGCAGGTGATGGCCGTGCTGCGCCAGCCCAAGACCATGCTGGTGCTGGCCTGTTCGACGGCGGCCATCTTCACCAACTGGTCGATCTACGTGTTCGCGGTCAACGCCGGCCACGTGATCGAGACCAGCCTGGGCTATTACATCAACCCGCTGATGAACATGGCGGCCGGGGCCATCCTGTTCCGCGAGCGGATCAGCCGCGAGGGCGCGATCGCCATCGGCCTGGCCGTGATCGGCGTGGCGATCCAGACCGCGGCCCTGGGCCACCTGCCGATCATCTCGCTGGGCGTGGCCTTCAGCTTCTGCGCCTACGCCATCCTGCGGAAGCAGGTGAAGGCCGACGCCCAGACGGGCCTGTTCATCGAATGCGCCTATCTGGCCGTGCCGGGCCTGCTGTACGTGCTGCACCTGCAGGCGACCGGCGTCGGCCACTTCGCGACGGGGGCCGGGGTCACCACCATGCTGCTGATCGCCGGACCGGCCACGGTCGTGCCCCTGGCCCTGTTCGCCTGGTCGGCGCGTCGCATGCCGCTCAGCGCCATGGGCTTCCTGCAGTTCATCGCGCCCACGATCCAGTTCCTGATCGGCGTCATCCTGGGCGAGGCCTTCACGCCGATGCGGGCCCTGTCGTTCGTGTTCATCTGGCTGGGCGTGGCGGTCTTCGCCTACGGGGCGTGGAAGCGCACGCGCGTGCTGGCGACGGCCTGACCCGATGCGTCATCCCTCGACCGGTTCGGGGGATGACGGCGGTTTCGAACACCGGCTAGGCTGCGGCGTCCACGAGAGCCGCCGCATGCCGACCCGACGTTCCCTGCTCGCCGCCGCCGGCGCCCTGGCCCTGACCGGCGGGGCGCGCGATCCGCTGGACGACCTATTGGCCGGCGAGGGCGAGCCCGAGGCCGCCGTCCCGGCCCTGGCCGGGGTCGCCTTCCGCGATCCGGCCAAGCCCGCTGTGCGGACCGTGGCGCGCGGCCTGGCCGACGTCGCGAGCGGCCGGGCCATGACCCCGGGCTCCCCCGCCCGCATCGCCTCGATCTCCAAGCTGGTCACGGCGATCGGCTTCATGACCCTGGTCGAGGCCGGCAAGGTCGGGCTGGACGACGACGTTTCCGACATTCTCGGTTGGTCCCTGCGCCATCCGCGCTTCCCCCAGGCGGCGATCACCCCGCGCCGGCTGATGTCGCACACCAGCGGCCTGCGCAACGGCCCCAGCTATCCGGTGGTCTTCGGCCGCCCGCTGAGCGCGGCCCTGACGCCCGGCGGCGTCCAGTGGGACGACGGCGCCTGGTTCGGTCCGGCCGAAGAAGCGCCGGGCGACTGGTTCGCCTATGCCGACGTCAACTACGCCGTGGTCGCCCAGCTGATCGAGCGCCTGTCGGGCCAGCGCTTCGACCGGTTCATGGCCGCCCGGGTGTTGGAGCCTCTGGACCTGAAGGGCGGCTTCAACTGGAGCGGCGTCTCGCAGGCGGTCCGTGACCGGCGCGCCGTGCTCTATCGCAAGGCTCCGTCCGACGACGGGCCGTGGGACGCCGCCGGACCCTGGGTCGCCCAGCTGGACCAGACCCTGCCGCCCGCGCCCCAGGCCGCCGTCCGCGTCGGCGCCGAGGCGGCGGGACGTTCGCTGGACAGCTATGTCCCCGGCGAGAACGGCTTCGTGTTCGCGCCGCAGGGCGGCCTGCGGGCCTCGATCAAAGACCTGGAAAAGATCGGCCGATTGCTGGCCCGGCGCGGCGCCCCGATCCTGAAGTCCGAGACCTTCGAAGCCATGACCACGCCGACCTGGCGGTTCGATCCGGCCCGCCCCAACGGCGAAGGCTATGGCGGCTTGATCCGCGCCTACGGCCTAGGCGTCCAGACCCTGACCGGGACCGAGGGCTACGACAATCCGTTCGACGGCTGCGAGGGCTGGATCGGCCACGCCGGAGACGCCTACTGCTGACCGGCCAGGCCGCGCCGCTGACGCGCAACAAGGGGCGCTCGATGCTGACCCGCCAGGAAGAGGCGATGGCCGCCCTGCTGGCCAGAGCCTGACAGCAGTCCTCGGGTCAAGACTTGGCGCGGGGGCCGGCCTTGGGCCATGCTCGCGCCCATGGCCGGTCCGCAACATCCTCCCTGCGACGAAGGCGTCATCCGCGCCGCCAGTCCGGACGGCTCGACGCCCCGTAAGCGCCTCGCCCTGGCCGCCACGGTCCTGGGCTCGAGCATGGCCTTCATCGACGGCTCGGTGGTCAATGTCGCGCTGCCCGCCATGCGGACCGCCTTGAAGGCCGACGCCGCCCAGGTGCAGTGGATCGTCAACGCCTACCTGCTGCTGCTGGGCGCCCTGGTGCTGATCGGCGGCTCGGCCGGCGACCGCTACGGACGGCGGCGAGTGTTCGTGATCGGCGTCCTGCTGTTCGCGGCGGCCTCGCTGGGCTGCGCCCTGGCCCCCGACGCGGGCTGGCTGATCGCCGCCCGGGCGGTGCAGGGGATCGCCGCGGCCATGCTGGTGCCCGCCAGCCTGGCGATCCTGGGCTCGACCTTCGACGACGACGAACGCGGCGCGGCGATCGGCGCCTGGGCCGGGTTCGGGGCGGTGACCACGGCGATCGGCCCGGTGCTGGGCGGCTGGCTGGTCGACCACGTCTCGTGGCGCGCCATCTTCCTGATCAACATCCCACTGGCCGCCGCCACCATCGGGCTGGCCCTGGCGGCGGTGCGCGAGAGCCGCGACCCGGAGGTCGAGCACCTGGACTGGCGCGGCGCGGTCCTGGCCGCCGCCGGCCTGGGCGCGGTGACCTGGGGCCTGACGGCGGCGGGCGAACGCGGCTGGACCAGCGGCGCGGTGTGGGCCGCGCKGGCGGCCGGCGCGGCCCTGCTGGCGGGCTTCCTGGTCAGCCAGGCGCGCGAGAAACACCCGATGATGCCGCTGGCGCTCTATCGCTCGCGGACCTTCAGCGGCGCCAACCTGCTGACCCTGGCGCTATATTTCGGCCTGACCGGCGCCCTGTTCTTCCTGCCGTACGAGCTGATCGCCCGCCACGGCTATTCGGCGGCCAAAGCCGGGGCGACCCTGCTGCCGTTCTCGCTGATCATGGGCAGCCTGTCGGGCCTGGCGGGCCGGCTGGCCGACCGGTTCGGGCCCCGGCCGATGCTGACGGTCGGGCCGATCCTGGCCGGGATCGGTTTCGGCCTGCTGGGCGCGCCCTGGATCGGCTCGGGCTTCTGGACCGGCGTCCTGCCCGGCCTGCTGGTGGTCGCCCTGGGCATGACCCTCGCGGTGGCGCCCCTGACCAACACGGTGATGAGCGCCGTGGCCGCCAGCCACGCCGGCGTCGCCTCGGGCGTCAACAACGCCGTCGCCCGCATCGCCGGCCTGTTGGCGGTGGCGGTGCTGGGCCTGATCTATTTCGCGCCGGGCCCCCACGGCTATCCGTGGGTGATGGCGATCAGCGCCACGATGGCCGTGGCGGCCGGCGTCGTGGGGTGGCTGATGATCGCGCCCAAGTCGCGCGCCGAGACCTAGAACCGCTTGGCCACGCCCACCGCCAGTTCGAGGTCCGGCGTGGCGCGGTTCAGCCCGACATAGGCCGAGGCGTCCAGCTGCAGGTCCTTGACCGACCGCAGGGTCCAGGCGGCCGTCAGGTCGAAGCTGGCCGAGGTGACGCCGCCCGACGGATTCTCGTCGCGGTCGGCCCACAGCTCGGCGCCCAGGGCCAGCGGACCGAACGAACGCCCCACCCCGACCGCGCCGCCGAACCCGGCGTGACGTCCCGAACCGTCGGCGTCCGGCCGCGCGCTCAGCTCGGGCGACAGGGCCAGCGACCAGTCGGCGTTCAGCGGCAGGGAGACCGGCGCGATCACCCCGCCCAGCCATACGCGATCGCCGATCCCGCCCGTTCCCGTCGGGGCGGAGACGAAGGGCTGCAAGGCGACCGAGACGCCGTCGCCGCCGGGATTGCGCAGCGACCAGCGCAGGCTGAGGGTCAGGTCGCCCTCCCCCTTCGCCGTGGAGGCGTCGCCGGTCGCCCGATCCTCTTGGCGAACCCGTTCGTGGGCGCTCCAGGCCAACTGGCCTTCCAGCATCGGCGTCAGGCCCAGCCGCAGCTCGAGCGCCCCGTAGGTTTCGTCGTCGGTCGAGACCCCGCCGCCCCGGCTCCAGGCGCCGTCGGCCACGCCCAGCTCGGCCTGGAAGCGTCCGGCGTCGAGCACGCAAGGCGGCGAGCCCTTGCCCGGCCGGTCGGCGCAGAACGCGCGGGCGGCGTCCTCGGCGTGGGCGGTCGAGACCCAGGCCAGGCCGGCCAGTCCGACGACTCTCGCGATCCCGGCCTTGCCCATGCTGATCTCCGAAGCCGCTAGAGCGCGGTGTAGGCCGCCTGGATCAGGCGCACGGCGCGCGGGTCGCCGATCAGCTCGGTCCCCTGCTTGTTCATCACATAGGCCCCCGACACGCCGCGCGCCGGATCGGCGAAGGCGCACGAGCCGCCCCAGCCGCTGTGGCCGAAGGCGTCCGGATTCGGGCCGTAGAAGAAGTTGGGCGTGTTGCGCATGAAGCCGGCGCCCCAGCTGATCACATAAGGCAGGACCAGGTCCTGGCCGACGATCCGCTCGGCGCTCGCCTGGACGATCAGGGCCGGCGACAGCACCTGGACGCCGTCCAGCTCGCCGCCGGACGCCAGGGCGCCCATCAGACGGGCCAGGGCCGGGGCGGTGGCGTGGCCGTTGGCCGACGGGATTTCGGCCCGCCGCCAGTCCGCCGTGCCGCGTCCGCCGGGCGCCGCCCACTTGGTCATGAAGGCGGCCTTCACGGCCTCGTTGATCTCGCCGAACTTCGGCAGCGCCGTGGGACGCATCAGTTCGGCGCAGCGGGCGTGCTCGCTGTCGGGCAGGCCGATCCAGATATCCAGGTCCAGCGGCTGGGCCAGGTCCTCGCGCAGCGCCGCGCCCATGGTCCGGCCGTCGACCCGGCGGAAGATCTCGCCGGCCGTGAAGCCGAAGGTCACCGGGTGGTAGCCGCTGGCCGAGCCAACCGGCCACAGCGGCGCCATGGCGGCGAGCTTGGCGGTGGTGGCCTGCCAGTCGAACCAGATCGACGGGTCGGTCTCGTCCGGAAAGCCCGACAGCCCGTCCTGGTGCGACATCACCTGGCCGACCGTGACGTCCTGCTTGCCGTTTTGCGCGAACTCCGGCCAGACCGAGGCCACCGTCTGGTCGTAGGTCAGCTTGCCCTGGTCGACGAGCCGGGCGATCAGCAGGGCGGCGACGGCCTTGGTGGTCGAGAACAGCGGCGTCAGCGTGTCGGGCCCGAAGGCGACCTCGTGCTTGCGGTCCGCGAAGCCGCCCATCAGGTCGACGACGACCTCGCCATGGACGGCCAGGCTGAAGCGCGCGCCCAGCTCGCCGGCGTTCTCGAAATTGGCCGCGAACGCGTCGCGGACGGCGGAAAAGCGGTCGGGGCAGAAGCCGGTGATGTCGACGGTCATGCGATTTCGTCTAGCCCAGGCCGGCCGGGTTTGCCATCGGAGGATAACGTCCCGCCCGGAGTCCGCCCATGGCCGTCGACCTGCTGTCGCTGCAGCCGTTCTCGCAAAGCCTGGAGGCCGCCCTGGACGCCCGCTACGTCGTTCACCGCCTGCACCGGGCCGCCGATCCCGAGGCCCTGCTGGCGTCGGTCGGTCCCAAGGTGCGCGGGATCGTCACCGGCGGCCAGACCGGTGTCCCGGCCGACCTCTGGGCCCGGCTGCCGGCGCTGGAGATCGTGGCGGTCAACGGGGTCGGGCTGGACGCGGTCGATCTCGACGTGGCCGCCGCGCGCGGGGTGGCGGTGACGACCACCCCCGGCGTGCTCACCGACGACGTCGCCGACCTGGCCGTCGGCCTGTGGCTGGCCCTGTCGCGGCGGATGATGGTCGGCGACCGCTTCGTGCGCGCGGGCCAGTGGACGCCGGGGGCCAACCCGCCGCTGGCCTCGCGCGCCAGCGGCCGGCGCGTCGGGGTGCTGGGGCTGGGCCAGATCGGCCGGGCCATCGCCGCGCGCGTCGCGCCCTTCGCCGCCCAGGTCGCCTATCACAGCCGTCGGCCCGTGGACGACGCGCCCTACGCCTATGCCGCCAGCCCGCTGGACCTGGCGCGCAGCGTCGAGGTGCTGTTCGTGGCCACCGCCGGCGGGTCGGGCACGCAGGCCCTTGTCGACGCCGCCGTGCTGGAAGCCCTGGGTCCGCGCGGCCTGCTGATCAACGTCTCACGGGGTTCGGTGGTCGACGAGGCGGCCCTGATCGCGGCGCTGGAGGCCGGCGTCATCGCCGGAGCGGCGCTGGACGTCTTCGCGGACGAGCCGCACGTTCCCGCCGCCTTGTTGGATCGCGACGACGTGGTGCTGCAACCCCACACCGGCAGCGCGACGATAGAGGGCCGCAAGGCCATGGCCGACCTGGTGCTGACGAACCTAGCCGCGCATTTCGGCGGTTAGGCCAGCCTTTCGATCCGCACGGTCGGCGAGGTCTGCTTGATGCGCGCGGCCATGGCCACGATCGGCAGTTCGGGGGCGTTCCAGATGTTGGCCGCCGTCACCGTCTCGGCCACGCCGCCGACGGCGCGGGCCAGGCCGTACGAGATGGTCTGGCCTTCCAGGATCGAGGCGGCGTAGAGGGCGGTCAGCAGGTCGCCGGTGCCGCTGGGCGAGCGCTCGGCCTTGGCGTGGGCCGCCAGCCAGGCTTCCTTGCGGTCGACATAGACGACGCCGATCTCGTTCCCTCTCTGCACGGACGACACCAGGGTCGGCTTGTTCAGCAGACGCCCCGCCCGCACGGCGGCTTGCGGATCGCGCGAGTCCGTGCCGGTCAGGCGTTGAAGCTCCCAGGCGTTGCAGGCCACGATGTCGGCGCGGGGGATCAGGTCGGCGGCGATGGCCTCGGCCACCTCGGCCGGGACGTAGAGGCCCTTGCCGGCGTCGCCCATGGTCGGGTCGATGATCACGGTCGGCTTGCGGGCGGCGGCGCCGTCGCGCGGGGCGGCGCGCACGGCGTCGATGGTGCGGGCCGCGGCGCGCACCTGGGCGGCGCTGGCGAAATAGCCCGTGATGACCACGTCGGTCAGGCCGAACAGGCCGTTGGCCTCGATGCCGTCGAGCATGCCCTCCATCACCTCGATGGGGGCCGGCGCGCCGCCGGGAATGCCCCAGCCGGGATGGCGGCCGTACAGCACGGTCGGCACGATCATCGAGTCGATGCGGAACTGCACGAGGGCGGCGGCCTGGGCCGACGCGCCGACCCGGCTGCCGGCGACATGGCTGGAGATGATCAGAGCAAGCGGCATGACAAGCGGCTTAGCCGAGCATTGCGGCCGCGGGGGGCCCTGTCGGCTGGCTGAGGGAGCCTGGCAGGCCACATCATTGACTCGCCAAGCATGACCATGAACAGGCTATGGCCATGCTAAATTTAGTTTCGGACCGCACCGTCGCGGCGCACGTGGCGCGTCACTGCCGCCAATGCGGGTTCCGATCCGAGGTCGCCTCTTCGTTTCGGATCGAGCGTGGCGGTGTGTTCGGACGATCGCGACCAGTCTGTTTCGGATGCAAGCCCTATCGGGTCGACGGAGTCGATCGCCTCTACTGGCGCGGCTGGTTCAATCAGCTCTTCATGTCCGCCGTGATCGCCAGTTGGTGCGGCCTGCAAGGCGGCTTCACCTTCGGTCTGACAGTCTGGCTGACGCTGGTCCTGACGCGCCCGCTGGCGATCCTGATCCACGAATCCGGACACGTCCTGGCGGCCAAGGCGGTCGGTTTCGATGTGATCGAGGCGCGCGTCGGACGGGGTCCCGTGATCCTGCGCCGTCGCGCTTGGGGAGTCCGTTGGTCGATCCATCGCTACGCGGCCCTTGGCGGACTGACCCAGTTCATCCCACCGGAGGGCGCAGGTCCCTGGCGGCGCGGCGTGAGCTATCTCGGCGGAGCCCTGGCCAACCTGACGACGGCCTGCGCGGCGACGGCGCTCTATCCGCTTCTAGAGGACTCCCTTTGGGGTTTGGCAGGAGCGGTTATCGTTGGCTGGACGATCCTGCATCTGTTGATGGCGTTTAACGCGTTGTGGCCAGCCAAGGGCGGCGACCACCCTTCCGACGGCGCCCTTGTCGTGGCGCTGTTCCAGAAGCCCGATCAAGTGGCCGACGAGCGGTTGCTCCTGCTCCAACAAACCCAGCGCCTGACGCTGGCCGGCCGCTTCTCGGAAGCCGCTAACGTCTTCGAAGCCAAGCTGAAGGTTTGGCCGAACGATCCCTATGTGTTGGGCATGGTTGTTCATTGCACTGCCCAAGCGCAAGGCGACCGCATGGCCCTGGCCCGCTATCGCGCCCTAACGGCCGAGGCGACGGCCGGACCGCCCCGACCGTTCGACTGGCATGCGGTCATGACCGGCTGGATGGCCGGGAACATCGCTTGGTCGGCGATCAACGCTGCTTCCGACGCCGATCTCGATCTCGCGGAACGGCAGCTGCAGATCGCTCTGGCGCTGTTGCCCGACGCGCCGGACATCAAGGGAACCCATGGCGCGTGGCTGGCCGCCCGAGGCCAGGCCGATGCTGGCGAAGTGCTGCTGGTTCAAGCCCTACCCGAACTCGAAGCGGCTGCCGACAAGGCGGCCTTCAGCCGACAACTGGCCCAGGCTCGACGTGCGCGCAGCGACTTGATCGGCGCGGCCGAGGCCGAGCGGCTGAGCGACCACGTCCTGGCGCACTCTCTGGAACGCCCAGCCGTCTAAAGGAAAGGCCCGCCGCGTTTCCGCGACGGGCCCTTCCGGCTTGGCTTGGAGCCAGGCCTAGTAGCGGTAGTGGTCCGGCTTGAACGGGCCCTTTTCCGGCACGCCGATGTAGTCGGCCTGGTCCTTGCGCAGGGTCGACAGCTTGGCGCCCAGCTTCTCCAGGTGGAGCAGGGCGACCTTTTCGTCCAGGTGCTTGGGCAGGGTGTAGACGTCGTTCTTGTAGGCCGTCTTGTTGGTCCACAGTTCGATCTGTGCCAGCGTCTGGTTGGTGAAGCTGGCCGACATCACGAAGCTCGGGTGACCGGTGGCGTTGCCCAGGTTCACCAGGCGGCCTTCCGACAGCAGGATGATCTTCTTGCCGTCCGGGAACTCGATGTGGTGGACCTGCGGCTTGATCTCGTCCCACTTGAAGTTCTTCAGGCCCGCGACCTGAATTTCCGAGTCGAAGTGGCCGATGTTGCAGACGATGGCGTTGTTGCGCATCTGCCGCATGTGATCGACGGTGATGACGTCCTTGTTGCCCGTGGCGGTGACGAAGATGTCGGCGCGGCCGGCGCAGTCGTCCAGGGTCTGGACTTCATAGCCTTCCATCGCCGCCTGCAGGGCGCAGATCGGATCGATTTCGGTGACGATCACGCGGGCGCCGCCTTGGCGCAGCGAAGCCGCCGAGCCCTTGCCCACGTCGCCGTAGCCGCAGACCACCGCGACCTTGCCCGAGAGCATGACGTCGGTGCCGCGACGGATGGCGTCGACCAGCGATTCCCGGCAACCGTACAGGTTGTCGAACTTGCTCTTGGTGACGCTGTCGTTGACGTTGATGGCGGGGAACGGCAGTTCGCCCTTCTGGGCCATCTGGTACAGGCGGTGCACGCCCGTGGTGGTTTCTTCCGACACGCCGCCGACGGCGTCGCGGATCGCCGAGTAGAAGCCCGGCTTTTCGGCCAGGTAGCGCTTCATCACGGTGTAGAGCGCTTCTTCTTCCTCGTTGGTCGGGTTGTTGAGGATCGAGGGATCCTTCTCGGCCTTCGGACCCAGCACGCAGAGCAGGGTCGCGTCGCCGCCGTCGTCGAGGATCAGGTTCGGATAGCCGCCGTCCGACCATTCGAAGATCTTGTGGGCGTATTCCCAGTACTCGACCAGGTTCTCGCCCTTGAAGGCGAACACCGGGACGCCGGCGGCGGCGATGGCGGCCGCGGCGTGGTCCTGGGTCGAGAAGATGTTGCACGAGGCCCAGCGGACGTCGGCGCCCAGAGCGGTGAGGGTCTCGATCAGAACGGCGGTCTGGATGGTCATGTGCAGGCTGCCGGCGATGCGGGCGCCCTTCAGGACCTGGGCAGGGCCGTATTCGGCGCGGGTGGCCATCAGACCGGGCATTTCGGTCTCGGCGATGGCGATTTCCTTGCGGCCGTAATCGGCGAGCGAGATGTCCTTGACGATGTAGTCGGCCACGGTCGGGCTCCTGCGGTCGGGGGATGGTCTTGCGCGGTCTATACCGCGCCCCGCCGGTTCTCGCAATTAAGGCATAAGGATTTCTTTATATGCCCCACATCCCGCGTTCAGGGCCGCGCCGACCTATTCGACCTTGGCCTGGTAGGTGACCGGCCAGTTGATCTGACCTCGGCACACGGGCATGGCCATCTCGCGGACCACGACGAAGGCCGTCCCGGTCCAGGCCCACTCGCCGCCCTCGCCGCAATCGCCGAAGCGGTTCTCCCTGGTGTAGAGACCCAGAAGGCGGGTCTTCGGATCGTAGGCGCCGCCGCTGATCAGGCCGTCGAACGGCATCCACGGCTTGCCGCCCTTGTTGTCGGTGACGACCAGCAGCGCCTCGGCGGCGCCGACCCCGCCCGCACAGGACACTCGCCACATCACCTGGTCGGCCGACAGGCGATAGGCCCGGACGTAACCGCCGTCCCAAGCGGGGTCCTGGTCGCAGTCGTTCTTGGCCACCAGCGCCTTGACCGAGGCGGGAGGCCTGTCGGACAGGCCCGTCTGAGCGAAGGCGGGCGCGCGGCGAACCACCTCGATGGCCGGCCGCGGCGGCACGGACGACGCGGGCGCCGCGCCCTTGGCGACGATCGCCGTGACGGTGCCGACGCGGCCCTGCTGGTCGTCCATCCGGCGCAGGGCGGCGGCCAGGCCGGCCAGCGACACCACGCCCAGTTCCCGGTCGCCCAGGCTGAGGGTCAAGGTGGTTCCGTTGCGGGCGGCGACCAGCAGCGGGCCGACCTGGGCGGCGCTCAGCGTGACCGAAAAGTCCTTGGCGCCCCGAACGCTCGTCAGCGGTCGTTCGTCGACGGCCAGCACCAACGGCTTGCCCTCGAACCCGTCCGGCACATCCTCCATCAGTTGCAGCGTTGCCTGGACCGGATCGTCGGGTCCCCCGCCGCGATTGAGCTGCAGGATCGCCATGTGATTGGGGCGGCTCATCGACTCCTCGTCCGGGGCCGTGAAGCCGTCGGCCTCGCAGTTGCGGAGATTGTCGCAAGCCACGACCCAGTCCTTGAACGTGGCGACCCGCTTGTCCGCCGCCGCCGCGCGGGATTGGCCGGCCAAGGGCGTCCCCAGGATGAGCACCGCGCAAGCGGCGGCGCCGACAAGGACCGTCCTGAGCTTGAACATTGGATCCCCCCCGGGACGTTTCACCAGAGCCGTTTGGTCACCAGAACCGCCTGGTCACCAGAACCGTTTGGCCTCGGCGAAGCTAACATAGGCGCCTTGGGCCTCAACCAGAAGTTCCTTCTCGCGACCCTCGCGGCCCGCCGTCAGGCGGCCGGCGGCGAAGGCGGCCTGGGGGTCCTCGCAGGACATCGCCACCTCCCGGGCCAGGGCCTCGCGGGCGGCCAGGTCGTTGAGCACGCCCAGGGCGTCCTGGAGATCCTTGGTCGCTTCGACGAAGCGGGCTAGGCGTTTGGGATGGTCGGGGAACAACCCGCCCAGGTCCTCGACCGCGTAGCGCAGCTTCTTGCCGCGAATGCGCAGCTCATGTCGTTCCTGGGGGCTGAGAGCGGCCAGGTCGCGGCCGTCGTTGCGGATGCGGCGGCGGCGCTTGTCCAGCGCCTTGGCGGCGAAGTCGGCGGCGGGCTTGTCACGGCGCTTCTCGAGAGCCTTGTCGGTGGTCCAGGCCCCGGCTTCCAGCCAAGCGGCGGCGTCGATGGCCAGGGCGCGGAAGCGGGCGCTGTCCACGGCCGCGTCGGCCCTGCCGTAGGCGTCGGTCTGGGCCGACAGCAGCGCCTTGCCGAACGCCGCCAGGGCCTGCGCCTCCTCCTGGGCCGCCGCATCGGGCTGGTCCTGCGCGGCCGGATCCCCCGCAGCCTGGCTTTCGGCGGCCGGCCGCCAGACGTCGGCGATGAACACGTCCAGGTTCCGCGCCTCGCCCAGTTCGTCGGCCAGCCATTTCAGCTCGGCCTTGACGTGAGCGGCGTCCGGAGCGCCGGCCAGGGCCTTGAAGGTCGACAGCAGGGCCCGGAACCGTCGCGCCGCCACCCGCAGCTTGTGCACCCGTTCGGGACCGGGGCGGGCGTGCAGGGCTTCGGCGGCGGCGCACAGGCGGCACAGGGCCGTCCGGCCGAGCGCCTGCAACGCCTCTCCGGTCGTCGCGCCGGGATCCAGCGGCGCGTCGGGGCGGGGGCCGTCCGTTTCGTTGAGCGCCAGGGCGTAGCCACGCTCGGCCTTGCTGACCAGCGACAGCCGCAGCGGCGCGTGGGCGGCCAGGTCGCGCGCCAGGTCGAACAGCACGCTCGGCGCGCCGGTCTTCAGTTCCAGCTCAAGCTCGCTGACCGCCGCGCGGCGGTCGTCGGCCAGCAGTTCGCCCTGGTCGAGGGCCGCCTCGATGGTCGCGCCGTCGCGTTCGATCAGCCGGGTCACGCGCTTGACGTTGGTGGTGAACACCGCAACCAGAGTGTCGCCGTTGATGGCCTGGGCGGCCGGGGTCTTGGCCAGCAGGTCGCGGTCGGGCTCGGCTCCCTCCACGGCGCTCTCCCATTCGCCGCGCGCGAACACCCCGCCCGACGAGGCCGACTTCAGGGTCTGCTTGCGGCCGTTCTCGCCGTCGCGGATGCGCAGGCCGAAGCCCGCCTTGCGCAGGGCGTGGTCGATGGTGTCGAAATAGGTGGCGTCGAGCTGCCGAACCGCTTCCCGCCCCTCGAGCCGGGCCAGGACCGCGTTCGAAGCCTCTGGTGCGATCAGGAACTTCAGCTCGATTTCGTGATCCATGCGCACCTTATAACCTCGCGAACCGACTTTGGCTGCATCGGGCTATTACCAGCCTTCGCACGCGGGACGTGCTTGCCAATCGAAGTGACCGAGTCCAAACCTGCGCGCCATGAGCCAGATCAACGCCGCCCCCGCTCGTCACGAGCCCCGTCACGATTGGACCCTCGACCAGGTCCAGGCCCTGTTCGACCAGCCGTTCATGGAGCTGATGTTCCAGGCCGCGACCGTGCACCGGGCCTGGTTCGATCCGTCGGAAGTGCAGCTGTCGCAGCTGCTGTCGGTCAAGACCGGCGGCTGCGCCGAGAACTGCGGCTATTGCAGCCAGTCGGCCCACTTCAAGACCGGCCTGAAGGCCGAGAAGCTGATGGACGCCGAGGTCGTGATCGCCAAGGCCCGCGAGGCGCGCGACGGCGGGGCCCAGCGCTTCTGCATGGGCGCGGCCTGGCGCGAGCTGAAGGACCGCGACCTGCCCAGGCTGGCGGCGATGATCGGCGGCGTGAAGGCCCTGGGCCTGGAGACCTGCGCGACCCTGGGCATGCTGACGCCGGAACAGGCGAAGGAGCTGAAGGACGCCGGCCTGGACTACTACAACCACAACCTCGACACCGGCCCGGAATACTATGGCGACGTGGTCACCACCCGCACCTACCAGGAGCGGCTGGACACCCTGGCCTATGTGCGCGACGCGGGCATGAGCACCTGCTGCGGCGGCATCGTCGGCATGGGCGAGACCCGCCGCGACCGCGCCAGCCTGCTGCACCAGCTGGCCACCCTGCCGGCCCACCCCGACAGCCTGCCGATCAACGGCCTGGTGCCGGTCAGCGGCACGCCGCTGGGCGACAAGGTGCTGAAGGAAGGCCAGATCGACTCGATCGAGTTCGTCCGCACGGTCGCCGTGGCCCGGATCGTCTGCCCCAAATCGATGGTCCGCCTGTCGGCCGGGCGCGACGAGATGAACCGCGAGTTGCAAGCTCTGTGCTTCCTGGCCGGCGCCAACTCGATCTTCGTCGGCGGCAAGCTGCTGACCACCCCCCTGCCCGGCCAGGACGAGGACAGCGCGCTGTTCAGGGACCTGGACCTGCGGCCGATGGGCGTGAAGACCGTCGCGCCGGAAAGCGTGGCGGCGGAGTAGCCGTCCGCTAGAGCCGGCCGTCGACGATCGCGGCCAGCCTGTCGGCGGTGAGCCGCGCCTCCTCGACCAGCCAGGCGCGGAAGCGCTCGACGTGTCTCTGACCCGCGAGGTCCGACCGGAAACGGGCCACGAAACCGTGCTCGCTCCAGCGTCCGGTCTCGATCGGGAACGGCAGGGCGACGACGCCGGCGTCCAGTTGTTCGGTGATCAGGGCCAGGCCGCAAAGGGTCACCCCCGCGTTGGCCGCCACCGCGTCGAGGGCCGAGCCGATGCGCTGGAAGCGCATCCCGCGCTCCGGAAAGGCCCGTGAAACGCCGTTGGCCGCGACCCAGTCCGGCCAGGAAAGACCGGCCGGATCGTCCTTGTAGAAGTCCAGGTGCAGGATCGGGAAGCCCTCGAGCCGGGTCTTCAGGTCGATGTGCGCGGTGCGGGCGACGTTTTCGGGCGAGGCCACCGGAACCACGTAGTCCCGGAACAACAGCCGCCGCGCGGGGTCCTCGCCGGCGCTTGCGAAGCTGATCTCGCAATCGACCCGCCCCAGCCGTCGCGCCGCGTCGCCCTCGCCGTTGACGGTGAAAAGGATGTTGGGATGCAGGGCCCGGAAGCGCTCCAGGCAGGGCTTGAGCCAGAGCTCCGCGACGTCGGACGCCGCGGCGATGTGCAGTTCACGGCCGCGCTGCAGCTCCAGTTCCTCGGCCGCCGCCTCCAGCGCCTGGAACCCTTCGCGCAGGCGTGGCAAGGCCGAGCTCAGGGCCGCGGTCGCGCTGACGCCCCCGCGTCCCCGGACCAGCAGCTCGACGCCCAGATAGTCCTCCAGCGCCTTCACCCTCTGGCCCACGGCCGCCGGCGTGACGCCCAGATCGACGGCGGCCCCGACGAAGGAGCCGTGGCGCACGGCCAGCTCCAACGCCTGCAGGGATCGGAGATAAGGAGGCGCAGGCATGCCGCATCATAAGTAAAACCTTTAGCCAGCGCCACAAGGTTTGGATTGCGCCCGGGGCCCGACGGCGCGATGCTGTGGTCATTCCAAGGGTGATGCGGGGCGGCGCCATGGGCCATCTCAAGCGTTACCTGGTCGAACGCGAAATCCCCGGGATCGGCGGCATGTCGATCATCGAGCTCTGTGGGGCTGCTCGCGCCTCGAACCAGGCGATCGAAAAGATAGGCCGGAACATCCAGTGGCAGCACAGCTATGTCGCTGGGGATCGGACCTTCTGCATCTATCTCGCGGACGGCGAGGACGTGATCCACGCCCATGCCGAGCTGAGCGGCTTTCCGGTGACCTCGATCACCGAGATCCCGCAGATCATCGACCCGACCACCGCCAACAACTAGCCGGCGGCGAGCTCACCGTCGCGGCATGCGCCCGAGGGGCGCCTCGCCGCGCGAGGAGACGACCCATGATCCAGGACCTGAACTACGAGCGCCTGCTCGAAACCTCCAAGCGCGTGAACTGGCGCGTCGAGGACATCATCGGCCTCGACAAGCCGATGGACTTTTCCAAGCCGTTCATGCCGGAGACCTTCGCCCGCACGGCGGCGCTCGACTTCCTGAGCCCGGCCGAACGCCTGAAGCTCAACCAGATTCGCGGCTTCGTCTATCTGGCGATGTTCGAGCTGGTGGAGCGCTGCATCCTGCCCCTGATCGAGGACCTGGCCCCGTCCAAGCCGGGCCAGGATCCGCACCGGACGCCCGCCCTGACCCAGTTCGCGGCCGAGGAGGCCAAGCATATCGAGCTGTTCGTCCGTTTCCGGCAGGCGTTCGAGGACGGCTTCGACACGCCCTGCGGCTTCATCGGGCCGGCCGATGCGATCGGCGCGGCGGTCCGTAACCATAGCCGCCTAGGGCTGGCGCTGTTCGTTCTCGGCATCGAATGGGCGACCCAACGCCACTATGTCGAAAGCGTCCAGGACGACCAGGATCTCGACCCGCAGTTCAAGAGCCTGCTCAAGCACCACTGGATCGAGGAGTCCCAGCACGCCAAGCTGGACGCCCTGGTCTTCCTCGAACTGGCCGCCCGGGCCACGCCGGAACAGGTCGACAAGGCGGTCGATGACTTCCTGGACATCGGCGCCTTCATCGACGGCGGCCTGGCCCAGCAGGTCGATCTGGACCTGGCGGCGCTGGAGGCCGCCGCGGGCCGTTCGCTGTCGGACGCCGAGAAGAAGACCTTCGGCGAGGTCCAGCACCAGGCGATGCGCTGGACCTTCATCGGCTCGGCGCTCCGCAACGAAGGGTTCCTGAAGACCGTCGGCGAGGTCAGCCCGGCCGCCCGCGCCCGTCTGGAGAGCGTCGCGCCAATCTTCTGCTGAGCCCTGCTGAGCCCTACCGCTCCTCGTCGAAGCGGTTGGACACCAGCTCGGTGAGGGCCTCGACGGCCGCGTCGGCCTCGGGGCCCTCGGCCTCGATGTCGATGGTCGAGCCGATGCCGGCGGCCAGCATCATCAGGCCCATGATCGAGCGGGCGTCGACGCTGGTGCCGTCGCGGGCGACCGTGACCTCGGCGTCGAAACCCGAGGCCAGCTTGACGAACTTGGCCGAGGCGCGGGCGTGCAGGCCCCGTTCATTGACGATCTCGACCGTGCGCGCCGCCATGCGACTCACTTTTCCCCAGCGAGCACGTAGGAGGCCACGGAGATATATTTGCGTCCAGCCTCTTGGGCGTGGGCGACGCAGGCCTGCAGGTTTTCGCGCTGGCGCACGCTGGCCAGCTTGATCAGCATCGGCAGGTTCAGACCGGCGATCACCTCGGCCTTGGTCTGCTCCATCACCGAGATGGCCAGATTCGACGGCGTGCCGCCGAACATGTCGGTCAGCAGAATCACGCCGTCGCCGTCCTGGTCGACAGCGGCGCACGCCTTCAGAATGTCCGACCGGCGACGTTCCATGTCGTCTTCCGGGCCGATGCAGATGGCCTTCACCGCGCTCTGCGGTCCGACCACATGCTCCATGGCGGAGACGAACTCCTCCGCCAGCCGCCCGTGCGTGACTATCACGAGCCCGATCATGCCTGATCTCTCAAACGGGATCCCCATAACCCGTGGCGGCCAGGGAGGGCCGCGCGGGCCGCCTTGATACGCTTGTTAGTCGGGGACTCCAAGATGCTCAAACATCCGTCGGATTTTCCCCGGCGCGGCGGGTTCCAGAGGCCACAGGTGCAGAACCCGCGTGGAAACGCCTTCGACGGCCTCGAACGCGGGATCAGGCAGCCGCTCGACCGCCTGCGGCCGATCCACGCAGCGCACCAGAAGATCGATCCGGCAGAACGGTCGATAGGGCTGGGGCAGCACGCCCAGGCCTCGCGCCTCGACGAGGCCGGCCAGGGCGTCGGGCGCGCGGCCATAGAGCTTGCCGCCGGAAACGAACACCAGGGTGCGGTCGTCGGCGACCAGCACGAAGCCCTGGTCCAGCGCCCGCAGCGCCAGGTCGCTCTTGCCGACGCCCGACGCGCCTTCGATCAGCGCGCCGCGCCATTCGCCGGCGACCCGGCGGGCGATCAGCCCCGCATGGCGGATCATTCGCGCGAGCCCCCGTCGCGTGAACCGCCGTGATGGTGGGCGTTGTGGGCGCCGGCCTCGGGCAGGTCGACCCGGAACCGCGCGCCGATCACCTTGCCCTCGGCGGTCTTGCGGTTCTCGGCCCGCATGGTCCCGCCGTGCGCCTCGACGATCTGGCGGGCGATCGACAGGCCCAGGCCCGAATTGCCGCCGAACGCCTTGCCCTTCGGCCGCGAGGTGTAGAACCGCTCGAAGATGGTCTCGAGATTGTCGGGCGGAATGCCGGGACCGTCGTCGTCGACCGTGACGATCAAGCGGTTGTGATGATCGCGCAGCCCCGGATCGCGCTTCAGCGTCACCCGCACCTCGCCGTCGGCGGCGCTGAACGAGCGGGCGTTGTCGATCAGGTTGCGGAACACCTGGCCCATCGGGGTCTCGCGCGCCACGATCCGGGCGTGCTGCGGGGCGGCCTTGGCGTCGAAGGTCACCCGCACGCTGCCCGGCGCCTCGCCCGGACGCAGCTGGGCCTCGTACAGATGGATCACCTCGGCCAGCAGCAGGTTCAGCTCGAAGGCCCGCGGCGCCTCGCGCGACAGCTCCGCGTCCAGCCTGGAGGCGTTGGAGATGTCGGTGACCAGCCGGTCCAGGCGGGTGACGTCCTGTTGCAGTATGCCCAGCAGCCGGGCCCGGGCCGCCGGATCGGTGACCAGGTCCAGGGTCTCGATCGCCGAGCGGATCGAGGTCAGGGGGTTCTTGATCTCGTGGGCGACGTCGGCGGCGAAGCGCTCGATGGCGTCCATCCGCTCGGACATCGAGTCGGTCATCTCCTCCAGGGCCCGCGACAGGTCGCCCAGCTCGTCCTTGCGGTCGGAGATGTCGGGCAGGGAGATGGCCCGGGCGCCGTCCAGCCGCACGCGGTCGGCGGCGCTGGCCATCCGCAGCACCGGCTGGGCGATCAGGCGGTTGAGCAGGAACGACGAGATCAGGGTGGTGGCGATGGCGATCAGGGCGAAGGGCAGCAGGGCCTTGCGCTCGGCCGCGATGATCTGGTCGATGTCGCCGGCTTCCAGGGTCAGCACGCCCAAGACGGCGCGCACGTGCTGGATCGGGATCGACACCGACACCACGCGCTCGCCCATCTCGTCGATGCGGGTGCCGGCCACCGGCTCGCCCAGCTTGGCCTGGGCGATCTCGGCGGCCAGGGCGGCCCGCGCCGCGCGCGCCACCTCCGGCTTGGCGTCGGTGTCCTGGGCGGGCAGGCCGAACGCCGGCTGGCCGGGCTTGCGGGCCGGCGGCAGGACCTTGGACTCCACCCGGTCGGCGACCACGTAGGAATCGGCCAGCTGGTTGCCCTGGGCGTCGAACAGCCGCGCGCGCTGCGAGCGCGGGATGAACAGGCTCTGCAGGATGTCGCTGGCCTGGTCGGGCACCAGGCGCGGTTCCGGATCGCCGACGGTGGCGGCCAGGTCGATCACGTTGGCGATCAGCTCGCCCTGGGTGGTCAGGCTGTCGATGCGGGTGTTGATCAGGCCGCTGCGCAGCTCGTTCAGCACCAGCGCCCCGCCCAGCAGCACGGCCAAGGCCAGCAGGTTGAGCCCGATGATCAGCCGGCCCAGGCGCGAACCCCTGGGCCAGGCGAGTTTAGGGGGCCAGGCAAGCGTGGGCCAAGCCGGTCTGGGCCAGGTCATCCGCCGTTTCGGCTTGGCTGCGGCCTCCGATCCCACGGCGGGATCAGGATTCGCGATAGCGGTAGCCGACGCCGTACAGGGTCTCGATGGAATCGAATTCCGGATCGACCTGGCGGAACTTCTTGCGCATCCGCTTGATGTGGCTGTCGATGGTGCGGTCGTCGACATAGACCTGATCGTCGTAGGCGGCGTCCATCAGGTTGTCGCGGCTCTTCACGAAGCCCGGGCGCTGGGCCAGCGACTGCAGCAGCAGGAACTCGGTGACCGTCAGGCGCACCGGCCGGCCGTCCCACAGGCTGTCGTGACGCGCGGAATCCAGCGTCAGCTTGCCGCGCTTCATGATCTTGGAATTGGCCGCGCCCGGCGCGACGCCCGGCTCGTCCTCTTCCGGGCGGGCCCGGCGCAGCACGGCCTTGACCCGCTCCAGCAGCAGGCGCTGGCTGAACGGCTTGTGGATGTAGTCGTCGGCCCCGAGGTTGAAGCCGAGGATCTCGTCGATCTCGTCGTCCTTGGAGGTCAGCATGATCACCGGGATCTCGGTGGTCTGGCGCAGGCGGCGCAGCACTTCCATGCCGTCCATGCGCGGCATCTTGACGTCCAGGATCACCAGGTCGGGCGCCTGGCTCTCGACCGCGTCGAGACCCGACGCGCCGTCGTAATAAGCCTTCACCACGTGGCCATGGCTTTCCAGCGCCAGCGAAACCGAGGCGACGATGTTCTCGTCGTCGTCGATAAGAGTAATATCGGCCATCGAGCCCTATGGGTCCTTTCGCGGATTTCCTGCCGATACTATCGATCGGCGTCGCCCGCTACAACGCGCGGAGCGGCTAAGCTTTCCCGGTCTTTTGCGGCCCCAGCGTGGCGCGATTACGGCGCGTACGTCCCGAAGGGGCCTGGCGGGCCGCGCGCAAGGCGTTTCGGGCGGCAACCTCACCTTAAGGTCTCGTATCCCATAACGGAGTCTCGGGGAGCCTTTTGCTGATGAGCGACCAAGTCCATTACGAGCTATTCGTGCGCCGCAAGGTCGGCGCGCAGTGGACGCTCGACATGGCGACCGAGATCCGGACCCACGCCCTGCAGACCGCCGAGGAGGCGCTGGAGCAGGGCCGGGCCGTCGCCGTGCGTGTCAGCAAGGAAACCCTCGACCCCGACACCCGCGAATACAAGTCGATCTCGATCTTCACCAAGGGCCAGGTCGACGGCGGCAAGCCCAAGAAGGTGCAGGAGGACCTGGAACCGCTCTGCGTCCAGCCGTCCGACCTCTACACCGCCCACGCGCGCGACCGCATCGGCCGGCTGCTGGAAGGATTCCTGGAGCGTCACCACGCCACGCCGTTCGAGCTGCTGCACCGTCCCGACCTGGTCGAGAAGCTGGAAGCCTCCGGCACCGACCTGCAGCACGCCCTGCAGAAGATCGCCATTCCCGAGGCCGAGGCCCGGGGCATGTCGGTCCACGAACTGATCCGCACCTTCCAGGGCCTGGTCGAACGCACCGTCGCCAACCTGATGAAGGCGTTCAAGAAGGGCGACCTGCCCGACCTGGACAAGGAAGGCTTCGCCCGCGCCGCCGAGCGGCTGGCCATCGATCCCGACCGCGCCTTCCTGCTGGGGGCCGGCGTCGCCGCCTCGATCGCGCCCGGCAAGAACTGGTCCGAGAAGCTGGCCCGCCTGCTCGACCTGGCCGACGCCGCGCCCACCGATCCCAAGGCCCGCGCCGCCGCACTGGCCGCCATCGAGACGCCCCTGGCCGAGATCATCGGCTCCAAGGCCGGCATGGCCGACCTGCTGGGCAGCAACAAGGAGGGCGGCGAAGCCGACCTCGGCACCACCCTGGCGGCCATGACCCGCCTGGCGGGCGGCGCCCAGGTCGAAGGCCTGATCCGCGTCGAGGCCGGTGTGCGCAACTGCATGCCCGAGCTGAACGGCACGGCCAAGCGCCTGTGCGAATGGCTCAGCGGCGAGGAATTCCCCGCCGTGCGCATGTCGATCGCCCAGCGGGTGCTCAAGGAGCTGAACGGCGTGCGTCGCCTCAAGCCCGCCGACGCCGAGGCCGAAATCGAGTTCCTGCGCGCCCTGGCCATGAGCCTGACGGCCGCCGCGGGCCGCATCCTGCCGCCGGAAGACATCACCAGCGCCTTCACCACCCGCTCCAAGACCCTGCTGAACGGCGAGTTCATCGAAGCCCTGCTCGGCCGCGACCGCTCGTCGCGCGAGGAGGTGCAGATGCTGATCCGCCTGGCCGAGAACGTCATGGGCGCGGTCAACAAGCGCACCGCGGCCCGCTGGCTGTCGGCCAACGTCCTGGCCCTGCGCTTCGAACGCGAACTGCGCCAGGGACCCGACTCGGCGGCCGCCAAGCTGGCCGCCCTGGCCGGCCTGCAACGCGCCCTGGTCCGTTCGGGCCTGGTGGTCGAGGACTACGAACCGCTGTGCGCCCGGCTGGGCGAGGTCGGCGGCATGATCGAGGTCGACGCCCGGCTGGTCACAATGCTCGTTCGCGCCCCCGCGCCTCTGGCTCAGAAGATGTCGGTGCTGATCAAGCTGGCCATGGGCGAGGCCGGACCCACGGGCCCCGTCGCCGACAAGGCCAAGGTCGAAGTCCTGAAACTGGCCCGCGCCCCGGAAGCCCGCGAGGAACTGGCGGCTTCTCCGGAGACGATGGACCTGCTCAAGGGCATGGTTCAGCAGAAGGCGGCGGCCTAGGCCACTGCGGCGCGGGTGACCGAGCCGTCCCCGGCCTTGGTCGCCAGAAGCCTCGGCTTTCGCTCCTGACGCCAGAGTTCAACCGGAACACGTTCAGTGTCGAGCGCCGCCAGCGCGTGGATCGCCGCGTCGTCATCGGCGTAGGTCAGGACGCCCAAACCGTCGATCGTCCGCTCCGGGAAGTGATACCGGTGGCGGTACTTGGGCATCTAGCACCCCAGCGCCGCCGCCAGCGCCTCGACCACCCGGTCGACATCGCCGTCCTCCATGGTCGGATACAGCGGCAGGGTCAGGCAGCGGGCGTACCAGGCGTCGGCGCCGGGCAAATCCAGGGCGCCGTAGCGGGCCTGGTAGTAGGGCTGGCTGTGCACCGGGATGTAGTGGACCTGGCTGCCGACGCCTCGGGCCTTCAGCGCCTCGACCACCGCGCGGCGGGTGGTTCCGACGGCTTCGAAATCGATCAGCACGGTCAGCAGGTGCAGGGCCGGGTCTGACCAGGCGGGGCTCTCGGCCAGGCGCACGGTCGGGGGCAGGGCGGCCAGCTTTTCGGCGTAGAGCGCGGTCAGCGTCCGGCGACGGGCGACGAAGCGGTCCAGCTTGGACAGCTGCGAGATCCCCAGGGCGCAGAGCACGTCGGGGATGCGGTAGTTGAAGCCCAGCTCCGGCATCTCGTAGACCCAAGGCTCGGCGCCGGCCGGGCGGACCATGCCGTGGCCGCGCAGGCTGCGGGCCCGGGCCGCCAGGGCGGCGTCGTTGGTGGTCAGCATGCCACCTTCGCCGGTCGCCAGGGTCTTGACCGGGTGGAACGAGAAGCTGGCGAAGGCCGAATAGGCGCCGTCGCCGACGGGATGGGCGACGCCATCGAAGGTGGCGACCGAGCCCAGGGCGTGGGGCGCGTCCTCGACCAGCGCCGCGCCGGCTCCGGCCGCCAGTTCGCGCAGCACCGGCAAATCGCAAACGTCGCCGCGCAGATGCACTGGCAGCACGGCCTTCACCCGGCGACCAGGCGCGCGGGTCAGAGCTTCTGCCAGGGTTTCGGGCGTCATCAGGCCGCTGTCGGGATCGACGTCGGCGAACACCACCTCGGCCCCCACGTAGCGGGCGCAGTTGGCCGTCGCCAGGAAGGTGACCGAGGGCGCGATGCAGACGTCGCCCTCGCCGACGCCCAGAGCCAGCATCGCCAGGTGCAGGGTGGCGGTGCCGTTGGCCACGGCGATGGCGTGCTCGGCCCCGACCTTGGCCTTGAACGCCGTCTCGAAGGCCTCGACGGTCGGGCCCGTGGTCAGGAAATCGGCGCGCAGGGCCGCCGCCACCGCCGCCACGTCGTCGTCCTCGATGGTCTGACGGCCGTACGGCAGGAACGGCGGGTTGCTCATCAGGCCTTCTCGGCCAGCATGGCGTTCAGGCCGTCCTCGCTGAGCCAGTCGTCGTTGTTGTCGCTGCTGTAGCTGAAGCCCTCGGCCACGTCCTTGGCCGCCGCCTCGCCCCGGAACGGCGTACGCGGATATTCCACGAAGGTCGGCTCGATCACGTAGCGATCCTCGAGCTCGACGGTGGCGCGGGCGTCGTCGGCGCTGATCATCATCTCGTGCAGCTTTTCGCCCGGACGGATGCCGACGATCTTCATGCCGACGTCCGGCGACATGGCCTTGACCAGGTCGGGCATGGTCATGGATGGGATCTTGGGCACGAAGATCTCGCCGCCGCGCATGATCTCCAGCGACGACAGCACGAACTCCACGCCTTCGTTCAGCGTGATCCAGAAGCGGGTCATCCGCGCGTCGGTGACCGGCAGCTCGGTCGCGCCCTGGCTCAGCAGGCGCTTGTAGAGCGGCACCACGCTGCCGCGCGAGCCCACGACGTTGCCGTAGCGGACCACCGCGAAGCGCGTGCCGATGTCGCCCGACAGGTTGTTGGCGGCCACGAAGGTCTTGTCCGAGGCCAGCTTGGTCGCGCCGTACAGGTTGATCGGGTTGCAGGCCTTGTCGGTCGACAGGGCCACCACCTGCTTGACGCCGTTGTTGAGGCTGGCCCAGACCACGTTCTCGGCGCCCATGATGTTGGTGTGGATGCATTCCGAAGGATTGTATTCGGCGGCCGGCACCTGCTTCAGGGCCGCGGCGTGGATGACGATGTCGACGCCGCGCAGGGCCAGGGTCAGGCGCTCACGGTCGCGCACGTCGCCCAGGAAGAAGCGCATCTTTCCGTAGGTCGCCTCGTCGAACTGCTCGCGCAGCTCCAGCTGCATGTCGCTCTGCTTCAATTCGTCGCGGGAATAGACGATCACCTTCCGCGGGTCCGAACGTCGCAGGACGGTTTCGATGAAGCGACGGCCAAACGAACCGGTGCCGCCGGTCACCAGGATGACCTTGCCGTCCAGATCGAGCTTCTTCGGTGAAAAGCGCCCCAATTTCAGTCTCCTACGTCCCCGCCGCGAACTGCACGTGATCCGCCGCGCGCGGGACGATTCATGGTTAACGCCCCTTTGTGCCCGTCAGACGTAAAGAGGACGTCAACCACGTCGTGCCACAAGGGCTCATGCGCCGCGCTCTCGCCCTCTCCGTCCTGTCGCTGCTGGCCGCCGCCAGCCTGGCCGCCCCGCCCGCCTTCGCCGGCCACGGCAAGGAGGAGAAGAAGGCGCCCGTGACCTATTTCGCCCTGCAGCCGCTGACGGCGACCACGATCCGCCGCGACGGCCGCCGGGGGGTCATGACCCTGGAGGCCGGGGTGCAGGCGCTGGATCCGGCCCTCATGGAGCGCGCCCAGCAGTCGGAGCCCCGCCTGCGCGCCGCCTTCGCCCAGGTGCTGATGACCTACACCGCCGGCATGCCGCGCGGCTCGGCGCCGGACCTGAACTATCTGGGCGGCAGGATGCAGGAAGCCGCCGACAAGGTGCTGGGCCGCAAGGGCTCCAAGGTGCTGCTCGGCTCGGCGATGGTGAACTAGGCGCTACTTCTTCCGCCGCTCCCTGAAGAACCCCCGCAGCAGGTCCGCGCTCTCCTGGGCCATCACGCCGCCGGTCACCTCCGGCCGCCAGTGGCAGGTGGGCTGGGCGAAGAACTTGGGGCCGTGCACCACCGCCCCGCCCTTCGGATCCTCGGCCCCGAACACCACCCTGCCGATCCGCGCATGGCTGATCGCCCCGGCGCACATGGCGCAGGGCTCCAGGGTCACCACCAGGGTCAGGTCGGTCAGGCGATAGTTGCCGAGCTTGGCGGCGGCGATCCGCATCGCGGCGATCTCAGCATGGGCCGTCGGATCGTGCGCGCCGATCGGCCCGTTGCCGGCCCGGGCCAGGATCTCGCCGGTCGCCGGGTCGAGGATCACCGCACCCACCGGCGTCTCGCCGGCCTGGGCGGCCGCGCGGGCCTCGTCCAGGGCCAGGGCCATGACGGCTTCGTCGGTGATCGGGGCGCCAAAGGGCGGAAGGGGAGCGATGATCAGGACTCCGGGATCAGGAGGCGGACGTGGTCGGCCATGCCGATGTCGACGGCCCTTCTAGCAAGCTTCGCGTCGGCCGTGACCAGAAGAAGGCCGCGTCGCCTGGCCAAGGCCAGATAGACAGAGTCGTAGACGGAAAAGCCGTGGCGCGCCGTCAGGTCGTAGGCGGGACCCGCCAAGCCGCCCAGCGGCGCGATCTCATCGATCAAATCGGGGAGTCGCTGGACCGCGTCGCGCGCAACCGCCTTTGGCGTCAAGCCGTGTCGAACGAACTTGGTCGCGGCGGAAGCGAATTCGGCGAAGATCAGGTCCGGCGCGATCCGCCGCGCGCCTGATCGCACAAACGCCAACGCCGCCGCCGAACCTGGTCCGGGAAGAAGCCAATCGACAGCGACCGAGGCGTCGAGCACGATCTCATCGCTCATCACTATCTCGATCTTCGCGGATCAGGTCGGCGCCGGAGATGGCGGATGGCTTTGAAGCCTTCTGGAACCATTCGACCATCGCCACGAGCCGGTCGTTGGCCAACTGGTCGAGCAGGGCGATGCAGGCGCTGGTCGAATCCCCGCCGTGGTCCTTCACATGCCTGTCGAGCATGCGGACAGCGCGTTCGCCGAGCGCATCCAGAGGAAAGGTGACCACTGCGTCGTTTCGCACGAACGGCGTACGTTCCTCGGCGGGGCCGGCGACGCCCTCATCCCTGACGAAACTGACCTGCCGCCCGGCGAGGTCCAGCGCGGTCGTCTTCCAGCCGGCGTCCAGCCAGGCGACCGCCTGGGAATGGCCCGCGCGGGTGTTCGACCACCAGGGCTGAGCCTCGTAGGCCGAGGGCGGCAAGGAAAAGCCCAGGATCTTTTCGATCTCCGCGAAGGAGAGACGCACCTCGCCGTGCTGGAACATCCCTTCGAGGTGACGCTTGAGCGGTTCGTACTTCGTGGGCTTCATAGTATGTCTCCGCCACAAACGAAGTATATACTATAGACGAATGGCGTCCACCTTGATCCCCGCCCAGTTCGGTGCGCATTAGAAAACCGCCCATCGTGAGATGCGCCCAGCCCTTGAAGGACCGACGCCGTGACCGACAAATACCAGCCCCACCTGCATGACAACGCCATTCCGGGTCAGGACGACGACGGAGACGGCGCGCGGGTCGCCAAGATGCTGGCGCGGGCCGGCGTGGCCTCGCGGCGCGCGGTCGAGCGACTGATCGAGGACGGCCGGGTCGCCCTGAACGGCGAGGTCCTGACCACCCCCGCCATCAAGGTCCGCCCCGACGACATCCTGACCGTCGACGGCAAGATGATCGACGCGCCCGAGGCGACGCGCGTCTTCCGCTATCACAAGCCCACCGGGCTGATGACCACCCACAACGATCCCAAGCAGCGCCCGACGGTGTTCTCGGCCCTGCCGCGCGACCTGCCGCGCCTGATCTCGGTCGGACGCCTGGACCTCAACTCCGAGGGCCTGCTGCTGCTGACCAACGACGGCGCCCTGTCGCGCGCCCTGGAGATGCCCAACAACGCCTGGGTCCGCCGCTACCGCGCCCGCGCCTTCGGCGACACCACCCAGGCCAAGCTGGATCGGCTGAAGGACGGCTGCACGGTCGAGGGCGTCCGCTACGGCCCGATCGAGGCGCGCCTCGACAAGGCCCAGGAAAAGGCCGGCGGCGGCAAGAACATCTGGATCACCCTGTCGCTGAGCGAAGGCAAGAACCGGGAAGTGCGGCGGGTGCTGGAGTCCATCGGCCTGAAGGTCAACCGCCTGATCCGCCTGTCCTACGGCCCGTTCGCCCTGGGCACCCTGCTGCCGGGCCAGGTCGAGGAGGTCGGCCCCCGGGTGATCCGCGAGCTGCTGGAAGGCATCGTCGCCGAAGAGAACATGCCCAAGGGCGACAAGCCGCAGTTCATCGGCGTGGCCGACCCGCTGAAGGCGGTGGGCACCGCGGGCGGCGGCGACATGCAGCGCCGCGGCGTGCCGCGCACCAACAAGGCGGTCCAGACCTCGATCCTGATCCCCGACGAAAGGGTCGAGGAGGAGAAGTTCGTCCGCAAGCCAGGCTGGGCCAAGCCGAAGAAGAAGCCCGCGATCGCCGGCCGTGCGCCGGTCGCGCACGCCAAGAAGTCGATCGAGAGCAAGATGATCGGCCCCAAGCCGCTGACCTACCGCGACGCTGCCGCCAAGCGGATCCGCGACAAGGAGATGGCCGACAAGAACGCGGCGGACAAGCGCGCGGCCCAGGGCAAGGACGCGCGGCCGGCCAAGAGCGCCGGTCAGGAGTCGTCCAAACCCAAGCTCGGCGCGCTGCGGGCCAATGGCTACAAGCCTCTGGGCGACGGTCCGGCCAAGACCGGCGGCAAGCCGGGCGGCGCGCGTCCGGGCGGCAAGCCCAGCTCGGTCAAGGCGACCGGCGCGGGCAAGCCTGGCGAAGCCGGCAAGGTGTGGTCCAAGCCGGGGATGGCCAAGGCCGGCGCTCGACCGGACGGTCCCAAGGGTCCGCCGCGCGCGGGCGGCAAACCGAGCGGGCCGCGTCCGGGCGGGTCGGGCGCGCCGCGCGGTAAGCGCTAGCGACGCCGCTAACCCCGCAGCCCCCGCGCCAAGTTCCTGGTCCGCCTCACCATGGTGATCAGCGTTCCCGCCGCGATCACCAGCAGGCCGCACAGCAGCATCTGGCCGTGGCCGCGCCATAGCGATTCGAACACCGAGATCAGGCAGAACGCGGTCAGAACGGCCATGCGCTGTTGCTTGGCCATCGGGCCGGAGAAGTCGGCGGGCTGTCCCAGCCCCCGGCCCAGTTCGCGGACGTAGGCCGTCAGCACCGCCAGCACCGCCGCGATCCAGCCGACCGCCGCGGCGCCGTCCAGGCCCGCCGTCTGGACGCCATAGCCGGCCCCGGCCAGCAGCAGGACGTCGGCGATCCGGTCGGGCAGCTCGTTCCAGATCGGCCCGGCGGTTCCGCCCCGGCCGTGCTCGACCGCCACCAGGCCGTCCAGCAAGTTGCACAGCAGCCGCGCCTGGATGCAGACCGCCGCCAGCACCAGGACCACCGCCCGGAAAAGCCAGCCCTCCAGGCCGCCGGCCGTCATCAGCAGCGATCCGCCCAGGGCGGCGAAGGCGACGCCGGCCGCCGAGACGGCGTCGGGACTGACCTTGGCCTCGGCCAGGCGCTGAGCCATCCGCCGGGCGAAAGCGGCGTCGCGGACCTTCAACGGGCGACGGTTGTCCAGGTCCTGGGTCATGTGCTCCTCCAAGTCGAGAACTAGGCTATAGCTAAACCGGTTCACCTCCAGGGGTGTTTGGCGGGAGCCGCATGGACATCGTCTCGACCGTTCGCGCCGTCTTCGCCGCCCAGCCGCCGGTCCTGCTGATCGGCCTGGCCGGGGTGACAGCCCTGCTGAGCGTGGCCGGGGCGATCGCCACGGTGCTGACGGCGCTCAAGCCGGGCGACGCCTATCGCGAACTGCGCCAGCGGATCGCCAGCTGGTGGGTGATGGTGGCCCTGCTGGCCGGGGCCCTGCTGCTGGGCTGGCAGGCGACGGTGCTCGTCTTCGCCCTGATCTCGTTCATGGCCCTGCGCGAGTTCCTCTCCCTGGCTCCGATCCGCAAGGAGGATCGCCCCGCGATCCTGGCGGCCTATCTGATCCTGCTGGCCGCCTACGGCTTCATCGCCGCCGACCGCTACATGTTCTACCTGGTCTTCATCCCGGTCTGGACGTTCCTGGGCCTGCCGTTCCTGATGGCCATGCTGGGCCAGACGCGCGGTTTCCTGACCACCGCCGCCACCTTCCACTGGGGCCTGGTGACCTGCGTCTACAATCTGGGCTTCGCGGCCTTCCTGATGCGCACGCCCGACACCGACCGCCTGCCGGCCGGGGCGGCGGGGCTGGTGTTCTTCCTGCTGCTGGTCACCGAGTTCAACGACGTGGCCCAGTACGTGTTCGGCAAGCTGCTGGGCCGTCACAAGATCGCGCCCACGGTCAGCCCCAACAAGACCTGGGAGGGCTTCCTGGGCGGCTGGCTGGCGACGGGCCTGCTGATCTGGTTCGCGGGACCGGTGTTCACGCCGCTGGCCGGCCACGGCCTGCTGATCGTCGCCCTGGCCCTGCCCGTGGCGGGTTTCGCCGGCGACGTGACCATGAGCGCGGTCAAGCGCGACATCGGGGTCAAGGACACTTCGCACGCCATTCCCGGCCATGGCGGGGTGCTGGACCGCGCCGACAGCCTGACCTTCACCGCCCCGCTCTATTTCCACCTGCTGGCGCTGTTCGCGCTCCAGAAGTTCTGACCGTGGGCTGGCTGCGCTTCCTGCTGCTGGTGCTGGTGGCCCGGCCCATGGCCCTGTTCCTGACCGGGGCCGACGTCACCGGCCGCGAACGCCTGCCGCTGACGGGGCCGGCCATCGTGGCGGCCAACCATTCCAGCCATGTCGACACCCTGCTGCTCCTGGCGATCTTCCCGTCGCGCGCCGTGGGCCGCGTGCGGCCGGTGGCGGCGGCCGACTACTTCCTGAAGGATCCGGTGATCGGCTGGTTCTCGCGCCACGTGATCGGCATCGTGCCGGTGGCGCGTCTGAAGGCTGGCGCTGGCGAGGACGTCCTGGCGCCGGCCCGCGCGGCCCTGGCGGCCGGCGAGATCGTGGTGGTCTTTCCCGAGGGCACGCGCGGCGACGGCGACGAGCTGGGCCAGCTGAAAAGCGGTGTCGCCCGCCTGGCCGAGGCCTTCCCGGAGGCGCCGGTGACGCCGGTCTGGATCCAGGGGGCCGGCCGGGTCCTGCCCAAGGGCGAGGCGATCCCCGCCCCGCTGAACTGCGCGGTGCTGGTCGGCGAGTCCATGAGCTGGAATGGCGACCGGCACGCCTTCATGGCGCGGCTGCGCGCGGCGCTGCTGGCCCTGAAGGCCGAGGCGCCGCCCTTGCGCTGGTCGTGACGACCTAGTCGAAAACCGCCAGGGGATCCGCGCCGACCGGGATCTGCACCCACCGCCGCAGCGGCGACCACCGGGCGGCGAACTCGGCCAGGGCCACGTAGCCGGCCAGCATCAGGGGCGCGATCAGCAGGATTTCGGGCGGAAAGGCGTGCGGCCCCTCGGGTTTCAGAGTCATGGGCTGGATGAACAGCAGGATCATGATGTTGTTGGCCGCGTGGGCTCCGATGGCGAACTCGATCCCGCCTAGCCGCAGGGCCATCCAAGCCAGACCCACGCCCATGGCCAACCGCATCAGGAAGGCGTCGAGATTGGGATCGAAGTGGATGGCCGAGAACAGCAGACCGCTGAGCACCAGCACCACCCGCGGGTCGGGAAACCAGGCGCCGACCACCTTGATCAGCCAGCCCCGGAAGACAAGCTCCTCGGCGGCGGCCGCGATCACCAGCAGCGACACGACCATGATCGCGTAGATCAGCCGGCCGGCGAGGTCCGGGCTGACCGTCAGGATCGGCATGGCCGGCGCCTTGGCGTCCAGCGCCGCCGACGCCAGCAGCAAGGGTCCGATCGTCACCGCGAACAGACCCAGGCCCAGCAGCATCAGCCGCCAGCGGAACGGTGACGCGGCCGTGAAATAGGAGGCCAGCCGGCGGCGCTGCAGGAGCGCCGCGACGCTCACGAAGGCCAGGGCCATGCCGCCGTTCACCCAGGCCAGCAGGTTGAGGACGAAGGCGGTCTGCGTCAGGCCGGCCGGCGTTTCACCGCCGCCGATCATGGTCATCAGCCGCTCGGCCGCCTCGACCCCGCCGCCGCCGGCCGCGAAGGCCAGGAAGACCGCGATGCCGCAGATGATCGCCGCCAGCAGGGCCGCGATCGTGCCGATCGGCAGGGTCAGCAGGAGCGGGACGACGCGCCGGTCGTTCGGCGTCAGATCGTCCAGGAACGGCGACCGTCGAAGTTCCGCTAGCACCACTGTTTCCGATCCTGGCCCTGGATCATCGCTAGGCGTTCGCCGCGCGCGACGCAAGCCGCGCGACACGCGACTTGCCGCGATGGCCGGCGCGCGGCACACATCGGGGCAGAAACGGGGCAGGGCAAGAGCGGGGCGCGCATGACCGACATCACCGACAAGGAAGCACAACACCTTCACCGCCTGATCCTGTTCTCGGACGCGGTGTTCGCGATCGCCATCACCCTGCTGGCCATCGAGATCCATCCGCCCGAGGGCTGGCATGGCGACGTGGGGTCGTTCTTCCACCTGATGGCCAACAAGCTGATCGCCTACGCCGTCAGCTTCGCCGCGATCGGCGTGCTGTGGATCAGCCATCGCCGCACCTATTCCCGTCTGCGGAAAGCCGACGGCGTGCTGGACGTGCTGAACTTCCTGATGCTGGGCCTGGTGGCGCTGCTGCCCCTGGGCACAGAACTGCTGTGGGAAGCCAACAGCATGGGCGCGCTGGTCATCTATGTCGGCCTGGTGGCCGGCGTCGGGATCGCCCAGGGCCTGGCCTGGGGCTATGCGGCCTTCATCGGCAAGCTGGCCGAGCCGATCGACCTGCCGACGCGGCTGTTCATCCTGGCGCGCGTCTCGCTGCTGCCGGGCCTGTTCTGCGGCCTGTCGTTCGTCAGCGTGCTGACCCATACGCCCTGGGGCTTCGTCGCCATCGGCGCGATCGCGGCGGGCCTGAGCTTCGTCGGCCGTCGCCTGCAGCCCAAGCCGGCGCCAGAGCCAGAGCCAGAGGCGGCCTGAACATGCGCATCGTCTCGGGCCAGTATCGCGGCAAGGCCATCGTCACCCCGCCGGGCGACACCACCCGCCCCACGTCCGACCGGGCCCGGCAGGCGGTGTTCAACATCCTCGAGCACGCAGCCTGGGCGCCGGAGCTGCATGGAGCCCGCGTGATCGACGTGTTCGCCGGCTCGGGGGCCCTGGGCCTGGAGGCGATGTCGCGCGGGGCCGCCTTCTGCCTGTTCGTCGAGACCGACGACACGGCGCGCGGCGCGATCCGCGAGAACATGGAAGCCTTCGGCCTGTTCGGCCAGGCCCGGGTGCATCGGCGCGACGCCACCGACCCGGGCACGCGCCCCGGCAGCATCGGCGCGCCGTTCGACATCGCCTTCCTCGACCCGCCCTACGCCAGGGGCCTGGGCGAAAAGGCCCTGGACGCGCTGGTGGCCGGCGACTGGCTTGCCCCGGGCGCGATCGTGATGTTCGAGCGCGGCCGCGACGAGCCCGATCCAGCCCCGGCCGGGTTCGAGCGGCTCGACGCGCGCGACTACGGCGCCGCGCGCGTCTTCTTCTATCGACTCGCCTAGCTACCAGCCCCGCGCCGTGACGCGGTTGTCCAGCTGGCTGCGCAGGTTCACCGCGCCAAGACGGGTGATCCGGTAGGGACCGCCGTCGGCGCTGGCGATGAAGCGGCGCCGCTTGAGGGTCTTGAAGACCCCCAGCGTGCAGTCGCTCAGGCGCCAGCCCTCGCCGGTGATGCAGTCGGCGCCGACGACGCGGCCGTTGTCGTCGCGCAGGAGTTCGATGCGGGCGCCCTGCGCCAGCGCGTGCAGCGTGCGTTGCTGCGGCTTGGAAATGTTCAAGGAAGTGGTCCGAGGATCGAGGCGTGAACACGCTCGCCGTCACGGGCGAGCGGACGGATCGGGGCCTGATCAGCTGTCGAACGGGAGGTTCGGAGCCTTAGGCCCGGGCCTCGAATACAATCTCGGACATGAACCACACTGGGTTTCGGATGCGCTGAGCCTAGCGCACCTCACGCCGGGCCGTCATCCTTCTTGTCGCGTTAGGCCCTCCCCCTGTGGGGGAGGCGATCGCATAGCGATCGGTGGGGGGATTGGCTGGACGATCGACCTCCGATCACTCCCCCCTCCGTCGGCTTCGCCGACACCTCCCCCACAGGGGGAGGGTTGCTACTTCTTCGCCTTCGCCGGAGTCGTCTGGGCCACCTTGACCGGCGCGCCGTCCTTGCGCGCGTCGGCGACGATGCCGGCGCAGTCGGCGTCCTTGGCCTCGCCGCCGGTGACGAAGGGCAGGATGGCGGCCAGGGGCGTGACGAAGGCGCCCAGCGCCGCGGCGATGCCGCCCTGGGCCACCGCGCCGCCGGCGTCCAGCCCGACCTTCGGCGCCATGAACGGGCCCTTGATGGTGATCGGGATGAACAGGCGCACCAAGCGCGGCTTCTTGCTGTCGCCGTCGATGCGCAGGTTCATGCGCTCGTTCTGCAGATCGATCGTGCCCTTGCCCTTGGCCAGCACCACGCCGGTGTCGGCGACGATCTGGTTGGAGGTCATGATCCCGTCCTTGACGGTGAAGTCGGCCACGGCGCAGCGGACGCTGGTCTCGCGGTTGTCCTTGCTCATCAGCAGCAACAGGCCCTTGGAGGCGTTGACGCCCAGCAGTTCGGCGAAGGCCTGGCGGATCTGACCCTTGGGCGACACCAGCGTCACCTGGCCGTTGGCGCTGGACGCGGCGCGGTGCACCGAGTTGCCGTAGCCGGTCAGCTTGGCCCGGGCCATCACGCCGCCTTCGATGGCCGGCTGGCCATTGCTGTTCTTGATCGAGATGAAGTCTTCCAGCTTGGCGTTGGTCAGGCGCATGTCGAGGTCGGTGCGCGGAACCTTGGGGTTGGCGTCCAGCCGCACCTTTCCAGCCAGGTCGCCACGCGAGAAGGTGAAGGCCAGCGGATCGACGGTCAGCACGCCCTTTTCCAGGACCAGGTCGGCGCGGACCTTCTGCAGCGGCAGGTTGGGCGCGTTGACCGTCAGGGCGCGGTACTTGACCTTGGCGTCCATCGCCTTGACGCGCTCGACCTGCAGGGTGGCGTCGGGCAGCAGGCGCTGGGTGGCGTCGCGCTGGGCGGCCTCGACCTTCTGGCCGGCCGAGGCGGTCTCGCCCCTGCCGGTGGCCGGCGCCGCGCCGAAGATGCTGCCCAGGTCGTCGAAGTCCAGGCGCTTGGACTGCAGGTCGGCCTCCAGATAGGGCCGCGCGCGGGCCAGAACGAACAGGTCGCCCGAGACGTCGCTGTCGCCGATCCGGCCGCTCAGCTTCTTGAAGTCGAACCGCTCGCCCCGGCGGCTCAGATGGCCGCTGATCTTGTAGGGCGGGGTGTTGGGCAGGGTCAGGCCGGTCAGGGCGTAGAGCCGGTTCAGGTCCGTGCCCGACACGTTGAGCTGGGTCTCGAACCGGCCCAGGTCGAACGGCTTGGTGATGTCGCCCTTGGCCGTCACGTGGGTCGAGCCGGCGTCGACGCGGGCGTCGAACGGATAGGGCCGGTTGGGCGAGATGTTCAGCAGCGGACCGCCGGTGACCAGGGCGGTGAACGGCGACCGGTTCAGCTGACCCTTGCCCTCCAGCACGAACTTGCCGCGCCCGTCGCTGCTGGCGTGTTCGTTGGAGCTGACCGTGCCCAGGAAGAAGATGTCGCGCTGCTGGTCCTGGTAGCGCAATTTGCCGTCATTGATGACGAAGTGCTGGATGGCCGGCAGCTTCAGCGGCTTCTTGGGCGCGTTGGGGTCGCCGAACGTCCAGTTGGCGCGGCCCGAGCCTTCGCGCAGCAGGCGCACGTCGGGACGGTCCACGGCCAGCAGCGGCAGGATCACGTCGCCCTTCAGCAGGGGCAGGAGCTTGATCTGCACCGCGATGCGATCGACCTTGGCCATCGGAGAACCGGCCGGCGAGCCCTTGGGATCGGCCTTGGCGGCCCAGTCCGGCTGGGCGACCCGGATGCCATAGGCCTCAACCTTCGGCGAGAACGACCAGGGATGGACGCGCAGGTCGCCGGTGATCACCACCTCGCGGTCCAGGCGCGCCGAGGCGAAGCGGCCGAGCGGTCCCCGGAACCAGTTCCAGTCGAACAGGACCAGGAAGACGACGATCGCGACCGTCAGCAGGATCGCGCCGATCATCCCCCAACGCGCGCGCGGCGGCAGGCCACGCAGGCGCGCGGCGAGACTGGGGGGCGGATTAGGCGCGAGCGTCGTCAGGGTGGAACCTCCGGATACCCGTCCACAACGCGCGGACGGGGTCCTTATGTTCCGAAGTCGGTCAGTTCGCCCCGAGGGGCGGGGCGGCTAGTAGACCAGCCGCAGGCTGCCGACGCCGATCGCGGCGACGACGAAGGCGACGATCGCCACGATCTCATAGGTCTTGAAGAGCGGTTTGCTCGGTTGGCGCATAGTGAAAGTTCCCCCGTCCCGAAATGATGCGTACGGTCCCCCCAGACGCAATCCTCGGGCCAAAACATGAGTCGTTACGGCAGCTTGCCTGGCCAAACCAGGAAGCCGCCCGCGTCGCGACCCGCGACGCGATAAGCCGGATAGGACGCGCCGTGCGGGCCGTCCTGGGACGGTCCCGCGTCGCGGCCCGAGTAGCCTGGGTTCGAAATGGCGACGCTCCAGCCGCCGTAGCGATCGCCGCGAAACGGGCCGTCCACCACCTCCAGCGCCCTGGGGTCGTGGCTCCAGCCGGTCACCGCTTCGCATTCGACGCGGTCCCAACGATAGGCGCCGCCCGGGCCGGTGACCCGTCGCGTCACGCACTCGCCCGGCCAGGCTTGGGCCGACGCGGTTCCCGCGCCGCACGCGACGGCGGCTAGGACGAGCAGCGGAAACAGACGGCGGGTCATGGCGAAAACTCCAGAAGGTTAACAAACCAGAGCCCCCGCACGGTTTCGCCCGCTTTCATCTTCAACGCGAGCTTGGCCATGAAGATTCATCAGGCGATTGCCAGGATCGCGCCCGCCGCCTAGCTTCGATCAAACAGTTGTTTGAGGCGGACATGGCGATCGAGGCGGTGATCTGGGATTTCGGCGGGGTGTTCACCACCTCGCCGTTCGAGGCCTTCCGACGGTTCGAGGCCCGGCGCGGCCTGCCCCAGGACTTCATCCGCCGGGTCAACGCCGCCGATCCCGACGCCAACGCCTGGGCGCTGTTCGAGCGCAACGAGATCGACGCGGCGGCCTTCGACGCGATGTTCCTGGAGGAGGCGACCCGGCTAGGGCATCCGCTGCGCGGCGCCGAGGTGCTGCCTCTGCTGTCGGGCGACGTGCGGCCCCGCGTGGTGGCGGCGCTGAAGGCCTGCAAGGCGCGGTTCAAGGTCGGCTGCATCACCAACAACGTCGTCACCGGCCACGGCACGGGCATGGCCGGCTCGGCGGAGAAGGCCGAGGCGATCGCCGACATCTTCGCCCAGTTCGAGGCGGTGCTCGAAAGCTCCAAGGCCGGGGTCCGCAAGCCCGATCCACGCATCTACCAGATGATGTGCGAGCTGCTGGCGGTCGCCCCGGAGAACTGCGTCTACCTCGACGACCTGGGGGTCAACTGCAAGCCGGCCGCGGCCCTGGGCATGACCGCCATCAAGGTCGCCACCGAGGACCAGGCGCTGGAGGACCTTGCGGCGGCGACCGGTTTGGCGTTCTGACTGGGGAAAATCCCTCGCAGGAGCCGCCCATGTCCCGCCCCGCCAAGATCGGCGCCGTCGCCGCCCTCTCGCAACTCGAAGGCTGGGCCGCCGTGTCCGAGAAGGACGCGATCGGCAAGACCTTCAAGTTCGCCGACTTCAACGCCGCCTTCGGCTTCATGACCCGCGTGGCCCTGAAGGCCGACAAGCTCGACCACCATCCGGAGTGGTTCAACGTCTACAACCGGGTCGAGGTGGTGCTGACGACCCATGACGCGGATGGGGTCAGCGAACTGGACGTGGAGATGGCCAAGTTCATGGATTCGATCGCCTAGTCCCTCCCCCTGTGGGGGAGGCGATCGCGCAGCGATCGGTGGGGGGAGTTTTAGGGTCGCCGATCGCGGGTCTGGCTATCATCCGACCACTCCCCCCTCCGTCGGCTTCGCCGACACCTCCCCCACAGGGGGAGGGCCTGTTGCACCCGCCCCTTATCCGGTTCAAACTAGCGTTTGAATTATAATCGGGAGGACGCCGCAAATGGCGCAGAGCACGGGCCGGGTCGCCGGCAAGAAGGCCTTCATCACCGGCGGGGCCCAGGGCCTGGGCGCGGCGGCCGCACGACGCCTGGCCGAGGAAGGCGCCAAGGTCAGCCTGGCCGACATCAACTTCGCCGGGGCCCAGGCCGTGGCGGACGAGATCAACGCCGCCCACGGCGCGGGCACGGCCTTCGCCTTCCAGCTGGACGTCACCCAGGAAGACCAGTGGATCGAGGCGCTGGAAAAGGCCGACGCGGCGATGGGCGGGATTTCGGTCCTGCTCAACAACGCCGGCGTGGCGGGCGACCGACCGCTGGAGCAGATGGAGTTCGACCTCTGGAAGAAGATCATGTCGATCAATGTCGACAGCGTCTTCCTGGGAGCCAAGCACGCGCTGAAATACATGCGCGCCCACCAGCCGGGCTCGATCGTCAACATCAGCTCGATCGCCGGCCTGATCGCCAACCACAATTCGCCGGCCTACAACGCCTCCAAGGCCGGCGTCTGGCTGCTGAGCAAGAACATCGCCCTGTACTGCGCCAAGATGGGGCTGGATATCCGCTCCAACTCGATCCACCCGACCTTCATCGACACGCCGATCCTGGATCCGCTGAGCCAGCGCCTGGGCAAGGAGGAGGCCCACGCCAAGCTGGGCCGCCAGATCCCGCTGGGCCACATCGGCGAACCCAACGACATCGCCAACGCCGTGCTGTACCTCGCCAGCGACGAGAGCAAGTTCATGACCGGCGCCGAGCTGAAGCTGGACGGCGGCATTTCGGCGATGTGAAACGAGCCGACCTCCCCCCGTGGGGGAGGTGGCGGCCGAAGGCCGACGGTGGGGGGAGTGATCGGCGGGCGGCCAGCTCCAGGATCGACGACCCTAAAACTCCCCCCACCGATCGCTTCGCGATCGCCGCCCCCACGGGGGGAGGGCCGGCGTCCTCAGCGCGGCGCGCGCTTGGCCAAAATCCGCTGCAGCGTCCGTCGGTGCATGTTCAGCCGTCGGGCGGTCTCGGAGACGTTGTGGCCGCACATCTCGTAGACCCGCTGGATGTGCTCCCAGCGGACCCGGTCGGCGCTCATCGGGTTTTCGGGCGGGACGGGGGCGGCGTCCTTGGCGGCCAGCAGGGCGCGGGCCACGTCGTCGGCGTCGGCCGGCTTGGAGAGATAGTCGATCACCCCGGCCTTCACCGCCGCGACGGCGGTGGCGATGTTGCCGTAGCCGGTCAGCATGATGACCTTGGCGTCGGGGCGAACGTCGCGCACGGCCTCCACGACCTTCAGGCCGGTGCCGTCCTCCAGCCGCATGTCGAGCACGGCGTGGGCGGGGGCCGAGGTTCGCAGGGCGCTCATCGCCTCGGCGACCGACGCGCAGAGCGTCACCGCAAATCCGCGCTGTTCCAGCGCTCGACCCAAGCGCGTGCGCAGGGGCGCGTCGTCGTCGAGAAGCAGCAGGGACTTGTCGGGCAGAGCCGCGACCATCTCACTGATATCCGCCATGAAATTCAGCGCCTCCCAACGCCGACACTCAACCGGGCCACGAGCGAGCCATCTTGTTGCCCAATCGCCGAGTGTCGCAAGTGTTTCATTACAGCTCGCTTGCTCCGATGATGGCCGGCGCCTCCAGCGCCGACCTCGGCCAGCGCGCCGCGACCACCGCGCCGCCACGCCGTCCGTTCCTGAAATCCACCGTGGCCCCAGTCCGTTCCAACAGGGTCTTGGCGATGAAGAAGCCCAGGCCCATGCCGATGTGGCCTGTCCTGGAGCCCTCCGCCCCCGGACGCGAGGTGACATAGGGCTCGCCCAGCTTGGCGAGGATCTCGGGCGAGAAGCCCGGCCCGTCGTCCCGGACCTCGATCACCACGGCGCGGGTGTCGAAGCGGGCGACGACGATCACCTCGGCGCGGGCGAAGTCGACGGCGTTCTCGACGATCGTCGTCAGGGCGTGGAGAATCTCGGCCCGCCGCCAGATGTCGGGCGCGGAATCGCCGGGCGGACCGTTGACCACCGCCTCGACCCGGACGCCGTGGATCATGTGCGGCTCGATCACCTCGTGCACCAGCTGCACCAGGCTGATGCGCTCGTGCACCGCGTCCTTGGCCTCGGGCATCTCGGTCAGCCGGGCCAGGATCTCGCGGCAGCGGGCCGCCTGGCCGATCATCAGCTCGGCGTCCTCGCGGGTCTGTTCGTCGGGGGCGTTGCGGACCATCTCGCGGGCCACGACCGAGATGGTGGCCAGGGGCGTGCCCAGCTCGTGGGCGGCGGCGGCGGCCAGGGCGCCCAGGGCCGAGAGCCGCTGCTCGCGGGCCAGCACCGTCTCGGTGACGTTCAGCGCCAGCTCCATCCGCGCCGATTCCGTCGCCGCCTGCCAGGCGTAGGCGCCGGTCAGGGCGATGCCCAGCACCCGCGACAGGATGATCGTCATCAGGGTCAGGCCGCCGGGCACGGGCCCTGGTCCCGCCGCCGGCCGGTAGGGCAAGGGCAGGTTGAAGAAGGCCAGGACCAGGCAGGCCGCCACGGCCATGGCCCCGATCCCCGCGGCGAACCGGGCGGGCAGGGTGGCGGCGGCCAGGGTGACGGGGGCGATCAGCAGCAGGGAGAACGGATTGATGATCCCGCCGGTCAGGTAGAGCATCCCCGCCAGCTGCAGGGTGTCGAAGGCGATCTGGGCCGTGGCCTCGCCCTCGCGCGCCATCCGCTGCCCGCCGAACGCCAGGCCGATCAGCACGTTCAGCCACGCCGACATCGCGATCAGGGAAAAGCACAGGGCGTAGGGAATCTTCAGGTCCAGGACCAGGCCGGCGACCAGCACGGCGACCGCCTGGCCGACCACCATCAGCCAGCGCTGGGCGATCAGGGTGCGAACCCTTAAGCGTCCGCGACGCAGCCCGGGACCCGCCCAGGACCAGTCCTCGTCTTGCGCCGCCTCGACGTCAGGCTTATCGAGCCCCGTTCGAGGCGAACTATGCGGCGCATTCTTCAGAGACGCGTCAGCCATGTCGCACCTTAAGGCCAGAAATTCTCCCCTGGCGAGAGCGAAAGGTTCAACGCCCATGCCGCGTCATCGGTTGTTCGCGATTCTGGCCGGTATCCTGGCCGTGCTGGTGGCCGGCGTGCTGATCTTCAGGGCGGGGGTCTTCGACAAGGCCCCGCCGCCGTCCCTGGTGGGCGGACCCTTCCAGCTGGTCGACCAGAACGGCAAGCCGACCACCGAGGCGACGCTGAAGGGCCAGTGGAACGCGGTGTTCTTCGGCTTCACCTATTGCCCGGACGTCTGCCCCGGCACCCTGCAGGCCCTGGCCGCCGCCAGCGACCAGTTGGGGCCCAAGGCCAAGGACCTGAAGATCGTCTTCATCTCGGTCGACCCCGGCCGCGACAATCCCGAACAGCTGAAGACCTTCCTGTCGGGCCCGACCCTGCCCAAGAACATCGTCGGCCTGACCGGCACGCCGCAGCAGGTGGCCGCCGCCGCCAAGTCCTACCGGGCCTATTACAAGCAGGTCGGCGACGGGCCGGACTACAGCGTCGACCACTCGACGGCGATCTATCTGATGGATCCCAAGGGCCGGTTCGACAAGGTCATCGCCTACAACCTGCCGCCCGAGGAGATCGCCCGGCAGATCAAGGACTCGATGAGTGGCGGACGGTAAATCGGAGAGGCGCCCTGCTGAGGTTTGGGGCCGCCTGCCCTGGGCCGTCATTGCTCTAGCGACGACGGTCGCCTGGGGTTTCGCCTACCTGTTCTATCATCAAGCAGATTTAGAGCCGCGACCTTGGAGCGTCCCGCGCCCCCAGGATCTCCAGACCTTTGTCGGAATCCTGGAGCCGCCATCAACCTATTATACGGCCCCCTATGTGTTGCGAGCGGCCACCGGCGAAACCTTGATCCTAAAATGCACACCGGGCTCCAAGGTGATGGGTTGCCTAAACGAGGCCCAGGCGCCGCCGGGATCACTCGGTGGCGAGCTTGTCACGGCTCGGTATTTTACCGTGCCGCAGCAACCGTTCGGGAGGCCGCATATTCTCGCTTCGCTGTCCGTTCGAGGGCATGAGGTTCTGACCTTCGAACAACGCGCGCGGCGCTTGCAGCGTGATGCACAAATCGAGGATCGACGACGCGAACAGGGTAACCCAGTTGCCTTTCTGGCAATGTTGGCGATGGCCGTCGCGCCGATCTATCTGATCTATCGTAAGCTTCGCGCACGCAGAGCCGTCTGAAGCGCGGCTCCGCGACGCTGTACCGCTACCGGAAGGCTGTACCTTCTTAGGGTTTGGCGTGTTATGCTGCATCGCAACATACTGGATGCGCCATGCTGTACGCTCTGCATGAGGCAAGCTTCTATGCCTCGACCCCTCTGCGCCTCGCGGCCCGCGCGGCCCGCGACTTCTGGGGCTCGCCCCTGAATCCGGCGGCCGAGAGCGATCTTGGCCGACGCATCCACGCCGGCGCCGACCTGTTCTCGAACGTCACCCGCCGCTACGGCAAGCCGGACTGGCGCATCGACACGGTCAAGGTCGGCCAGGTCGACGTGCGGGTGCGCCCGACCGTGGTCTGGGAAAGCCCGTGGGCGCGGCTGATCCAGTTCGACCGCGACATGGCCGACATGCGCCGGGCCGGCAAGTTCCAGCTGGACCCCGCCGTGCTGATCGTCGCGCCCCTTTCGGGTCACTACGCGACCCTGTTGCGCGGCACGGTCGAGGCCTTCCTGCCCGACCACGCCGTGTTCGTCGTCGACTGGATCAACGCCCGCGAGGTCTCGGTCCTGCAGGGCCGCTTCGACTTCCACGACTATATCGACCACATCCGCGACATGCTGCGGGTGCTGGGTCCGCGTCCCAACGTCGTGGCCGTCTGCCAGCCCGGCCCGCCGGTCCTGGCCGCCGCCGCCCTGATGGCCGAGGACGGCGACCCGTCGCGTCCCGCCAGCATGACCTTCATGGGTTCGCCGATCGACGCGCGCCTGTCGCCGACCGTGACCAACAACCTGGCCGAGGAAAAGCCCTTCGCCTGGTTCCAGTCGAACATGATCTACACCGTGCCCCCGCCCTATCCGGGCATGGGCCGGCGCGTCTATCCGGGCTTCGTCCAGCTGGCCAGCTTCATGAGCATGAACGCCCAGAAGCACCAGGACGCGCACCAGCGCTACTTCCAGGACCTGGTGAAGGGCGACGGCGACAGCGCCGACAAGCACCTGGAGTTCTACGACGAGTATCTGTCGGTGCTGGACCTGACCGAGGAGTTCTACCTCCAGACCATCGACATCGTCTTCCAGCAGCACCTGCTGCCCAAGGGCGAGCTGACCCATCGCGGCCAGTTGGTCCGGCCCGACCTGATCACCGACATCGGCCTGATGACCGTCGAGGGCGAGAACGACGACATCTCCGGCATCGGCCAGACCCAGGCCGCGCACGCCCTGTGCTCGGCCCTGCCCGAGTCGATGAAGGAAGACTACGTCCAGCCGAACGTCGGCCACTACGGGGTGTTCAACGGCCGCCGGTTCCGCGAGGAGATCTATCCGCGGGTCCGCGACTTCATCCTCAAGAGCGACCCGAACTTCCAGAGCTGACAATCCTCCCCCCATGGGGGAGGTGATCGCGAAGCGATCGGAGGGGGGAGTTATAGGATCTTCGGTCTCGTGGTCGAAGCCGCAAACATCCCCCCACCGGCCTTCGGCCGCCTCCCCCACAGGGGGAGGAGCTTGCGCGACGCAGCGGGAGGGGCGATCTACAGGACATGAACCTCTTCCGCCCGCAGCGCTACGCCGACGGTGACCGCCTGGACGTGCGCGGCTGCGCGGTGCGGCTGAAGGTCGACGGCCGGGCGCGGCGGATCTCGCTGCGGGTCGACCGGGCCAAGTCCGAGGTGGTGGCCCTGGCCCCCACCCCGCGCCGGCTGTCCGAAGCCGTCGCCTTCGCCCACGAGAAGGCCGAGTGGATCGCGGGCCAGCTGGCCGCCCTGCCCAACCGCCAGGTCATCGCCCCAGGCGGCATCCTGCGCCTGCTGGGCAAGCCCTACCGGCTGGAGGTCGGCGCCGGCCGGCCCAAGATGACCGACGACGCGCTGATCGCGCCCGACGACAGCACATGGTCCCTGAAGATCATCCGTCTGGCCAAGCGCGAGGCCTTGACCCGCCTGACCGAGCGCACCGCCCACCACGCCGCCGCCCTGGGCCGTCCCATGCCCTCGGTGGCCATCGCCGACCCCAAGGCCCGCTGGGGCTCGTGCCGCCCGGCCCGCCCCGGCCATCCGGCGGCGATCCGCTACAGCTGGCGGCTGGTGCTGGCCCCGTTCGACGTCGCCGACTACGTGGTCGCCCACGAATGCGCCCACCTGATCGAGGCCAATCACGGCCCCCGCTTCTGGGCCCTGTGCGAGAAGTTGTCGGGCGATCCCGCGCCGCACCGGCGCTGGCTGCGGGCCCACGCGGCGGAGTTGCACGCGATCTCGGCTTGAGGGGCGTTCAAACCCCTCTCTCATAGAGAGAGGGAGGGGTTTTGCGCAGCACCGCCTATCTACCGTAGTCCCGCGCCATCGCCGGATAGAGATCCATCAGCGCGTTGGCGTCGTAGCGTCCGCCGTGGTGCTCGGGCTCGCGCCTGGGCGGCGGGGGCGCCGCGCCGGGGATCGTCGCGCCGGGCGCCTCGGCGGCGTTGATCCCCTGGGACAGCAGGTTGGGCTTGGGCCCCTCGCCGGCGTTATGGCCGTCCTGGTCGAACAGGGCCTCCTGGTGGCGCGTGGGCTCCCAGATGAAGGTTCCCCAGCCGCGCCGGCCGGCCACGGCGTGGACCAGGTCGTTCACATAGCGCTTGCGGCTGGAATATTCGGCGGCGAACAGGCCGTGGTCCGGATAGCGCCGGGCGAAGTTCGTGAACGTGCGTTCCCAGTCGCCCTCGGCCGCCTGCTGATAGCAGGAGAAGCCCGTGGCGTCGAAGATCACGCCCCGGCTGAGCAGGTTGTCCATCCAGCCTTCGACGATCGCCCGGTGGCGGCCCAGGTGGTTGTGCAGCGAGGTCCTGGCCGTGGGCGCGGCCTCGCGGGCGCCGGCCAGCCCCGCCTTCAGCAGCACCGCCAGATTGTCCCACCCGCCGGCGTCGGGAACGTTCAGGTGGACCGCGTCGGTGGCGGGATTGCCGGTCGGGGCGGCCGCGGGCACGCGGCCGTCGGGCCACAGCAGGCCGAAGGTGATCTCGTTGCCGACGATGACCATGTCGGCGGGCGCTCCGGCCTTGCTCAGGGCGGTCAGCACCTGGCGGGTGTGGTCCTCCACGGCCTTGGCCAGGCCGGACAGGGGCAGGCCCGCCCAGGCCGCCGGCCTGACCTGCTTCTGGGGGTCGGCCCAGTTGTCGCTGTAGTGGAAGCTGATCGTCAGGTGCATGCCCGCCGCCTTGACCCGCCTGGCCATGCGCACGGTCTGTTCCAGGCCGGCCCAGGGCGCGCCGAAGGCGTCGGAGCGGCCCTTCGAATAGCCGTTCTCCGGATTGACGAAGACCCGCAGCTTGACGGCGTTGAACCCGGCCTGGCCCAGGATGGCCAGGATGTCCCGCCGGCGACCGCCGGCGAAATAGGTCGCGCCGTCAGCCTCGTCCTGCGGGACCCAGGTGATGTCCGCGCCGATCAGGAAGGGGCCGGGACGAGCGCCGGACGCCGGGACGGCGGCGTGGGCGACGCCCGCCAGCGGCAGGGCCAGCAACCCGGCGCCCAGGGCGCGTCGATCGATCCCATGGCCCATGACGGTCTCCTCCGTATCGCGCTCTCGCGGCGCCGGAAATCATCATATGGGATGTGGTCCCATTTTCTAGGGATTTGATGCCCGTGGCGGCGCCGTCCTTGGCCCTTCTCCCATAGGGAGAGGGAGGGGCAAGGGCGCTTATCCTCGGCGTTCAGCCAACAAACCCCGGCGATTTCAAAGCCCTGAAATTTCTCGACCCGATTTGATCCTCACCTTCCCAACCGCCCGTATCCTGATCCCACCTCGTCGCAGGGAAAGGGCGCATGGCCAGCGACCGATGCGGCGGCGGGGGGCGATCGAGCGGGACTGGGCTGGAGGGGGTTACTTCAGCGTGTCCGGGGACTCCTGTCGTTGGGGAGCCCGCCCGCCGTCGGCGTCGAACGGGGACAAAGCGCGT
>NZ_JBFUAW010000037.1:0-57509 GCF_056406095.1 Caulobacter sp. P1_D6 | reverse complement strand
TTGGGCGAACTGTCTATCGCGCAAACGACCCCAAGAAATTCCGGAGCGTAGTGCGTTGGCGCACGGTCTGGCTCGCAATAATGCCAATAGGTTTGATCTGGCTTGCCTTGCTCACCGTCATTGCCATTGTCGGCGTCGCCGCATAGTCCGAGTAGGGTCGGGGCTTGGAAATAAGGCGCGCGTCTGAAAGCGGACCTTGGGCGCCGTGCCCGCAAGCGGACTGAACGAAGGTCAGCTAGGGGGGGGTGGGCGGACATTCATCGGAGATCGAACCGGTAGCTAATCTCTCTTTGAGCAGCTGGGTGCATTCGGGCTACGAGGGCCGGATCATAGCCGCCTAGCCTCTTCCACATCTCGCCGATCGACTCTCCAATCGACTCCGCCACCATTTCGTCTTCAGCAGCGTTCTGGGCGGCTTCTATCAGCACGGGCAGCGCCTCATCATATGCGCTGAGGTCCATCGCCGCATCGTCTCGCTCGTCCGGGCGAGCCGTCTGGTCCAGCAAGACCGATATGAGGCCCTGAGGTTGCGTGGGGCGCTTGAACATGCGGCCATGATGCTTGCAGGCGCTAATGTCCGCAACGGGTCGAAAGCCGACGCAGACACGTTGCCCCGAAATGGACGGAAGCCATCCCGTCCAGCGCCAAAGAAAAAGGGCGGGACCTTTCGGTGCCGCCCTTCTCCATAACAATCAGCAAGAGCTGACGCGGACTTCTTAGAAGTCCATGTCGCCCATGCCGCCCATGCCGCCGCCGGGAGGGCCGCCAGCGCCGCCGCCCTTCTTGGGGGCTTCGACGATCGCGGCTTCCGTGGTGATCAGCAGGCCGGCCACCGAGGCGGCGTCCTGCAGAGCGGTGCGGACAACCTTGGCCGGGTCGATGACGCCGTCGACGATCAGGTCGACATACTGCTCGGTCTGGGCGTTGAAGCCGAAGGTCGGGCTGTCGTTTTCCAGGATCTTGCCGACCACGATCGAGCCTTCGACGCCGGCGTTCTCGGCGATCTGACGGATCGGAGCCTGCAGGGCGCGACGGACGATCGCGATGCCGGCGGTCTGGTCGTCATTGTCGCCGACCAGGGTCGCCAGGGCCTTGGAGGCCTTCAGCAGAGCCACGCCGCCGCCCGGGACGATGCCTTCTTCCACGGCCGCGCGGGTCGCGTTCAGGGCGTCGTCGACGCGGTCCTTCTTTTCCTTCACTTCGACTTCGGTCGAGCCGCCGACGCGGATGACCGCGACGCCGCCGGCCAGCTTGGCCAAACGCTCTTGCAGCTTTTCCTTGTCGTAGTCCGAGGTGGTGTCCTCGATCTGCTTCTTGATCTGCGAGATGCGGGCTTCGATGGCCGACTTCTCACCGACGCCGTCCACGATGGTGGTGTCGTCCTTGGTGATGGTGACCTTCTTGGCCTTGCCCAGCATGTCGAGCGAGACGTTCTCGAGCTTGATGCCCAGGTCTTCGCTGACGACTTGAGCGCCGGTCAGGATGGCCAGGTCTTCCAGCATCGCCTTGCGGCGATCGCCGAAGCCCGGAGCCTTGACGGCGGCGACGCGGAGACCGCCGCGCAGCTTGTTGACCACCAGGGTGGCCAGGGCTTCGCCCTCGACGTCCTCGGCGATGATCACCAGCGGACGGCCCGACTGGACGACGGCTTCCAGCACCGGCAGCAGCGGCTGCAGCGACGAAAGCTTCTTTTCGAACAGCAGGATGAGCGGCTCTTCGAGCTGAACTTCCATCTTGTCGGCGTTGGTGATGAAGTACGGCGACAGGTAGCCGCGGTCGAACTGCATGCCTTCGACGACGTCGAGTTCGGTCTCGGCGGTCTTGGCTTCCTCGACGGTGATGACGCCTTCGTTGCCGACCTTGTCCATGGCCTTGGCGATCATCTCGCCGACGTCCTTGTCACCGTTGGCCGAGATGGTGCCGACCTGGGCGATCTCGTTGTTGGTGGTGACCTTCTTCGACGACGCCTTGATGGAGTCGACGACGACGTGGACGGCCTTGTCGATGCCGCGCTTCAGGTCCATCGGGTTCATGCCGGCGGCGACCGACTTGAGGCCTTCTTGCACGATGGCTTGGGCCAGGACGGTGGCGGTGGTGGTGCCGTCGCCGGCCTTGTCGTTGGTCTTGGAGGCCACTTCGCGGATCATCTGCGCGCCGAGGTTCTCGAACTTGTCAGCCAGTTCGATTTCCTTGGCGACCGAGACGCCGTCCTTGGTCGAGCGCGGGGCGCCGAAGGACTTTTCGATCACGACGTTGCGGCCCTTGGGGCCCAGGGTCACCTTCACCGCGTTGGCGAGGATGTTGACGCCGCGCAGCATCTTGTCGCGCGCGTCCGAGGAGAAATAAACGTCTTTAGCGGCCATTTGAGAGCCCTTCTAAAAGAGAAACTTGGGTTCGAAAGCGGTGAGCAGTCGGGCCTTTAGGCCTCGACGATGCCCAGGACGTCGCTTTCCTTCATGATCAGCAGATCCTGGCCGTCCACCTTCACTTCGGTGCCGGACCACTTGCCGAACAGGATGCGGTCGCCGGCCTTCACGTCGAGAGCGACGATGTCGCCCTTGTCGTTGCGGGCGCCGGGGCCGACGGCGACGACTTCGCCTTCCTGCGGCTTTTCCTTGGCGGTGTCGGGGATGATGATCCCGCCCTTGGTCTTGGTTTCTTCTTCGACACGCTTCACGAGGACGCGGTCGCCGAGGGGGCGAAATTTCATGGGTCGATCTCCGTCGGGACGGTTTTAAAGATATGGTCCGTCGGCAAGCGGGGAGCGTCGCTGTTAGCAGTCGCTCCCATCGAGTGCCAACGCCGGGCTGGAGTTAGGACCGGCGGCGGGGGGAGTCAAGGACGACGGCTCTCGATTTGCTGTGGGCGAAATCGGTCCCGGGCCGCACGATGATCCGGCGACGGACAGAGATAGGGACGAAGGCGGCGACATGAAGACGATCTCGATCCTGGCGACCCTGCTTCTTCTCGGCGCCTGCGCCACGCCCGCGCCCACGCCGCTGCGCACGGTGACCGACGTCGACGCCGACGCCGGGGTGGTCGAGCTTGTGACCGGCCAGGACCTGGAGATCGCCCTGCCGCTGAACGCCGGCACGGGCTATGCGTGGCGGCTGGACCACGAGGCCCCGCCCCTGCTGGCCGGCGGCTCCAGCTTCGAGACCGAGGCCAAGGCGCCGGGCGCGCCGGTCCGCGCGGTCTATCGCTACACGGCCGCCGGGCGCGGCCGCGCCGACCTCTCCTTCACGCTCAAGCGGCCGTGGGAGGCCGACCAGCCCGGCGACCGCAAGGTCGTCTTCCATATAAGGGTGCGCTGATGATCGATCATATCGGACTGCGGGTCACGGACCTGGCCCGGTCGAAGGCCTTCTACGACGCGGCCTTCGCGCCGCTGGGCATCGACGTGGTGATGAGCATCGGCCCCGAGATCACCGGCGGTTCCGAAGTGCTGGGCTACGGCCCCAGCGCCGACGGCCGCGACATCCAGGCGGGCAAGCCCAGCTTCTGGATCAGCCAGGAAGAGGCCCTGACCGGGCCGATGCACATCGCCTTCGTCGCCAAGACCCGCGCGGCGGTCGACGCCTTCCACGCCGCCGCCCTGGCGGCCGGCGGCAAGGACAACGGCCCGCCCGGAGTTCGGCCGCATTATCACCCCAACTACTATGGAGCTTTCGTGTTCGACCCGGACGGCCGCAATGTCGAAGCCGTTTGCCATGCGCCCGCCTAGAGCGTGACAGCCGAAAGTGGATGCCGGTTTCGGCGCCTGTCACGCTCTAAATGTTTGAACTAGAGCCTGTTCATCCGTTTCTGATTCCATCAGAAACGGACAGGCTCTAGAGGGTTGGAGACCAGACCAGCGTGACCATTTCGAGCTATGGCCTTTCCCTCATCCTGGCGATGATCGCCTGCGTGATCGGCGGGGTGTTGGGCGGCCTGACCCTGGTGCGGCCAGGTTCGGTGCTGGGGCTGACCGCCCTGGAAGGCGCCGACGACGAGGCCTCCGCCGCTCCCCTGACCGGGGGAAAGACCGAGGGCCGGGCCCTGGGCGGCCTGCTGATCCTGTCGCACGCCACGGCGGCCCTGTTCCTCGGCTACCAGTCGAACGTGGGCGCGGCCATGGCCTTCGCCCTGGCCATGGCCTGGATGGGCGCCGCCCTGGGCCGCGCCGTCTCGGCCCTGGTCGATCGGGCCGCCATGGACAAGGCCCGAGGGCGCTTCAACCTCAGCAGCCTGGCCTTCGAGGTGATGATCGCCGTCACCCTGTCGCTGCCGTTCTTTAACGCCGGCCGGCTGGTGGTGCTGCGCGGGCATGGGATGCTGGTGTAGGCGGAGCAAACCAGGAAAGACCCTCCCCCGGTGGGGGAGGCGATCGCGCAGCGATCGGTGGGGGGAGTTCTAGGGTCGTTGGTCCGGGTCGTGGTCGCCTTCCAATCACTCCCCCCTCCGTCGGCTGCGCCGACACCTCCCCCACGGGGGGAGGACCTTGCGTGGCCTGGTCTCCGCGCTAGTCTCGCGCCATGACCCAACGCCCCATCGCTCGCCGCGACATCCTGATCGGCGCCGGCCTGCTGGCCGCCCTCCCCGCCGCGGCCCTCGCCCAGGTCGCGCCCGCCGCGCCGCCGGCCGCTCCGGCCAAGCCCCCCGTCTATGTCGCCATCGACACCCCGCAGGGCCGGATCGTGATCGAGCTGGCCGTGGCCCAGGCCCCGCTGACCACCGCCAACTTCCTGCGCTATGTCGACCGCAAGCTCTATGACAAGGCGACGTTCTTCCGGGCCTCGCGCGCGCCGGGAGCGGTGGACTACGGCCTGATCCAGGGCGGACTTCAGGGCATCGGCGCCCTGCCGCCGGTGGCCCACGAGCCCACCAGCCAGACGGGCCTCAAGCACACCGACGGCGCGGTCTCGATCGCCCGCACCGCGCCGGGCACGGCCACCTCGGACTTCTTCATCTGCATCGGCGACGCGCCCTATCTGGACGCCAATCCCGCCGGCACGGGCGACAATCTGGGCTTCGCCGCCTTCGGCCGCGTGGTCCAGGGCATGGACGTGGCCAAGAAGATCCTGGCCCTGCCCACGCCCGGCAAGGCGATCAATCCGGTGATGAAGGGCCAGATCCTCGATCCGCCCGTGCCGATCACCTCGGCCCGTCGCATCCCCGCGCCCGCCGGTCCCGACGTCACGGCGCCTCCCAAGCTCTAGAGCCCAAAAAGAAAGGGCGGCGCCGKCGCCGGCGCCGCCCTAGTGAAGCCTCCGGGGAGGAGGATCTCGAAGTTTAGAAGCTGGCCCGCAGGCCCAGCAGCACCTGGCGGCCGGGGTAGTAGACGCTGTACGGCGCGTTGTCGTAGCCGAACGTGGTCCGCAGGGGCTCGTTGGTGATGTTCAGGGCGTCCAGCGTCAGACGGAAGGCCTTGTCGGCGAACGGCAGGACGTAGCCGGCCGAAACGTCCAGCTGACCGCGCGCCTCGGCCTTGAGCGGCACGTTGATGTTGTTCTGCGGCGCGTTGGCGGCGATCGACTCGTCGTTCCACACGTAGTTCACGCTGAGCGACGCGCCGTGGCCTTCGTAGAAGCCCTGCAGGTTGAAGCTGTAGGGCGCGACGCCGGGGGCGACGAGGCCCGTCGACGAGCTCTGCTCCAGCTTGGTGGCGTTGGCCGAGAAGCCCATGCCCCGGACCAGGAAGTCCAGCGGCTGGACCCAGGTCACCTCGACGCCCTGGATGAGCAGCTTGTTGAGGTTGATCGGCCGGTTCAGCGTCACCGTGGCCACGTTCGGCCCGCCGCGCAGGTCCAGCGCCTGCTGCTGCGAGGTGTTCAGGTCGCCGTAATTGACGCCCAGCGAGGTGAACGGCACCGTGGTCTGGGTGGTGACCGTGAAGCCGTCGACGTCCTTGCGGAAGAACGACACGCCCACATAGCCGATGCCGCCGGTGTAGTACTCGCCGCCGATGTCGATGTTGTTGGAGGTGTAGGGCTTCAGCTCCGGATTGCCGGCGCTGGCGACCTGGGCGGAGATGTCCGAGAAGGTCGTGCCCGGCAACAGCAGGCCGGCGTCGGCCCGGGTCATGCTGCGCGAGACGGCCAGGCGCAGCTTGATGTTCTCGGCCGCGTCCATGACGAAGTTGGCTGACGGCAGGATGTCGTCGTACTTGGCCGACAGGGTCTGGTCGGCCAGGCCGGAGGCCACCTGGATCGGGCTGGTGACGGTCTGGTCGGTGTGGAAGTAGCGCAGGCCGACGTTCATGGTCACGTCGCGGTCCAGCAGCGAACCCTTGGCGTTGGCCTCGGCGTAGGTCGCCCAGGTCTTCTCCTGGATGTCGCCGACCGAACCGCCGGTGACGGCGCTGCGGGTTTCCGGCGCGGTGTCGCGGAAGAAGGCGTAGTTGGTCGCCTGCTTCAGGGCGTCCAGGTCGGTCATGATGAAGCTGGTGTAGCCGACGCCGCCCTTGGCCAGGTGGCCGAAGTCGCTGATGTTGACGCGCTTCAGGTACTGGGCGACCTGGCTGTTGAGCACCGAGCCGGTCGTGCCGTCGCAGGTGGCGCCGCAGACGGCGGTCTGGAAGGCGGTCGAGTTGTCGTAGGCGCGGATCTCGCGGCTGGCGTCGTCATAGGCCAGGCCGAACTTGACGTTGACGTCGCTGTCGCCGTAGCGCGCGTCGACGTGGGCGCCCTTGGTGGTGGTCTCGCGGGCCACGTTCTGGACGTTCACCCGGTACCACTTCCAGCCCAGGTTCGGATCGCCCAGGTCGCGGTTGGGGGTGATGATCGGCTGGCCGCTGTCGCTGGCCTGGTACTGCACCTCCAGGCCGGATTCCCGCGGGGTCTGGAAGTCGAACTGCGGTTGCTCGCGGAAGAAGGTCGAGTGGCCGTAATTGACCTGGGCGTCGACCGTCAGCTTGTCGTTCGGCTGCCAGCGCAGGCTGGGGTTGACGTTGTAGAACTTGGTCGTCTGGTCGAAGATGTCGTTCTCGAGGAAGAAGCTCGAATTGGCGAACGTGCCCGAGGTCACGACGTTGTTGCCGTCCACCTTGAGGTCGAACGGCACCATGCCGCCGGTCGAGGTCGGCGACGTGCCCGGACCTGAGTTGCGGACGTACCAGTTCATGTTCAGGCGCTGATAGTCGCGCTTGGACTCGGCGTAGAGGCCGTCCAGGGCGAAGTGCAGCTCGTCGGTCGGGCGGTATTCCAGCGACAGCAGGGCCGACACGCGCGAGCGGGTGCCTTCGGTGTAGCTGTTGCGGCCCAGGCGCGGGATCAGCGCCTTGCTGAGCTGGTCCTGGGTCAGGCCCGAGGTGGCGGTCAGGTCCAGCGGCGCGCCCGGGGTCAGGCCGTGGCCGGTGTTGCCCGGGACGACCGAGGCGTAGGAGAAGCCGTTGCCGCCCGGATCGACGCAGTTGGTCCCCACGCAGGGGAAGTTGCCGTCGCTGTAGCCGATGGTCTCATAGCCGTCGACGCGGGTCTTGGTCTTGACGCCCGAGACCCCGAACAGCACGCCGAACTTGTCCCAGGTCTTGCTGGCGACGATGGCGCCGCGCGGGCTGAGGTCCTTGTTGCTGTCGGTGTACTGGCCCTGGGCGATCACCGTCAGGTGCTGGCCTTCCTTGTCGAACGGCCGGGCGTTGTGGAGGTTGACCGTGCCGGCGATGCCGCCTTCCAGCGTCGCGGCCATCGGGCTCTTGGCGATGTCGATGCGGGTGAACAGTTCCGACGGAAAGAAGTCGAGGTCGACTTCGCGGTTGGCGCTGCCGCCGTTGGTGCCGCCGTCCGAGGCCACCGCGATCTGCGTGCCGTTCAGCAGGACCTTGGAGAAGCTGGGGCCCAGGCCGCGGATCGAGACCTGCACGCCTTCGCCGTTGATGTCGCGGTTGACGTTGACGCCGGGCACGCGGTTCAGCGTCTCGGCCAGGTTGGTGGCCGGCAGCTTGCCGATGTCCTCGGCGAAGATCGAGTCGCCGAAGGCCACCGAGTCGCGCTTGGCCGCGGTGCTGGCCTGAAGGCTGCGGCGGATGCCGGTGACGATGATCTCGTCGACGGCGGTGTTTTCATCGGCTGGAGCGGTCGCTTCGGCCGGGGCCGGCGCGGGGGCGGCGGCGGTCTGGGCGTGGGCCGCGCCGGCGGCGAGACCGGCCAGGGCGGTGGCGGCGAGCAGCGCCTTGCGGGGGTTGAATCGAGTCACGGTATCCCTCCTGGCCTCGCCTGGGGGGAGCGGCGGGCCATTGTTGTGGTTCGGTGGTTGGGGTGGATCAGCGGTAGCGGTAGAGCTTCACCCGCTGGATCTGGAACTGGTCGGGCGGTAGTCGGACGTGGCGGCCCTGGTGGGTCTGGTCGCCGTTAAGGGCGCGGCCCGGGACCCAGCGGCCCTGGGCGTCGAACACGCCCTCGACGGCGCTGTCGATGCCGGCGATCGGCGCGCCGTCTCCAGCGCCGGCGAAGGTGACGACCAGGCCGCGGCCGGCCATCAGGTACTCTTCCGGACCGATCTGGATGATCATCCCGCCATGGCTGGCGGTCTTCTGGTCGGCCCTGGGCGTCCAGGGATCGACGAAGCCGACGGTGAAGCGATAGTCCCCGATCGTCTGGCCGACCGGCTGGTCCAGCACCGTGCCGTCCTCCAGCACGCGCGGCTTGAAGCCCGACATCTTGTTCAGGCCCTGAGCCGCCAGGATCGCCGGGGTCAGTTGCTTGAGCACGCCATAGGCCTGGGTCACGGCCTCCTGCTCCTTGGCCTCGGCGTTCTCGACCTGGAAGGGTGAGAAGCCGAACGCGTCCAGCTTGCCGATCGCGTAGAAGGCGTTGGCCGGCGTCTCGGGCGCGCCGACATTGTTGGCCTCGGGGATGAACAGCGCATTGTCCGGGCGCTTGTAGCGGCCCGCCAGGTCGTTGAAGTTCGGGAAGTAGATGTCCGGCGAGATCAGGTCGAGGCTGGGCGCGCCGGTCTTCCAGACGTCGATCAGGTGCGGCAGCGGCCCGCCGCTGGGATACTCGCCCGGCGCCTTGCCCGCGCGGTTCAGGGCGACATTGACGTACATCGGCAGCGGATAGGCGGCCTTGCCGGCCCGGGTCACCGCGTCGGCGTAGCGGGCGTAGAACCAGGCGGTGAACACCTCCTGGCCGGCGTCGGCGTCGCCGAACACCTCCGACCATGTCCCGGATGTCTTGGAGCCGTGAGCCGCCCACAGGGCGCGCAGCTCGGGCTCGATCGCGGTTCCGCCAGCGGAGAGGCGCTGGAGCAGTTCGGCCGGCACGGGCGCGGCCCAGGCGGCGTTTGCTTCCGGGCCCCACTCGCGGGCCACGGGCAGCATGCCGATCTCGTTCTCGACCTGGACCATCAGCACCGTGCCCTTGGCGTCGACCGCCTTCAGGTGGGCCAGCAGGGCGGCGTAGGCCTTGGCGTCGGCGTCGCGGGTGTTGGTCGAGAAGGCCGACAGGATCTCCTGGCTGACGCCGTTGGCCGCCTTGGCCCGCGGGAAGCGGACGTCGTCGCGCTTCACCCACGACGGCGCGTAGGTCGACATGCTGTTCTTCCAGGCCCCGAACCACAGCAGCACCAGGTGCATGTCCTGGGCGCGGGCGTCCTTGATCAGGCCGTCGACGCTGGAGAAGTCGAAAGACCCCTCCTTCGGCTCGATCAGCTCCCACGAGGCGGGCGCGAGCACGGTGTTGAGGTTCATCGCCTTCAGCTTGGGCCAGTACTTGGCCATGTAGGCCTGGCTGGAGGCGCTGGAATTGCCCAGCTCGCCGCCCAGCACCAGCATGGGCTTGCCGTCGACCACCAGGCGCTGGGCCGAACCCTGGGTCTCGAGGCGGGGCATGTCGGCGAAGGCGGTTTGGGTCAGCAGCAGCGACAGGGTCACGGCCAGGCCGCCGGCGACACTGGCCCCGGCAACGCGGTTCGCGCGCGGCCGGCGAACTCGATGCTGGAGGGCTTCCTGGTCCATTCGCGTCCCTGCCTCGGCTCGGCGTGCTGTCGCGCCGTGACCGATGATACCGCTAACACATCTTACAAGTGGTCTGACCTGTCAATCTCGATAATCGCTATTTGTCAGGCCAATATCTTGACCATTGCGACGACCGCCGGGCCGGCGAAAAGGTCAGTTTCGCACGCTCCTCCGACGGAGGCGACGCCTTCGACGGCTCGACCAGCGGCGCGCCGCGAACTTCGCAAAGCGTTATAATACGCGGTTACGTCAATATTCTCTTGGCATACGGCTTCGTACGGCCTCCAACGCGGCCGCCTCTCCGATCACCCGTCATCGCGAAGGCTTCGCGCCGCGTCGCCTTAGGCCCGGGTGATTTCAGGTTCGTTTCAGAAGCGTATTTGTCTGACCACATTTCGGCCTTGTTCGATCGAACGACCGTCAGCGAGCCAGAGAGCGGGAGGAGGTCAGACCTTTGCCGTCACACCGTCACCGTCTTGAAGGGGACAAGACCGGTCTCGGTTTCCAGCCGCAGGCGATAGACGCCGGGCCGCAGGAACAGGACGGCCGACGCGGCTTCCGGCGCCAGCACCAGCTGGTCGGCCGGGATGGCCTGGTCGGCGTCGACCGCGTGGATCGCCTGGAGGAGGACCGTCGCCTGGCGGCGCCCCGGCGCGGCGACCTCCACCCGCCGGCGCGCGGGATCGGCCGCCAGCCAGCCGGGGCGGCCGTCGACGTCGGCCAGGGGCGGATGGAACACCGCCAGATCGGCCCCGGCCGGCGCCGCCCCGACCCAGCCGTCCGCCCCTCGCACCACGATCGAGTCGGCGGGCCGGAAACGCTCCAGCACCGCCGTCGTCGTCGCAGGGTCGGTTCCGTGGGGCCCGAACGAACCGGTATAGGCCTGGGAGACGCAGAGCGGGTCGATCCCCGACTTTTCGCGCAGCCGGGCGGCGAACCACAGCAAGCCTCGGTGGTCAGGGGTCTTGCGCAGGTGGGCGTAGCCGCAATGGACCAGGATCCGCGATCCCGGGTTCGAAGCCAGCACGTCGGCGATGAAATTGTCGGTCTCGGCCGTCTCGCGGCGCGGCATGGCGTCCAGTCGCGCCTCGCCGCTCACGCGCTGATCCACCCGCTGCTCGTACGACGCCAGTCGGTAGCCCAGGCCGGCCGCCTCGCGGACCGCCTCGGCATAGACCGGGTCGTGGAGGTAGAAGCCGAAGCTGGGATTCAGGGCCGCGCCGGCCTTGTAGGTCCGCACGTCCGGCGCGCCGCGCTCCCGGCTGTTGACGAAGTCCTCGGCGGCCAGGACGTCGAAGCCCAGCGGCCGCAGCGCGCGCAGCACCCGCGCCAGGAACGAGCGGTGGCGCGAGGCGACGTGAGCCTCGTTGAGCATGACCACGCGGCGGTCGCGCGCCGCCTCGACGATGGCGGCCAGGGCGTCCTGGGCGGTCGCGTCGGCCGGCAGGGGCCCGTCGCCCGCCGGCCCCAGACCGGCGGAGGCCAGGGCCGTGGCCTCGTCGCCGATGAAGGACGCCATCTGCTGCAGGCCCGGATCCTTGGGCGCGGCCTGGATGGCCTGCCAGACCGGCAGGTAGCGGCCGTATAGGAACAGGCGGGTCTGGGGGCTCATCTCCAGGACGCCTCGTGACGCCTGTGGCGTCGCCTGCCCTCCGGCCAGGCCCGGGAGGCCGCTGGCCGCCGCCATCAGGCCCGTCGCCACGCTCCTGCGCGTCATGTCCATGGAACCATCTCCCCCGACTGGAGCGACAGGTTCACCTTAAGATTGCAAGTCTGCAAGCGCCCCGCGCCCGCCTCCTACCGGATCGGGCAAGCCACCCACTGATAGGCCTGGGCCATCACCCCGCCGTCGCGGCGGACCAGCAGCAGGCCGCTGGCCTCGGGACCGTCGTCGGTGACGTTGACGCAGCCGTTGGAGCGGATGTTGGCCGAATAGCCGTGCTTGCGATCCGCCTTGTAGGTCCCGTCGGGATTGGCCCAGACGTCGGCGAACGAGTAGCGGATCGGGCCGCCGCTGCTCACCCGCGCGCCGGGACCGTAGGGACGCTCCAGCACCAGGGCCTCGGCCTTGGGGATCTTGCGGGCCCGCATCCAGCCGATCACGTCGCTGAAGCAGGCGTTGCCCAGCAACTGCTCGCCCCGCTCGGCGCAGCCGGGGCGGTTGCCCTGGACCACCGGCAGGGCCGCGCCATAGGCCTCGTAGACCGCCACCGGCGCGGGCGCGCCGGGCGCCCCGCAGCCGGCCAGGGCCCGCTCGTGGACCTTGTCGCCGGCCTCGACCTCGAAGTCGACCGGGCTGGTCAGGCCGCAGCCGGCCGGGGCGGCCAGGCTGGACTTGTCGAACCAGCGCTTGTCGGCCTTGAAGCCGGCCTTGGCCTTGCGCTTGAGCACATACTGCTCGGTTTCCTTGGCGCTCAGCACCACGCCCGGCGAGACCGCCCGCTTGGCGCCGATCACGTCCAGTTCCTTGAGGGCGGGCTGGGACGCCAGCACGGCGATCCCGGCCGCGAAGCACACGCCGTCGCGCAGGACCGCGTCGGGCGCGCAGTCCGGACGCGGGGCGGCCAGCTGCCGGGCCGCGCCCAGCACCTCGACCACGCCCGTGGCCGGCCAGCGCTCGCCCGGCTCGCTCGGCCCGATCGGCGACAGGCGCGGACCGCCGTAGCCGATCGGCGGAACCGGCCCGTCGCACGACACGGTCTGCAGCTCCCGCGCGGCCAACTGTCCGTCGCGCATGTCCAGCCGGTAGTCGACGCCGCGGCCAGTCGAGAAGCAGGCGCGCGGGACCCGCACCGACGAGGTCGGCAGGATCACCGGCCGGAAGTTCGCCCCGCCGCCGGCCAGGGACACCTCGTACAGGCGATAGGCCTGGCCGATCGGGCCGGAGATCACCGCCCCCGCCCCMCCCCCGGCGCCCGGCGCGGTCAGCACCAGCCCGCTCGTCGCGCCCCGCGCCTTCATCCCGGCCGCCACGCGGTCCAGGCAGGCGCCGTCCGGCAGCAACAGGGGCTTGGCGCACTTCGGATTGGGCGTGGCGACCGGCAGGACCCCGCCCAGCACCTCGCGCAGCTCGCCATAGACCGGATCGCGGATCAGCCGCATGTCCGAGGACTGGGCCTGGGCCGCGCCCGCCGTCCCCATGGTCGTCATCGCCGCCGCCAGGCCGATCAGCCCCAGGCCGCGAACCCGCCGGCTCGTTCCGCGCTTCATGTAGGTCATAGCCACCCCCGTGCCCCACCCCTGGGGTTGTCCCGACAAGATCGCAACCTTGACCATGAAAGGCAATGCCGCCACCTGCCGCCATTCTGCTGACAGCCCCTGTCAGCAGCCCCTCTGGCGTTCCAGCCCTGGCGGACCTAGGTTCTCACCATGGCCCGTACTCCCGTGACAGAACGCTCCCCTTCCGAAGGCGTGGGCGGCGTTTCCGACGCCGCCACGCCCTTCATCTATGACGCCGCCTTGGAAGCCGAGGTCGACGCGGCCTCCGGCATGCCCATGCTGTGGCAGCCGCACCGTCCCGCGCGCCCGGACAAGTCCGAAGGCGGCAAGCGGTTCAAGCTGGTCAGCGACTACGAGCCGGCCGGCGACCAGCCGACCGCGATCGCCGAACTGGTGGCCGGTCTCGAGGGCAAGGAGAACGACCAGGTGCTGCTGGGCGTCACCGGCTCGGGCAAGACCTTCACCATGGCCAAGGTCATCGAGGCCACCCAGCGCCCCGCCCTGATCCTGGCCCCGAACAAGACCCTGGCGGCCCAGCTCTACAGCGAGATGAAGAGCTTCTTCCCGGACAACGCGGTCGAGTATTTCGTCAGCTACTACGACTACTACCAGCCCGAGGCCTACGTCCCGCGCACCGACACCTACATAGAGAAGGACAGCTCGATCAACGAGCAGATCGACCGCATGCGCCACTCGGCGACGCGGGCGATCCTGGAGCGCGACGACGTGATCGTGGTCGCCTCGGTCAGCTGCATCTACGGCATCGGCTCGGTCGAGACCTACACGGCCATGACCTTCACGCTGGAGGTCGGCCAGACCATCAACGAAAAGCAGATGATGGCCGACCTGGTCGCCCAGCAGTACAAGCGCAACGACGCCGCCTTCGAGCGCGGCACGTTCCGCCGCCGCGGCGACACCATCGAGATCTTCCCCGCCCACTACGAGGACCGCGCCTGGCGCGTCAGCCTGTTCGGCGACGAGGTCGAGGCGATCAGCGAGTTCGACCCGCTGACCGGCAAGAAGACCGGCGACCTGGAGATGATCAAGGTCTACGCCAACAGCCACCACGTCACCCCGCGCCCCACCCTGCGCCAGGCGATCATCAGCATCCGCGCCGAGCTCAAGGAGCGCCTGGCCTGGCTGGAGGCCAACGGCAAGCTGCTGGAGGCCCAGCGCCTGGAGCAGCGGACCAATTTCGACCTCGAGATGATCGAGACCACCGGCTCCTGCGCCGGCATCGAGAACTACAGCCGCTACCTGTCGGGCCGCCGGCCGGGCGAGCCGCCGCCGACCTTCTTCGAATACATCCCCGACAACGCCCTGCTGTTCACCGACGAGAGCCACCAGACGGTTCCGCAGATCGGCGCCATGTACAAGGGCGACCGCAACCGCAAATGGACCCTGGCCGAGTACGGCTTCCGCCTACCGTCAGCCCTGGACAACCGCCCCCTCAAGTTCGAGGAGTGGGACGCCATGCGCCCGCAGTCGGTGCACGTCAGCGCCACCCCGGCCAAGTGGGAGCTGGAGCGGGCCGGCGGCGTGTTCGCCGAGCAGGTGATCCGCCCCACCGGCCTGATCGACCCGCCGGTCGAGGTCCGCCCGGTCTCCAAGGACGGCGCCAGCCAGGTCGACGACGTGGTCGACGAGATCCGCCAGACCAAGGCCGCCGGCTACCGCACCCTGGTCACCGTCCTGACCAAGAAGATGGCCGAGGACCTGACCGAATACCTGAACGAGCAGGGCATCGCCGTGCGCTACATGCACAGCGACGTCGACACCATGGAGCGGATCGAGATCATCCGCGACCTGCGCCTGGGCATGTTCGACGTGCTGGTCGGCATCAACCTGCTGCGCGAGGGCCTGGACATCCCCGAATGCGGCCTGGTCGCCATCCTCGACGCCGACAAGGAAGGCTTCCTGCGCTCGGAGACCTCGCTGATCCAGACCATCGGCCGCGCCGCGCGCAACGTCGACGGCAAGGTCATCCTCTATGCCGACCGGGTGACCGGCAGCATGGAGCGGGCCATGGAGGAGACCTCCCGCCGCCGCGAGAAGCAGCACGCCTACAATCTCGAGCACGGCATCACGCCCGAGAGCGTCAAGCGCGACATCAAGGACATCCTCAACAGCCCCTACGAGCGCGGCGACCGCGTGCTGGTGCCGATCGGCGGGATCGGCGAGGGCAAGGACGCCAAGCCGTTCAGCGGCGACAACTTCAAGGCCGCGCTCAAGGACATGGAGACCCGCATGCGCGAGGCCGCCGCCAACCTGGAGTTCGAGACCGCCGCGCGCCTGCGCGACGAGATCAAGCGCATGAAGCTGATGGACCTGGAGTTCGCCAACGAAGCCCTCACGGCCCCGGGCGAGGCGGTGGACAAGGCGATGCCCAAGCGGGTGCGGGCGGAGCTGAGGGCGGAGCAGGCGGAGGCGTTTCGGAAGGCGCGGTTGTAGGGGGGCTATCCGCCTTCTGTAGAATTGTTTGAGCAGGGCTAGCCGATCTAGCGGGTCTCTGAGGATGTATCATCCCCTTCGAATAGAGAACCGGATGGCTCGGATTCCGAGATGCCCCTATCCGACGCCCCTATGGTCTCTTCTGAGCTTTCGCCATCACTCATGTCGTACCAAGAAATCTTGCTCAAGGCCTGAGCAGCCGACGCCAGATTTTCGGATGCAGAAATGAGTCGATCACGCATGGCCTCAAACGACTTTTCAGTCATAACATATGAAAACGACTTAAAGTTCGATACTATATCTATATCACCCTTGATATATAGTGAAAACGAGTGCGTAATGAATGTAAGATCCATTACGTCAATTTTACCCTCTAGAATATTTCCTGCAGCCGATTCAATAGTTGTCTGCCTCACCGTCATACCTGCAACAGCGTCTTGACCCGGCAGCTTGTTGGCAATGATGTACGGCACACCATTCACAGACTTAATGTTTTCAACAGCGGTAATGTCGCTAATACTCTCATCGATCGAAATTTTATCTTGGCTCGCCGTGTATTCATCCTCACTCATATCAAGCACCTATTGCAAGCGCCGCAAAGCGGCTCGAACGTCATCTTCGTCTTTTATTTCTAGAATAAGATTTCCAGATTTATCGTCCTCCATAATGCTTTGATATTTCTTTTCATCTTCATCTTTAAAGTAAAGCTTATCTACAATTTTACCAAAATCGCTTTTCTCCTGTTTTTTGATTGTAAATATGAGATTATTTTTTACATGTAGTGACTTTCCGCGAGAAGAATCCTTGTAAAAGGAATTTTCATAGAAGTCCGCCGCGCCGAGGATTTTCGAAACATGATCCGCCACGCCGTCGCCTGACACGCGCTCGGACCCATATTCAGGCCTGGGAGCACCATGAACTCCAACCCTATCCGGTGGTGAATTTTTTGGCTTTGCATTGGACGGAGAGCCTTCAGACGCCCCTTCTTCGGCACCCTGATCCCCCCTGCTAACCAAAAATAAGCAATAAGCGAGGGCTAAAAAACCCATCATAGAGAATAATATATCCAACATCATGAGCGCTCAGATGTAGAAATTTTTGACACAACCTCATCAACCCAAACTATCGCAGCCCAAAACAACGGAAGCATTAGTATCGGTACTGAATATACCTCATTCATCTTAAAGCCACCACCGTTAGTGGGGTCCGGCATATATGTGATATAGTTTCCAAATATCCGGAACGTAGCGAGTAGGAATGTGGTAATAGAGACTATTCTCACAATATACCTCTGAGGCGCGCGCAGACGATTTCCCGCCGCAGCAACAGGGGGGGCCGCAAACATCAACATGTATATGGCCAACAAACCTGCCAAACGAAGACCGTCGTTGGGGTTAGCAGCCTTAAACAAATTTGATTGGGAAATGAGGTAGCCGGCCGCCGCGCTCAGAAGCGCGGCAACGCTAGTTTCGTTGGAAAGCCGGAAGTGCTGCCCCATCATGCCAGTCTAGGATTGGTGTTAAGCTTGGCGCAAGTGTATTCCTGCCGCGATGCTCGCGCTACGCGTAGCGTTGTGCGAGATTCATCGATGTTGACCGCGCTGCCCCTGGCCAATGGCACTAGGTCAACCGGTCGCTTCTCCTTGCCGGCAAGGGCCTCAAACCGCCTACTCCACCCCCACCACCAGGGCCGAGGCCGAGACCCCCAGCGTCCGGGCCAGGCCGAAGATCGTCGTGGCGCTGGGGTTGCGTTCGCCGCGTTCGAGGAAGCCGACATAGTTGCGGTGCAGGCCCGCGCGCTCGGCCAGGGCTTCCTGGCTGAGACCCAGCGCCTTGCGATGACGGCGGATTTCGCGCCCCAGGGCGATGAGATCGTCTTTGTCGGCCACGCCGGACCGTTGCCTTGGTCGGCGTCACGTTCTACATACTGTCAGTGTGTATTTTCTCAACCAGAGGCAAAGCGCATCATGAAACCCACCGCCGGCCCCCACCCCGTCGACGTCCATGTCGGTCGCGCCGTGCGGTGGCGGCGCAAGCTGCGGGGGCTGAGCCAGCAGGCGCTGGCCGAGCGGATCGGGCTGACGTTCCAGCAGGTCCAGAAGTACGAGACCGGCGCCAACCGGATCAGCGCCTCGGCCCTGCATGCCATTTCCGGGGCGCTGGAAGTCCCGATCGCCTTCTTCTTCGACGGCCTCCCGGAGACGGTCGCCGCCGCGCCCGAGACCGAGGCCTCGCTGACGGCCCGGATGCTGGGCGCGCCCGGCGGCCTGGCCATGGCCGAGGCCTGGCTGGACCTGCCGCCCGGCCCGCTGCGCCAGCGACTGGCCGCTCTGGTGCAGACGACGGCGGCGGCTTTGCGCGGCTCGGGTACGACCAGCGCCTGAGCCCCCTCGAAGGGCAGGCGTCTCGCGCCCTGCCCCGCCTTACATCTCTTAGAGGCAGCAGCGTGCCGGTCTGGACAGGTCAGTCAAGGACTGGCCTGCGGCCAGCCGCGACGCGGCGGTGCGGAGCGCCGTCCTTGAGTGACCTGTCCAGACCGGCGACCGTCTCGCCGTGAGATGAAAGGCTGGCTCCCCTTCACGAGGAAGGGAGAGCGGCCACCTTCTGAGAGACCCCTCATCCGACCTCCTTCGGAGGCCGCCTTCTCCCGCAGGGGGAGAAGGATTCGCGACTTCCTTCCCTTCTCCCCTTGCGGGAGAGGGTGGCGGTCCGGAGGACCGTCGGGTGAGGGGTCGAAGGCGAGGTCGGCCGCGTATGGCGGAGCGGCTGGGTGGGGCGGCAGCCGTTTGAGAGACCCCTCATCCGTCAGCTTCGCTGACACCTTCTCCCGCAAGGGGAGAAGGGTTTAGCAGCCGCAGGCGCTCAGGATTTCTGTCAGGACGGCGTCGGGGGCGTCCTGGATGCGCTTGTTGGTGAAGCGCAGCACGCGGAAGCCTTGGCCGCGCAGCCAGGCGTCGCGGATCTCGTCGTGAAGGCTGTCTTCGTGATGAGGTCCGTCCGCCTCGACGATCAGGCGATGGCGCGGGCACAGGAAGTCGGCGACGTAACGGCCGAGCGGGACCTGGCGGCGGAACTTCAGGCCCTCCAGGCGGCGGTCGCGGAGCAGGGCCCAGAGCAGGCGTTCGGTGACGGGCGGCTCTTGGCGGAGCCGACGCGCAAAGGCGAGTTGTTGGGCGCGATCGACCATGACGAGAACATTACGGGAACAGCGTGGGTTGGCAAGAGGGGGCGGCCGGCTTTTGAGAAACCCCTCATCCGGCGGCTTCGCCGCCACCTTCTCCCGCAAGGGGAGAAGGATTAGATCACCCCCATGATCACCCTCGCCCAAACCGACGCCGAGATCCTCGCCACCTTCGACGTCATGGCCCAGCTCCGTCCCCACCTCGCCCGCGACACCTATGTCGCCCGCGTCCGCCAGCTGATGGCCAGCGACGGGTTCCGGCTGGCCTATGTGAGCGAGGACGGCGTGGCGCGGGCCGTGGCGGGGTATCGGGTGGCGGACATGCTGTATTGCGGCCGGTTCCTCAGCGTCGACGACCTGGTGGCCGACGACCGGGTCCGGTCGAAGGGCCACGGCAAGGCGCTGCTGGACTGGCTGAAGGCCGAGGCCCGGCGCGAGGGCTGCGGCCATCTGGAGCTGATCTCCAACGCGCCACACCCCTGCCCTCGCGGCGGACAGAGGGGTTCCCGCCACAAGGGCGGGAATGACGGCCGAGAGGGGGATGGGGCGGCGTTTATCCCCGCCACGCGCCCCACAAACCCCAACCCCTTCAACGCCCTACGAAATAACGAGCGTCACAAGTCCTCGGCGCTGAAACCGCCCGCATAATCAACTCACCTCGCCGCACCGGAAAGGGCGCAAGGCCAGCGACCAATGCGGCGGCGGGGGGCGATCGAGCGGGGACAGGCGCGAGGGGGTTACTCGCGCGGTCCGGGGACTTCCATCGTTGGGGAGCCCGCCCGCCGTCGGCGTCGAACGGGGACAAAGCGCGTGAATTGCCCATTGGCCCGCGCCCCCGGCGGCTGGGACTGGTCGGAAACGACCGGGACCGGGTCCGGCTAAGCCTCAACAGGGCTGCCCACCGGATGCTGGCGGATAACGAGCGCGCGGAGCGGTCGGCTTCGTCGAAACGGTACAAACACAAAGAACTCCGGACGTTGTCCGGCGCTCCGCGACCCTTTCCACACCTTCAGCGGCGATCCGCGTGAAGCGGCGAAGTCGCGCCCAAGTCCCTCCCCCTGTGGGGGAGGTGTCGGCGCAGCCGACGGAGGGGGGAGTATTCGGAGGGTGACCGCACCTCGGATCGACGATCCGACAGCTCCCCCCACCGGCCTTCGGCCGCCTCCCCCACAGGGGGAGGGACTTAGAAAAGGAGACGCCCATGGTCCAGCCCCGCGCCAAACGCATCCGCCCGGCCCGGCTCAAGCGCGCGATGCGCAACTACATCCGCGCGCGGTTCAAGACCGGCTTCATCCGGGGAGCGATCGCCAAGTTGGCCGAGCTCCGCCGCGACCGCCCCGACCTGGGCGACGGCGCGGCCGATTGGCTGCCCCGCTGGGTCCGCCAGATGGCCCTGGACGGAACCGAACCGCCCGAGCCGGACATGTGGTCCTTCTACTGGCGAGGCAAAGGCCAGAAGAACCAGGGCCCGCCTACTCCCCCCGCCGCAGCCGCTCGCGATAGGCCCCCGAGCTCGCCACATAGCCCTCGGCGTCGCCATAGGCCTGGAAGTCGCGATAGCGGTCGTGACTGCCCTTGACCTTCAGGGCGTGCTTGATCGGGCACCAGTACTGCTCGGTGCGGGCGGTGATCTCGCGGGCGTAGGCGATGACGCCGTTGCCGTAGCCGCAGAACACGCAGTTGAGCTTCTGCACCAGGTTCAGATAGCCCAGCCGGTGGCGGTCGATGACGACATAGTCCGAGCGCTTCACGCGGACCACGCCCCAGGCGGTGAAGCAGCCCAGCTGGTAGAGGCTGACGCTGAGGTCGAGGATCATCAGCGGCAGGGCCATGCCGTAGATCAGCGGCATGGTCAGCAGGGTCGGCCACGGGGTGCGGATCGCGCCCAGGCCGGCGGGCTTGCGGTGGGCGCGCTGGCGACGGAGGGCGTCGGCCTTGAAGCACGGCTTGCCGGCCTCGATCACCAGGCCGGCGGCGGCGGCGCGCTCGGCGTCCCGCGCGGCGAACGCGGCCTCGACCTCGGCCTCCACGGCGCGCAGGCGGTCGATGAGGTGTTCGAGGGTTTCGTTGGGCATGGGGAGAGCATGGGGCGAGTCGGCCGCGAAGACCCCCTCAGTCGCTCCGCGACAGCTCCCCCAGAGGGGGAGCATCTGGGCGCTCCAGATTCTCCCCCTCTGGGGGAGGTGGCCCGGAGGGCCGGAGGGGGTCTTCGCCACGGCGCCGCTTTTGCTCAGCTTCACCAACAACGCATCATTTCGAGACAAGGCCGTCGCCATGTTCGCCAAGAAGAAAGACACCGCTCCCGCCCCGGCCTTCACGCCGCTGGCCCAGAGCGAGCCCGTTCAGATCGCCCCGCCGCCGGCCCAGCCGGCCCCGCCGCCGCGTCCCCGGCCGGCCTCGATGGTCGCCCAGGGCGTGGCCATCAAGGGCGAGGTGATGGGCGACGGCGAGGTGCACCTGGACTGCGTGGTCCAGGGCGACGTCCGCGTCGGCAAGCTGGTCCTGGGCCCCAACGCCCGGATCGAGGGCTCGCTGCACGCCCAGGTCATCGAGATCCACGGCAAGGTGACCGGCTCGGTCTGCGCCAAGCAGGTGCGTCTTTATGGGACGGCCGTGGTCGACGGCGACATCACCCACGAGCAGCTGGCCATGGAGAGCGGCGCCCAGTTCCAGGGCCGCAGCCTGAAGTTCCAGCGCCAGGCCCCGGCGTCCCCGGCGCCCGTCGCGAGCCACGCGCCGGCCCCCACCGGCGGGCATGCGCCGGCCATGGCCGTCTATCCGGGCTGATCGCGCGTTCAGGTGTTGAGCGGCGCGGAAAGGCATGGGGTCTTTTCCGCCGGCCGCCGACCGCGCTAGGATTTGGCATGCGTTCCCTGATCTCGAGTTCACGCGTTCTGATCCCGGCTCTTCTGCTCGGCCTGGGCCCCGTCGCCTTGGGATTGGCCGCCTGCTCGCGGAGCGACGACCGGGCCAGCGATCCGGCGGCGGGCGCGGGCCCTGTCCAGTCGGCCGCCCAGGACGCCGCCCCGGCGGCGGGCGGCCCCAGGACCCTCAAGCCGGGTCTGTGGCGGACCGTGACCCAGAGCCCGACCGGTCCGCAGGACTCGGTCCAGTGCGTGGCCGAGGGCTACGACCCCGGGGCCGAGGCGGCCCGCAAGGTCTCGCCGTGCGGCAGTCCCAACGTGACCCGCACCGCCGACGGCTTCCAGCTGGACCTGGCCTGCGAGAAGGACCACATCAACTACAGCCTGGTCGGCCAGGTGCGGGGCGACTTCGTCACCACCGCCGACACCGACCTGGAACTGGAGGTCTCGGCCTTCGGACGTCGCCAGACCCTGCGCATGAAGGCCGTCAGCACCTACCAGGGGCCTTGCGAGCCAGGACAGAAGGCTGGTCAGGACGCGGATCAAAATATGAGCAAGACGACCGGTCGATAGGCCCGAAAACGGGCGCCGAAATCCCCGCCTCCTGCAAGCCATGGGCCAAGCTGTGGCATGCAGGACACTTAACCCGGCCGATCGCATGGCGCGGCCGAAACCTCGGGAACGGCAGGGCTTGGACCCGCCTTGTATTCACGAGGGCCGGCGCCGCGTTCGGACGCCGCCCGAGGAGTGAAGACGCCATGAATGGTCCGCTCTTGACCGTTGTTCCCGACCACGCCGAGCCGGTCGAGGTCTACAATCTCAGCCGGGGTCCGGAGACCACCACCCAGCGCGTGCAGCGCCTGCAGCGCGAGGCGCGCCTGCTGGCCCGCGAGCAGATCGAGGCCATGGGCCGCGACCTGGAAGACCTGGCCCGCCGGGCCCAGGAGATCGCCGAGGGCGGCGACGCCTATGCGGTCGGCGTGCGCGAGATGTGCTCGCGCCTGGCCTCCGACCTGCCGCAGAAGTCGCAAGGCCTGCTCGCCATCCTGAACCGTTCGGGCAAGGACTAAGCGGCGCTGAACGATCGGTGACGAGAGGTCGCCAAGGGAAGAGGGGGCGGGCTGGTCAAACCGTCACATCGGCGCGCTAGATGGCCGCCATGACCTTGCTGACCCGACGCGCCCTCACGACCGCCGCCCTGGCGGGAACCCTGCTTTCCGGCACGAGCTTCGCCGCCGCGCGGAAGAAGCCGATCGTCATCGCCCACCGGGGCGCCTCGGGCCTGCGTCCGGAGCACACCGAGCTCTCGTACAACCTGGCCATCGACCAGGGCTGCGACTTCATCGAGCCCGACCTGGTGCCGACCAAGGACGGCCACCTGATCGCCCGCCACGAAAACGAGATCGGCGGCACCACCGATGTCGCCTCGCGTCCCGAATTCGCCGACCGCAAGGCCACCAAGACCATCGACGGCCAACAGGTCACCGGCTGGTTCACCGAGGACTTCACCCTGGCCGAGATCAAGACCCTGCGGGCCCGCGAACGGCTGCCGCAGCTGCGTCCGGCCAATACGAAGTACGACGGCCAGGCCTCGCTGCTGACCTTCGACGAGGTCTGGGCCATCGCCAAGGCCGGCAGCCAGCGCACGGGCCGGACGATCGGCGTCTATCCCGAGATGAAACACCCCGGCTACTTCGCCAGGATCGGCCTGCCGGTCGAGGATCGGCTGGTCGCCCTGCTCAAGAAGAACGATCTGGACTCGGCCACCGCCCCGGTCTTCGTCCAGTGCTTCGAGGTCACGCCGCTGAAGACCATCCGCGCCAAGACCAAGGCCCGGCTGGTGCTGCTGACCGCCGGCGAGGGCGGCCCGCCCGACCTGCCGAACGTGACCTATTCCCAGCTGGTCAGCGCCTCGGGCCTGAAGGACGTGGCGCTCTACGCCGACGGCCTGGGCCCGGAGAAGACCCAGATCGTGCCGCAGGACGCGACCAACCTGCTGCCGGCCACCTCGCTGGTGAAGGACGCCCACGCCGCCGGCCTGGCCGTCCACCCCTGGACCGTGCGGGCCGAGAACTATTTCCTGCCCTCGTCCCTGCGCCGCGGCGACGCGGCCGCCGCCGACTACCTGGCCCAGCCGGGCGAGGTCTCGGCGGTCTTCAAGGCCCTGTACGCCGCCGGCGTCGACGGCGTCTTCAGCGACTTCCCGGGCCTGGCGGTCGCCGCGCGGGGTTAGAAGACTTCCGCCAATACCCTGTCATCCCGGACAAGGCCCGCAGGGCCGCCGATCCGGGACCGCCGGAAGCGCTGAGTTCACGCGTCGGTCCCGGATCTTCGCGCTGCGCGCTCGTCCGGGATGACAGCACATACAGAGGCCAGCGCTCTTGCGGTGAGCGGCGACGCGAGGCAGCGTGCGCGCCTTCCTTGCCCTGAGACGCGCTCCATGATCCTCCGCCTCGCCGCCGCGACCGCCGCCTTCGCCCTGCTCGCCGCGCCAGCCCTGGCCGCCCCCGAGGGCGCCAAGCTGGACGTCATCGCCAAGGACTTCGTGCGCCTGACGCTGGAGGCCGGCGAGCGCGAACCCGGCTATGTCGACGCCTATTACGGCCCCGCCGAGTGGGCGACCGCCGCCAAGGCCAAGCCGCGCGAAGTGCCCGCCCTGCGCGCCGAGGCCGACCGGCTGGCCGCCGCCCTGAAGGCCGTGGACGGCGCGGGCCTCAGCCCCGACGAAGTCCGCCGCAAGGCCTTCCTGGCCGGCCAGGTCAAGGCCGCCCAGACCCGCCTGGCCATGCTGGCCGGCGTCAAGTTCAGCTTCCAGGATGAGGCCGAGGGCCTGTTCGGCGTGCGCCCGCCGCTGAAGCCGCTGACCGCCTACGACCCGATCCTGGCCAAGATCGACAAGCTGGTCCCCGGCGAGGGCGACCTGGCCAGCCGCGTCACCGCCTTCCAGGCCAGCTACACGATCCCGACCGACCGGCTGGAGCCGGTGATGAAGGCGGCGATCGCCGAGTGCAAGGCGCGCACGGAGGCCCACATCGCCCTGCCCAAGAACGAGCGCTTCGACCTGTCGTTCGTTACCAAGAAACCCTGGAGCGGCTACAACTGGTACAAGGGCGGCGCCCACAGCCTGATCGAGGTCAACACCGACCTGCCCACCCCGATCAGCCGCGCCGTCGACCTGGGCTGCCACGAGGGCTACCCGGGCCACCACGTGCTGAACGCCCTGCTGGAAGAGAAGCTGACCAAGGCCAAGGGTTGGGTCGAGTTCAGCGTCTATCCGCTCTATTCGCCGCAGTCGCTGATCGCCGAGGGCTCGGCCAATTACGGGATCCGCCTGGCCTTCCCGGGCGACGAGAAACTGGCCTTCGAGCGCAAGACGCTCTACCCGCTGGCCGGGCTGGATCCGGCCACGGCCGCCACCTACGACGCCCTGACCAGCGCCACGGCCGACCTGGCCAGCGTCCAGAACACCATCGCCGACCTCTACCTGTCGGGAAAGCTGGACAAGGAGGCCGCTGTCGCCGCCCTGGCCAAGTACGCCCTGAGCAGCCGCGCCAAGGCCGAGAAATCGCTGAGCTTCATCGAGGGCTATCGCAGCTACGTGATCAACTACAATCTCGGCCAGGACATGGTCCGCGCCCATGTCGAGCGGGCCGGCCCGTCGCAGGACGCCCGCTGGGCCCGGATGGAGGCGGTGATCTCGCAGCCGACCACCCCGGCGGATTTGGCGAAGTAGGCTTAAGGCAGAGGGGCCAAGATCCTTCCCTCTTCGGCGTCGGCCTGGCCGCCCACCACCGCCGCATAGGCCTGCGCCACCGCCTCGGCGCCCACGCCCTCGGTCACCCGCAGCCAGCGCGGCGCGTCGGCGGCGAACGGGGCCCAGGCGGCGTCGTGGCGCTGGTCCAGGCCGCCCGGCCCCCAGTCGGTCGCGCGCTTGCGGATGCGGTCGGGGGCGAAGAAGAACACCGGCTTGGGGCCCGGCAGGACTCCAGCCCCCCGCTCGGCCTCCCAATGCGTGCCGCCGACCAGGCAGGAATAGGCCAGGGCGTCGCCGAACCGCTCGTGGACGACCTTCAGCAGCGGCGCGTCGCCGGCGAAGTCGACCAGCACCACCGGCGCCTCGATCGGCGCCGAAGCGACCTCGTCATAGGTCACGACCTGATCGTAATAACCCAGCCCCTCGACGAAGGCCTTGTTGCGGGCCGAGGTCAGGCCGACCACGCGCGCCTTGCCCCGTTGCTTGAGCTGGAAGGCCAGGCTGATCGCCGTCTTGCTGGAAGCGCTGGTCAGCACCACCGACCGCGCCCCGAACAGGTCGTTCTCATCGAGAAAGTCCTCGATCAGGAAGCCGGTGATGAACAGCGGCCGCAGCAAGGCCTGATAGTCCTCGGCCGGGTCGGCCGCGCCCACCGCCTGATACTGGTTGTAGACCGGCGGCAGGCCCTGACGGTGCGGGGCGACGTCTGCGAAGCCGGTCCGGGTCTTGCGCGGCGTCACCGTCAGGTGGGTCGACATCGGATAGTAGCCGTAGAACCGCTGGCCGATGGCCAGGTCCGGGTGGTTGGAGGCCTCGACCCGCGCATGGCCCCAGACCGGGATCCGCCCCCAGCCCTCCGGCCCGGGGAAGAACTCCCAGTAGCGCATCGCCTCGCCGAACACCGCGTAGGTGACGTTGTTGGAGGTCAGGGCGAAGCGCTCGATCGCCAACCGCGCCTCGCCGTCGGCCAGGGCCGGCGGATCGCTGGGCGCGACCCTGGCCTGTCGGAAGTCGGCCTTGCCGACCAGGAAATCCCAGGTGGACATCGTCATGGCTCCCTTGCTCGGCGCAAGCTAAACGCCTTCCATGACAGAACGTCAAACAGATGTTTGAATTTCAAGGGTCGAGCTTCGCCGCTTGACGGCCACATTGGCGGGATCACTCTAGGGACGGCCTTTGGAGGACTGGCTATGGCAAGGCGAGGATCGTCGGGTCCCATCGCGCTCGCGGCGCTGTTGGCGCTGGCGACGCCCGCCGTGGCGGCGGCGCAGAGCGACACGCTGAGCAAGACCCAGGCGCGCGCCCTGCCGCCCGCCGAACTGACCCACAGGGTGATGGACCTGGTCGCCGACCTGCTGACCCCGTCCGATCCCCGCCCCTCGCCCGGCCGCACGCCGACTAAGCCGTTGCGCGACCTGGCCTTCCAGGCGGCCCCCCGCGCCACCTGGGCCCCGGGGGTCTGCGCCCGCGACGGCGTGGTCGTGACCTTCGAGCCGGCCCAGAAAAGCGAAGGGGAAGCCGAGCGCGGCGCCGACACCCCCATGCGCGCGGCCAGCCTCAAGGCCAGCACCCGTTATCACATGGTGGCCCCACCGGCCCGCGAGGACGACTATTACGACGGCCCGCCGCCGCCCGAGGCCCAGGCGGCTTGCGCCCGGCTGGCCGGCCAGGAGGAGGTGAGCTTCTTCTCCGCCCCGACCGCCGAGGCGGCGTTGAGCGGCGCCTGGTGGCTGACCCGCGCGGCCGAGGGCGCGGTCACCCCGGACCCGCCCTTCGAGATCGACTGCCGGGTGGCGACGGCGACGCCGGAATCCTGTCCCGCGATCCTTCGTCGCCTGACCGTGGCCGACATCCGCTCGGTCTGGCCCTGTCCCGACGAGCGTCGCCCGACCGAGACCCTGCGCTGTTGGACGATGAAGGTCTGGCCGGCCGACAAGACCTACGAGCTGCGGGTGTTCGCCTCGAAGGGCCCCGGCGCCGCGATCGCGCGCATCGAGGTCGATGAACAGGTCCTGACGGGCGAAAGCCTGATGGAATAGCCAAACCGGCATGGCGTCGCTTGGGCCGAGCGCCTAGATACGGCGGATCCCCGGAGCCCGCCGATGTCCCTGCCGCTGCGCCACTTCCTGCTCGCCCTGGCCGTGGTGGCGGTGTGGGGCACCAATTTCGTGGTCATCCGCGTGGCGCTGGACCATCTGCCGCCGCTGCTGTTCGCCACACTTCGCTTCACCCTGGTGCTGTTGCCGGTGGTGTTCTTCGTCAAGCGGCCGCAGGTGCCTTGGACCAACCTGGCCGCCTATGGCGTGCTGATCGGGGCGGGGCAGTTCGGCCTGCTGTTCGTGGCCATGAAGGGCCACATCTCGCCGGGTCTGGCCTCGCTGGTGGTGCAGACCCAGGTGTTCTTCACCATCGGCATGGCCATGAAGATCAGCGGCGAGAAGGTGCAGCCGTTCCAGATCGTCGCCCTGCTGCTGGCCGCCTCGGGCATCGTGCTGATCGCCGCGCACGGCGGCGGGGCGGCCACGCCCCTGGGCGTGCTGCTGATCCTGCTGGCCGCCACCAGCTGGGCCGGCGGCAACATCGTCGCCCGCCAGGCCGGCACGGTGAACATGCTGGCCTATGTGGTCTGGGCCAGCCTGTTCTCGATCCCGCCGCTGTTCCTGATGTCGCTGTGGCTGGAAGGCTGGTCGGCCATGGTCGCCGGCGTCAGAAACGCCGACGCCCTGACCTGGGGCGCGGTGGCCTGGCAGGCGGTGGGCAACACCATGTTCGGCTACGCGGCCTGGGGCTGGCTGCTGGCCCGCCACCCGGCCGCCACCGTCACGCCGATGGCCCTGCTGGTGCCGGTGTTCGGCATGGGCGCCTCGGCGATCCTGCTGCACGAAAGCCTGCCGCTCTGGAAGCTGGCGGCCGCGGCCCTGGTGCTGACGGGGTTGGCGGTGAACATGCTGTGGCCGAAGGTCCGGACGCGGTTTGTGATGTCGGTCTAGAACCTGTGCGAAGAGGATCGAGCATGATCATCCACCGACGAGGCATCCTGGGTCTTGGCGCGGCCTTGGCGCTCGGCGGCGTAGGGACGGCACGGGCGATCACCTACGCGCCGCCCGAGCGCTGGCTCTATTTCGACTACGGCTCCGCCGAACTGAGCCCCGAAGCGGTTCAGATCATCATCGGGATGAAATCCGAGTTCGACGCATGGGCCGGCCCATCCCAGATCGCCCGCTATGAGCTCATCGGATCGATCGACGGCAAGGAGACCGCTGCGCGCTTGAAGCCGCTGGTCGGACGGCGGATCGAAGCGGTCACCAAGGTCATGCTGACCAGCGGCGTCACGCCGGTGCAGATTTCCGTTCGCCGAGCCATTCCCGGCGACTTCCCGCACTTTGAACGTGGAGAAGAGCAGCCTCTCGCCCGCGCCGTCCATGTTCAGCGGCCCTTCGTCGTTCATATACCCTGAGAATCCGCCCGGCTTATCCACAAGCCTCGCCGCAGCTCTGGACGAACCCATCATCCGGCGTGCGAAATCCGCCGGCTCGGCCTATGCTCACGCCTAATCCGCCATGCGTTTCGACGACCACTTCCTTGACGAACTGAAGACCCGTCTTCGCCCTTCCGACGTGATCGGAAAGTCGGTGAAGCTGCGGCGGCAGGGGCGCGAATATGCGGGGCTGTCGCCGTTCACCAAGGAGAAGAGCCCGTCGTTCTTCGTCAACGACGACAAGGGCTTCTACCACTGCTTCTCCAGCGGCAAGCACGGCGACATCATCTCCTACCTGCAGGAGACCGAGCGGCTGACCTTCACCGAGGCGGTGGAACGGCTGGCGGCCGAGGCCGGCATGGCCCTGCCCGAGCCCGACGCCCGCGCGGCCCAGGAAGACAAGAAGCGCGCCGGCCTCGGCGACTGGATGGAGCTGGCCTCGGCCTGGTTCGAAAGCGAGCTGCGTCGCCCCGTCGGCCAGGCCGCCCGCGACTACCTGGCCCGCCGCGCCCTGCCCGAGGACCAGTGGAGCCGCTTCCGCATCGGCTTCTCGCCCAACAACCGCACGGGGCTGAAGGACTACCTGATCGCCAAGGGCGCCAAGCCGGCCGAGCTGGTCGACGCGGGCCTGCTGATCGCGCCCGAGGACGGCGGCGCGCCCTATGACCGCTTCCGCGACCGGATCATCTTCCCGATCACCGACACCCGGGGCCGGGTGGTGTCGTTCGGCGGCCGGGCCATGGATCCCGCCGCCCGCGCCAAGTACCTGAACGGGCCGGAGACCACGCTCTTCCACAAGGGCCGGCTGCTGTACGGCCTGTACGAGGCCCGCAAGCTGCTGCACGCCGCCCAGGCCGCCGCGCCCACCGAACAGACCCCGATGCTGGTGGTCGAAGGCTATATGGACGTCATCGCCTGCCAGCGGGCGGGCCTGCCGGCCGTGGCGCCGATGGGCACGGCCATGACCGAGGAGCAGATGGAGGTGCTGTGGCGCCTGCATCCCGAGCCCACCCTCAGCTTCGACGGCGACAAGGCCGGCCAACGCGCCGCCGCCCGCGCCATCGACCGCGCCCTGCCGCTGCTCAAGCCCGGCCGCTCGTTCAAGTTCTCGATCGTGACCGGCGGCAAGGACCCCGACGACGTGCTGCGCGAGCAGGGCGCGGCGGCGCTGAAGAGCCAGCTGACCCAGACCACGCCGTTCGTCGAGGCGCTGTTCAATCGCGAGCGCGACCTGGAGCCGCTCGATACGCCCGAGCGCAAGGCCGGCCTCAAGCAGCGCCTGCGCGCCGCCGCCGGGACCATCGCCGACAAGGACCTGGCCGCCGCCTATCGCGACGACCTCTACGCCAAGCTGGACGCCCTGTTTCCCAAGCCCGCCTTCGGCGGGGGGCAAGAGGGCGGCCAGAGGAACGCTCCAAAACGCGGTGGCCAATCGCGATTCTTCAAGGGCAACCCGGACACCTACGACGCGCCGGTGAATGAATTTGTTCCCTATTCGGCAGGTTCCAAAGATCCAGCAAAGGTCTTCAGAAATGTAGTCCCCGGCGCCAAAGAACGGGCTCTTTACACGCTCAAGCCCTTTCACGCCGCCGTGGCCATCGCGGCGCTGGATCATCCGGCCTGGGCTCGCCCCTATGACGAGGCCATCGAACGGATCGGCTTCGGCGATCCGCGCCTAGCTCCGCTGGCGACCGAACTATTCGACGCCCTGTCCGAAGGCATCGGCGACGACACCCCGTTCCGCGCCATCCTCGACCGCAAGGGTCTGGGCGGTCAGGTCGCAGAGGTCGAGCGCGTGGCCTCGGGCATCGGCGCCCCGTTCCTCGACCCGCAAATGGACCCCCACCGTGCCAAGACTTTGTGGTCGGCCTGCTACGAGGCCCTGGTCGAGATCGGCGATAGCGAACGCGCCCTCGATTCTCTGCGCCGTGAGGCCGTCACCGCCGGCACTCTGTCGGCCACCCGCGACCTGCGCACCCGGATCGGCGTACTCGAACGCCAGATCAGCGGCCTGGAGTTCTGGGAAGCGCCTGCAACCACGGTCAAGATCACGTAAATTTAGCCGTCTCCCCGGCGAAGGCCGGGGCCCAGATCGAACCCAGGGACGACGGTGGAGCGGCGCGGCCCAATGGCGGGCCACCCCAAAGGCTCCGAATGAATCTGGGCCCCGGCCTTCGCCGGGGAGACGGGCTATTGGTTTAGGGTCTCGTAAAGGTCGACCCACTCGGGGTTCCGCTCTTCGATCGCCCTAAGCTTCCATCTCCGCTTCCACTCCTTCATCCGCCGCTCAAGGATCAACGCGCTCTCGCGACTGTCGCAGACCTCGTACCAGACCAGGATCTGGCAGCCGTACTTCGCCGTGAACCGCGAACCGTCCGCCTCCTTGTGCTCCCAGACACGGCGCTGCAGGTCATCGGTCGAACCGGTGTAGAGCGTGCCGTTACGACGGCTGGCGACGATGTAGACGAAGAAGGCCATGGCTGAGCCTCACTCGCAACCAACCGTCGGCAAAGCATAAAAACCTCCGTTTCCCCGGCGAAGGCCGGGGCCCAGATTCATCCAGAGCCTCTGGGGTTGATGCGCCAACAGGCCACGCGCACTCGCTAGCGCTCGCGGGTTCGATCTGGACCCCGGCCTTCGCCGGGGAGACGGATTCAAAGTCATCCCATCTTGACTCACGCGTCATGCAACGCCATCTGGCGACTCAAGGATTTGCCACGCTGCTGATTGACATCGCTCGGGCCGCCATTTTCATGCGCGCGCCCTCCTTGAAACAGGATGTCACCCTCGCCGCCGCCAGGTCCCAGTGGCTGCCGAAACCCCTCAAGGGTCGACGCTGATCGCGCCCGAAGGCAACGCCTCCGCAAAGAGCCCAGCTCGCGGAGCGTTAGGTCATGGCTCTTCGGCGTATGTCAGGCGTTTATCTTGAGAATTTTTTCAGCGGTTCACTGGACAGCTTGCTCGGACGACAGGGCGCGATGCGCAGGCGACCCATCACGTACACATTTCTCGACGCGCGCCGCGTATCGGCGCCGCGTCGTTTCGGAGACCTGAATGAGCACCAATTCCTCGGCCGAGACGGAAGCGCCTGAAGCCACCGGCGGCGACGGTCCCCTGCTCGACCTGACCGACGCCGGCGTCAAGAAGTTCATCAAGCAGGCCAAGGCCCGCGGCTACGTCACGATGGACGAGCTGAACAAGGTCCTCCCGTCCGAGGAAGTGACCTCCGAGGCCATCGAAGACACCCTCGCCATGCTGAGCGAGATGGGCGTCAACGTGGTCGAGGCCGAAGAAGACGCCGAGACCTCGGAAGGCGGCGAAGTCGTCGCCCGCGAGGACAACCAACAGGTCATCACCAGCGACAAGCCGGCGGCCTACGACCGCACGGACGACCCGGTGCGCATGTACCTGCGCGAGATGGGTTCGGTCGAGCTGCTGTCGCGCGAGGGCGAAATCGCCATCGCCAAGCGCATCGAGGCCGGCCGCGACACCATGATCCGGGGTCTGTGCGAAAGCGCCCTGACCTTCGAAGCCATCATGGTCTGGCGCGAGGAGCTGGGCACCGGCCGCATCCTGCTGCGCGAAGTGATCGACCTGGAAGGCACCTACGCCGCGATCAACGGCGTGGCCGCCGCGCCCGCCGCCGAGGAAGAGCCGGCCGAGCCGGTCGACGAGGAAGCCGCCGGCGAAGCCAAGCCCGAGGGCGAAGGCGACGACGACGACGATTTCGACGACGGCGCCGGCCCGACGGTCAGCGCCATGGAAGGCGAGCTGCGCGAAGGCGTGATGGCCATCCTCGACGCGATCGCCAGCGAGTTCGAGACCTTCCGCAAGCTGCAGGACAAGCTGGTCGGCAGCCGCCTGAAGGGCGCGGACCTGAGCGACGCCGACCGCAAGGCCTATGAAGGCCTGTCGACGACGATCATCCAGCACCTGAAGACGCTGAAGCTGAACAACAACCGCATCGAGGCGCTGGTCGAGCAGCTCTATGCGATCAACAAGCGCCTGATCGGCCTGGAAGGCCGCCTGCTGCGCCTGGCCGACAGCTACGGCATCAGCCGCAGTGAGTTCCTGAAGGCCTATTTCGGTTCGGAGCTGAACCCGAACTGGGTCGACCAGGTGAAAGCCATGGGCGTGCGCTGGACCAAGTTCGTCGAGAACGACGTCAACTCGGTCAGCGACATCCGCCAGGAGATCGCGGCGCTGGCCACCGAGACCGGCGTGCCGATCGACGACTATCGCCGCATCGTCCAGACCGTGCAGAAGGGCGAGCGCGAGGCCCGTCAGGCCAAGAAGGAGATGGTGGAAGCCAACCTCCGTCTCGTGATCTCGATCGCCAAGAAGTACACCAACCGCGGCCTGCAGTTCCTGGACCTGATCCAGGAAGGCAACATCGGCCTGATGAAGGCCGTCGATAAGTTCGAGTATCGCCGCGGCTACAAGTTCTCGACCTACGCCACCTGGTGGATCCGTCAGGCGATCACCCGCTCGATCGCCGACCAGGCGCGAACCATCCGCATCCCGGTGCACATGATCGAGACGATCAACAAGATCGTCCGCACCAGCCGCCAGATGCTGCACGAGATCGGCCGCGAGCCGACCCCGGAAGAGCTGGCCGAAAAGCTGGCCATGCCGCTGGAGAAGGTGCGCAAGGTCCTGAAGATCGCCAAGGAGCCGATCTCGCTCGAAACCCCGATCGGGGACGAGGAAGACAGCCACCTGGGCGACTTCATCGAGGACAAGAACGCCATCCTGCCGATCGACGCGGCCATCCAGTCCAACCTGCGGGAAACCACCACCCGCGTGCTGGCCTCGCTGACCCCGCGTGAAGAGCGCGTGCTGCGCATGCGCTTCGGCATCGGCATGAACACCGACCACACCCTGGAAGAGGTCGGCCAGCAGTTCTCGGTCACCCGCGAACGGATCCGCCAGATCGAGGCCAAGGCCCTGCGCAAGCTCAAGCACCCCTCGCGGTCGCGCAAGCTGCGGAGCTTCCTGGACTCCTAAGGGTCTCGACAGGATCTGAAATCAAACGCCCGTCCCGGGAAACCGGGGCGGGCGTTTTCGTTAGCTGTTCTTGGTGTCGCGACCATCCGGCTCGCGGGCAACGCCCTTGAACGGTCCCTCGGAGGACTTGCGCTCCATGAAGTGGCCCGTTCCTTCGTCCCGCTTCTGCCAGTCGCCATTTTCATGCTGAAACTGGGTGCGTCCAATCACAGCGCCGCGTCGAAATCCATCACCCGTATTCTTGGCCATTGAAGCCTCCTAAACAGGAACATTTAGGGAACAATGGGCATGAATCGGCGACCAGTCAAGCCTGGTTCGCATTCCGCAAGCCAAAGGGCGGTCCTTTCGGAACCGCCCCGGAAGTCGGCAGAACGGAAGGCCTAGTTGCGGACGTTGGCGTCGGTCGCGGCGCCGGTGTTGACCGAGGCCCCCGCGCCGTCGCGGTTGGCCGAGCCGGACACGCCGACCGAGCCGGCGCCGTTGGCCCCGCCACGGTTGGTCCCCGCGCCGGTCGCGGTCCCTCCATTCAGCGAACCGGAGACGCCGTCGCCGGACAGGTCGCCGGCCGCGTTGGCCGCGCCCGAGGCGTTGACGGTCGCCGAGCCGGCCGTATCGCTGGCCGAGCCGACGACGGCGTCGGCCGCCGAGCGGCCTTTCTTGACGGTGCGTCCGGTGGTCTCGCGCGTGGTCTGGACCGCGTCGCCGGCGCTCTGGCGCGTGCGTTCGGTCGTGCTCTGCAGACGCGAGGTCAGGCCGTCGGTGTCGGGATTGACCTGGCCGGAGCCGCTCAAACCACCGCTCAGGCCGCCGCCCACCTGGCCCGACAGCCCGCCGACCGCGCCGCCCAATCCGCCCGAAGCGCCGCCGGATCCGCCGAGAATCTGGGCCTGAACCATCGGGGCCGAGAGCAGGACGACCGCCGTCGCGGCGCCCGTGAGGAAGGAAGTCTTACGCATCTTCTTCTCCTATCGATCGACGAGGTGGGCGACTTTCACGGTCGCCTCTCGACGGTCAGAACGCGGCTGAAGGCGTTTGCTTCCCCGCGGCGAAGATCATTTTCGCTCGCCAAATCGTCCGCCCTTCAGGACTTCAACCTTGAGGAACTCCCGCGACGCGGGGCTCGAAGTCGCTGGCGGGCGTCGCGGGGGCCAAGAAACATCTGACTCCGGACCGACGAACTGGCGACCCGCCCGCCTCGCGGCTAGAGTGTAGGGAGCGACCAAGGAGCCCCGCCATGACCGTTCCCGACGAAGAGGTCTTCGCCTTTGTCGACGGCGAGCTGCCGCCCGAGGCCATGGCCCGGATCGAGGCGGCCATGGCGACCGATCCGCAGCTGGCCCTGAGGGTCGAAACCCAGCGTTCCCTGCGCCGCCTGCTGTCGGGCGCCCATGCCGGGGTCGGGCGGCAAGCCGAGGCCCGGGGGGCCACGACCGCCGCCAAGCCGCCGCCCACGTCCAAGCCGGCCGAGGTGATCGCCTTCCCCGGCGCCCAGGCCAAGGCCAAGAAGGCGAAGGAGAAGGCCAAGCCGCGCGACCCCAAGCTGGCCAAGCCGGCCGGCGCGGCGAAACAAGGCATACCCGCCTGGGTCGGCCTGACCGCCTGCCTGGTCGCCGGCCTGGTGATCGGCCGCCTGGCCGCGCCGTCGCCCGTCACCCTGAGCGGGGCGGACGATCCGGCCCCGCTGGCCGCCGGCCCGCTGGCCAAGGCGCTGAACACCCTGGATTCGGGCCAGGCCGCCGGACCGGTGCGCATCGGCCAGTCGTTCAGGACCCCGTCGGGCTTCTATTGCCGGTCGTTCCAAGCCTCGGGCCGCTCGTCCATCGCCGGGGTGGCCTGCCGGGACCCGGACGCCTGGCGCGTGCGGGCCGTCAGCCCCGCCAACGCCAGCCCGAGCGGCCCACAGATCCCGGCGGCCATCGTGGCCGCCGTCGACTCGATGCGCGCCGGCCCGCCGCTGGACCCCGCCGGCGAGGCCAAGGCCAAGGCGGCCGGCTGGAAGCCAGGCGCTCGATAAAACGCGCTCGATAAAAGGGGGCCGCCCCCCGGCGGAGCCGGAGGGCGGCGGGTCCGAGTCCGCGCAGGGGGGAATGCGGGATGGGCTCGGACCGGCTCGAGCCGGGCTCTCCGGTGTTACCCGGTAACCTAGACCTTCATGTCCAGGAGGGCGCCCGTCATCTCGTCGGCGGTCTTGATGACCGCGGCGTTGGCTGTGAAATCCGTCTTGGCCGAGACCTGTTCGACGGCCTCGTGCGCCAGGTCGACCTTCTGCTCGGCCTGGCTCTGTTCCAGTCCCCAAGCGGCGGTGCGTTGAGCGCTGGCGCTGAGTCGGTCGGCGGCGGCGAACATGCCCGCGGCGGCGGTGTTGAGGACCTGCACGACCATCTCCCTGGTTGCCGGGCCAATGTCCGATGCATCGGTTAATCGGTGTTCACCAAAAAGGGTGAAGTTACACGGTTAACGTCCGAGGCCGGGTTCGGCGACGGTCGCGCCCAGCAATTTCGGGATTGGCGCTAGGCGCTGATGTTGACCAGCGTGCCGGTCAGCTCGCCGGTGGCCTGGCCGAGGGCGGCGCCCGCCGCGGCCGTCATCTTGACGTTGGTCTGGGCCACGGCCAGTTGCGTGAGGTCGGCCGCAGCCGCGCTCTGGGCCTGGGCCGCGTCCGAGGAGGCCGGGCGTTGGACGGGAGCGCTGAAACGGTTGGCGGCGATCTGCACGACGTCTTCCTCTGGAGAGGCCGCCAACCTCGTCCCGAACCCGTTAATCACGGCTGACCAAAGACGGTAAACGCCGCTCATGCCTGGATAACGCGTTCTTTCGATGTTGTTTTTCCAGGAAGATTACAAAACGTTCAGGTTCCCAAACCTCGACAATCCGCCCCGCTCTAGCCAAGGTTCGCCCCTTCGCGGGCTCGGCCCGTATTTGGAGCCTGCCTTGATGCCGTTCTCCCGTCGCGCCGCGCTCGCCGGCGTCACCCTGCTGCTGACCGTCCAGCCCGCCCTCGCGGCCCCCGCCGCCAAGGCGAAACCCGCCGCGACCAAGGCCGCCGCCCCCGCCTTCACGCCATCGGCGGCCGCCATCAAGGCGCATATGAGCTTCCTGGCCGACGACCTGCTGGAAGGCCGCGAGTCCGGAACCCGCGGCTACGATATCGCCGCCAACTACGTGGCCTCGCAATATGCGGTGATGGGCGTCAAGCCGGCCGGCGACAACGGCTCCTATCTGCAGCAGGTGCCCCTGACGGCCTACCGGTCCGCCAACGAGGGCGGCGTGTCCTACACCGGCGCCGACGGCAAGTCGGGCGCCCTGGCCTTCGGCGAGGACTACCTGCCCTCGGCCCAGGCCCGCCAGGCCGAGACCTCGGTCACCGCCCCGCTGGTCTTCGTCGGCTATGGCGTCGTCGCCCCCGAACGCGGCCGCGACGACTACGCGGGCCTGGACGTGAAGGGCAAGATCGTCGTCCTGCTGAGCGGCGCCCCCAGCGGCCTGCAGACCGAGATCCGCGCCCACTACAGCAACACCAACGTCAAGCGCGCCGAAGCCGCCAAGCGCGGCGCGGTCGGCGTCCTGACCATGCCGACCACCAGCTCCGAGAAGCGCCGCCCGTTCGCGCGCGGCATCGGCAACTACCAGGAATGGCGGATGACCTGGAACGACGCCAAGGGCGTCGCCTATGTCCGCGGCGCCGAGGCGCCGGGCCTGGCCAGCCTGAGCCTGAAGGGCGCCGCCAAGCTGTTCTCGGGTGCGCCGACCTCGCTTGACGACGTGCTGGCCGCCGCCGAGACGCCGGACGGCGCGGTCAAGGGCTTCGACCTGCCCACCAACGTCACCGTCCAGCTGAAGACCGAGATCGAGAAGCGCCAGAGCAGCAACGTGGTCGGCCTGATCGAGGGCTCGGACCCGACGCTGAAGGCCCAGACCATCATCCTTTCCGCCCACCTCGACCACCTGGGCATCCACGGCAAGGACGCCGACAAGATCAACAACGGCGCGCTCGACAACGCCTCGGGCATCGCCACGATGCTGGAGGTGGCGCGGGGCTTCAAGGAAGCCAAGACCAAGCCCAAGCGCTCGGTGGTGCTGCTGGCCGTCACGGCCGAGGAGAAGGGCCTGATCGGCTCGGAATACTTCGCCAACAACCCCACCGTGCCGAAGGCCGGCATCGCCGCCGACGTCAATCTGGACATGCCGGTGCTGCTGTACGACTTCCAGGACGTAATCGCCTTCGGCGCCGACCGCTCGACGATCGGCCCGGCCGTGGCCCGCGCCGCCGGCCGCGTCGGCATCACCCTGTCGGCCGACCCGATGCCGGAAGAAGGCCTGTTCACCCGCTCGGACCACTACCGCTTCGTCGAGCAGGGCGTGCCGTCGGTGTTCCTGATGACCGGCTTCAAGAACGGCGGCGAGAAGGGCTTCAAGGACTTCCTGGCCACCCACTACCACAAGCCCAACGACGACCTGAACCAGCCGATCAACTACGAGGCCGGGGCCCGCTTCGCCCTGGTCAACTACCAGATCGCCCGCGAACTGGCCGACATGCCGGCCCGTCCGGCCTGGAACAAGGGCGACTTCTTCGGGACCCTGTTCGGCAAGAAGTAGGGACCGATCCACGATCGGGGACAGGCGCATGCGCCTGTCCCCATCAGTTGGCTTGACCCCGCCCCCACGCGGCGCGATCTGTACCCCGAACCAGCCGGAGACGGGACGAGTGATAAGCGTTGGAAACCTGCTGCGGATCGGCCTGGTCGTGCCCGCGATCATGGTGGTCGACGTCCTGCTGGCCCAGCACCTGTTTCCGGGCTTCGACGCCGGCGCCCAGTTCATCAGCGAGCTCGGCGGGCCCAAGGCGCCCAACCCCCTGATCTTCAACATCGGCATGATCCTGGCCGGCCTGGCGGGCGTCGCGGCCGGGGGCGGCTTCGCCCACGCCCTGGAGCACGCCGGCGGCCGTCGCCGGGTCTCGGCCTTCGCGGGCCTCTGGGTGGCGATGACCGGCCTGGGGGCCCTGTTCGCAGGCCTGTTCCATTGGCCCGACCCCATGCACCGCGCCTGCGGCGTGGGCCTGGCCATCCAGTTCGCCCCGCTGTTCACCGCCTGGGCCCTGTGGGGCAAGCCGGGGCATCGCCGCCTGGCGCGGTTCTCGCTGGGCTGGTTCTTCTTCCTGCTGGTGGTGCTGGCCCTGCTGACCGGGGTGTGGAACGTGCGGACCGGCAGCGACGTCGGCCTCTGGCAGCGCGGCCACGCGTTCCTGGGCCTGCTGTGGCTGGCCATCGCCGCCTTCTGCCTGGACCGCCACTGGCGCTCGCGCCAGGCGCCGACCGCCCCCAACGACGATCAGCCGACCTCCGACCCCGACTACGCCCCCGCCGCCTCGTAGGTGACGATCAGGTCGTCGGAGGCCAGGGCGTCGCCCTTCAGCGCGTTGACCAGGTCGGCCAGCGGCGTCCTGGCGTCGAACGGCAGGCGCTCGACCAGCGCGAAGATCTGGACATGATAGTGGTGCACCCCGTGCCCTACCGGCGGGCGCGGGCCGAACCAGCCGACCGTGCCATTGTCGTTGATCCCCTGGGTGGCCCCGCCGATCAGCCCAAGGCTGGCCTCGTTCGGCAGCCCCTCGGGCAGGCTGGTGGCCTCGCCGGGGATGTTCCAGATCAGCCAGTGCACGAACGGCCGCTCGCGCGGGGCGTCGGGGTCCTCGACGATGATCGCGTAGGCCGCCGCGCCCTCGACCTGGGTCCAGATCAATGGCGGCGAGAGGTTGTCGTGATAGGCGCTGTGGCGGTCGGCGATGCGGCCGTCCAGGTCCGTGGCGGTCGTGGTCAGGACCAGGCTGTCGTCGCCGAACGGCTGGACCTTCTGCATGGTGATCGCTTCACCGGAATGATCGGGCGTCTGGGCGTGAGGCATGAAGCTTCTCCTGGAGTCGGAGAAGAAACCCGCCGATGTCGAGCCGGTTTCAACCGTCGCCGAGGCGGGTCGGCTTTCGTCGACGCGCCAGCCGACGCGCGCCGAGCCAGAGGAGCGCGAGGAGCAGGCCCAGCGGAGGGATGATCCAAAGCGCTTCGACGACGACGGGCGGCACGATCCCGCAGTCGGCGACGCAGGTCAGCTGGTGGGTTTCGGGTTCCGGCGAGGACGCTTGCGAACCGGCCATCGCTTCCCCTCTAGCGCCAGGCGTAGTTGAAGCTGAGGCTGATCCGCTGTTCCTCGGCCTGGTTGGGCGTCACCTCGTGGCGCAGCCAGCTTTCCCACATCAGGATCGCGCCCGGCGCGGGCTGGACATAGACGAACGGCTGCAGCGTCTCGGGCGCGTCGGCCTCGCGCGTGGGCGCGGCCATCATCATCGGCAGGCGGGGGTCCTCGAACTTCAGGGCCGAGGCGCCCGGCGGGATGGTCACATAGACCGTGCCGGAGATGACGCTGTGGGGATGGATGTGGCCGCTGTGCTGGCCGCCCGGCTCCAGGATGTTGATCCAGAAGCTGTCCATCACCAGCTTGCCGCCCGCCAGGTCGAAGCGCAGGTCCTTGGCGAAGGCCGCCGCGTGCTTGTCGAGCTTCTTCTTCAGATCGGCGAACAGGCTGTCGCGCTGGGCCAGGTCGTCCAGCGAGGCGTAGGAGGTGTAGCCCAGATAGCCCTTGGTCTCGGCCCAGGCCTGGCCGGCCTCGTCGTCCTCGGCCACGGCGATGCAGGCGTCGTGCAGGTCGTCGATGAAGGCTTCGAAGCCCTTGTCGCCGGCGAGGCTGGCTTCGTAGAGCGGGGTGACGAAGAGCGGGCGCGTGGTCATGGCGTCGTCCATACCGCCCCGCCGCGTTGACGACAAACCGGGACGGGCGGATGATCACGTCATGGCTGATGGTGAAATCACTCTGAAGATCGATGGCGCGCGCGCTGAGCGCCTGAGGGCGCGCGCGGAAGCAGCGGGCCAGAGCGTGGAGGATTTTGCTCTACGGCTGCTCGAGGAAGATGCAGCGATCTGGGAAGAGGTCGATGCGATCTGCGATGCGACCATCGCGAATAACGACGGCATTCCACTGGAAGACCTCGAGCCGTGGATGCGCGGCTGGGGCAAATCGGACGGTCCCTCGCCACCGCGATGAAGCCTGTCGTTGTCACGCCACGCGCCTACGATGACGTGCGACGTCTGGAAGGCTGGCTGATCGACAAGGACGCCAACGCCGCAACGCGCGTCGGTCCGCTGCTCTTCGAGGCGATGATGTCGCTCTCGGAATTTCCGGAACGCGGTGTTCGGGCGTTGCGGGCCCGCGGCAGAGAGCTGTTTATCCCGTTCGGCGCCAATGGTTACGTCATCCGCTATCGGGTCGAAGCCACGCGAGTGCTGATCGCGACCGTTCATCACAGCCTCGAAGATCGCTGACCGCATCAGACTCGCCTATATGTCGGGCGTGAACGATACGACGACTGACACCCCCGCCGAAAACGCCCTGAAGGGCGCCGCCCTGATCAAGGACGAGGTCTCGCGCCTGCCTGACGCGCCCGGCGTGTACCGGATGATCGGCGAGAACGAGGAAGTCCTCTACGTCGGCAAGGCCAGGAGCCTGAAGAAGCGCGTCGTGCAGTACGCGCAAGGCCGCTTCCACACCAACCGCATCGCCCACATGGTCGACGCCACGCGGTCGATGGAGTTCGTCACCACCCGCACCGAAGCCGACGCCCTGCTGCTCGAGATCAACCTGATCAAGTCGTTGAAGCCGCGCTTCAACGTGCTGCTGCGCGACGACAAGAGCTTCCCCGAGATCATGATCCGCCGCGATCACGACGCGCCGCAGCTGCGCAAGCACCGCGGGGCGCACACGATCAAGGGCGACTATTTCGGGCCGTTCGCCAGCGCCGGGGCGGTGAACCGCACGCTGAACACCCTGCAGAAGGCCTTCCTGCTGCGCTCGTGCAGCGACAGCGTCTACGACACCCGCTCGCGGCCCTGCATGCTGCACCAGATCAAGCGCTGCGCCGCCCCCTGCACCGGCCTGATCGGCAAGGACGACTACCAGGCCCTGGTCGACCAGGCCGAGGCCTTCCTGCGCGGCAAGTCCCGCGCGGTCATGGCCCTGATCGCCCAGCAGATGGAGGCCGCCGCCGAGGACCTGGAGTTCGAGCGCGCCGCCCGCCTGCGCGACCGCATCCGCGCCTTGGCCTCGGTGGCCCAGGAGAGCCAGATCAATCCCGAGACCGTGGACGAGGCCGACGTCGTGGCCCTGCACGTCGAGGGCGGCCAGGCCTGCGTGCAGGTGTTCTTCTTCCGGGCCGGCCAGAACTGGGGCAACCGCGCCTATTTCCCGCGCGTGACCGGCAACGCCGAGGACGAGGACGAGACCGCCACCGAGGAGCAGCGGATCCTCACCGCGTTCCTGGGCCAGTTCTACGACGACAAGCCGATCCCGCGCCTGATCCTGACCAATCTGGAGCCGGCCGACCGCGACCTGCTGGCCGAGGCCTTCTGCCTGAAGAGCGGCCGCAAGGTCGAGATCACCGCTCCCAAGCGCGGCGAGAAGGCCGATCTGGTCGGCCATGCGCTCACCAATGCGCGCGAAGCGCTTGGGCGAAAAATGGCCGAGGGCTCGGCCCAGACCAAGCTGCTGGCGGGGGTCTGCGAGGCGTTCGGCCTGGAGGCCCCGCCCGAGCGGATCGAGGTCTACGACAACAGCCACATCCAGGGCACCAACGCCGTGGGCGGCATGATCGTGGCCGGGCCCGAGGGCTTCATGAAGGGCCAGTACCGCAAGTTTAACATCCGCTCGACCGAGCTGACGCCCGGCGACGACTACGGGATGATGAAGGAGGTCCTGCGCCGCCGCTTCGCCCGCCTGGTCAAGGAAGAGGAAGAGGGCGACAGCGATAACCGCCCCGACCTGGTGCTGGTCGACGGCGGCAAGGGCCAGCTGGACGCGGCGCTGGAGGTGATGGCCGACCTCGGCGTCGACGACATCGCCATCGTCGGCGTGGCCAAGGGTCCGGACCGCGACGCCGGGCTGGAGCGGTTCTTCCTGCCCGACAAGACGCCCTTCATGCTCGAGCCCAAGTCGCCGGTGCTCTACTACCTCCAGCGCCTGCGCGACGAGGCCCACCGCTTCGCGATCGGGGCGCACCGCACGCGGCGCTCGATGGACCTGAAGAAGAACCCGCTCGACGAGATCGAGGGCGTAGGCCCGGGCCGCAAGAAGGCCCTGCTGCACGCGTTCGGCTCGGCCAAGGGCGTGAGCCGGGCGGGGGTCGAGGACCTGATGAAGGTGGACGGCGTCAGCCAGCCGCTGGCCGAGCGGATCCACGCGTTCTTCCGGAAGAGCTGACGGAGACCCTCCCCCTGTGGGGGAGGCGGCCGAAGGCCGGTGGGGGGACTTTTAGGGTCGGGGATCCAGACTACGACCGCCTGCCGAATACTCCCCCCTCCGATCGCTGCGCGATCGCCTCCCCCACAGGGGGAGGGCCTTTATTCGCGGGCGCTCAACTCCAGCCAGTCAAACTCCTCCTCCAGCGCCCGATAGGCGTCGTCGCCGATCTCGCCGCGCTGGCGCAGGTCGGCGATCGCCTCGCGCGACACCGCCACAACCCGCCGGCGCAGGGCGTTCTCGGTCGAGGCTCGCGCGTCGGCGCCCGTCTTGGTCTGCTGCAGGGCCGCGCCATACTCGCGGCGCAGGGCCTCGGCGGCTTCCGACCTGTCGCCGTCCAGCTCGGCCAGAGCCGCCTTCAGGGCCTTCGCCCGCGCCAGCTTCAGTTCCTTGCGCACCGGGTCGTCGTCGGGCAGGCGCAGCAGCTTCATCAGCGGCGCCAGGGTCAGGCCTTGGAGCGTCAGCGTGCCCAGCACCACCGCGAAGGCGGCCAGCAGGATGAAGTCGCGATAGGGGAAGCCCTCGGGCAGGGCCAGGGCGGCGGCCAGGGTGACCATGCCGCGCATGCCGCACCACGCGACCAGCAGCCCGCCCCGCGCCGTCGGCGGGGCCATGCTGGACCGCGCCAGGTGCAGGCCGAAGAACCGGTTCTTCACCCGCACGGCGCTGTTGTAGGTCATCACCCAGGCGATCCGCACGGCGATCACCGTGGCCAGGATCACCAGGGCCGCGCGCAGATAGTCCATCCGCTCGTGCGGCGACAGGGTCTCCAGGATCGGCCCGATCTGCAGGCCGATCAGGGTGAAGGCCAGGACGTTCAGCACCACCGTCACCGACTCCCAGACCGCGAAGGACGGGATGCGCAGCCGCGCCGACAGCTGCGCCCCCGGCCGCCAGGCCACGGTCACCCCGTAGACGACGATGGTCACCACCCCCGACAGGCCCAGCCGCTCGGCCAGGATCCACACCCCGAAGGTGGAGACGAACTGGACGATCACCGAACTGGGCACATCGGTGATCCGATGGAAGAACAGGCCGCTCACCCGCGCCAGGCCGTAGCCGACCACGACGCTGCCCACCGCCACCAGGGCCAGGGTCGGGGCGGCGTGGACCAGGCTGAAGCCGCCGCCGACCGCTCCCACCGCCAGGCGGTAGATCAGCAGGGCCGAGGCGTCGTTCAGCAGGCTTTCGCCCTCCAGGATCTTGAGGATCCGATGCGGCGGCTGGATCTGGCGCAGCACGGCCAGGGCGGCCACGGCGTCGGGCGGCGCGACGATGGCCCCCAGGGCGATGGCCGCCGGCCAGGGCATGTCCGGAAACAGCATGCGCGCCGCCACCGCCACCCCCGCCGTCGTAAGGCTGACCGCGATCAGCACCAGGGCCGAGACCGGCCGCCAGTTGTCCTTCAGGTCGCGCAGCGAGGAGTCGTAGGCCGCGTCCAGCAGCACCGGGGCGATGAACAGGGCCAGGATCAGTTCCGGCTCCAGCTCCAGCCGGGGCGCGCCGGGGATCAGGGCGACGGCCGCCCCGCCCAGGGCCAGCAGGACCGGATAGGGCGCGCCGATCCGCCGGGCCAGGGCCGACAGCACCACCGCGCCCAACAGCAGGACCAGGATCCATTCGAAGATCAGCATTCGGCGAAGGTCGCCGCTGGCGGGCGGCTTGGCAAATCTAAAGCGCTCCGTCGACGCTCGCTTGGCGGCGGAACGGTCAGTTCGGGGTCAACACCAGGAGCGAGACGCCCTGGCGCGGCAGCGTGAAATCCAACCGCGCCGCTCCACGCGCCACCGGGATCGCCGACGGGCCCGGATCCAGCGTCGCCAGCCGCGAGGCCTCGATCAACGCCTTGCGCTGCGCCTCGGAGGGCGCGATCGGCGAGCCCATCGCCAGCCAGGCGGCATAGCTGTTCGAATGGTCGCGATCGATGCGGTAGTGGACCAGCCGCGCGCCATGCGCGAACGCCTTCGGCAGGTGCGTGAGATCGACGCTCACCCGCGCATCCGGGCCGGCCAGATCGTCGTCGTGGTAGTGCCACACCAGGACCGACAGCTTGTCGCCGTCCCGCGTCGCCACGCTTCCGACGTCGGCGACGCCGCGCACGCCGTCGCGCATCATGTCGTCGAGCGAGGCTTCATGATCGGAGACGTCGGCGACATAGGTCCCGGTCATCTTCGAAAGCAGCTTGAAGGCGTTCATGACCGGCAGGTCGACGCCCGCCGAGGTCAGCTGTCGGAAGCCGGCGAAATACGGCTGGTCCTCGAACTCGAACGCCCAGGTCAGGACGCCCTCCAGATTGAGCGCGCGCCGCCGCGCCAGGGCCTGGAGCCGCGGGAAGGAGGCGGCCGTATAGCTCGAATACATCGTCCCGTTGCGATAGGCGTTGGCCGGACCCTGGCAGGCGGCGCAGCCCTCCGGGTCGGATTCGCCGATGACGATGGGCTTGTCCCGGAACACCGGATCGGCGGCGATCTGGGCGAACTCGTGATCGGCCGCTTTCAGATGCGCGGCGATGCCCATGCGGACATGGCCCCGATCCCCGTCCTCCACGAATTTGGGACTGCCCTTGGCGTGGAAGGACAGGAAGTCGACCGGCGTTCCGGCCGCCTTGGCGTGGTCCATGAAGGCGGTCATGTAGGTGTCGCCGGCGCCGGCGATGTCGGGTCCGCCGACCCGGGCTTCCGGCAAGGCGCGGCGGACGCCCTTGATGGCCGTGTCGTGCAGGCGGAAGAACTCCGCCTGGGTTCCGCCCCAATAGTACTGCGGCAGGTTGGGCTCGTTCCAGGTCTGGAAATACCAGCTGGCGACCTCGGCCCGGCCGTAGCGCTCCACGCAGTGGCGCACCCACTGATAGACCAGTTCCTCCCACTTGCCGTAGTCCTTGGGCGGGAAGGCCCAGCCCGTGCGCAACGCGCCGCTGCCGGGGCGGAACTCGTGCTGGTAGGGCTGGGGCTTGGTCGACAGCGCCTCGGGCATGAACCCGATCTCGACATAGGGCTTCACGCCGCGGGCGCGATAGGTGTCGAAGATGCGGTCGACGATCGTCCAGTCATAGACCGGTCGCCCCTGCGCGTCCTCGGTGTAGACGTTGGTCGAACCCCACTTGAGCGCCGGCGTGCCGTCGCCCGAGGTCAGCAGGTTATGCGTCCGGAAATAGACCTGGTCCGGGGCCAATCCCCCGAGCGTCGCCAGGGTGGCGCGCCCGTCCTTCATCGTCGCGTAGTTCGGCTCGTCCGCCCCGAAGAACCGCCAGACCGGCTTGACCGGGTCCTCGGCCCGCGCGGCGTCGACCGTGATGGCGACGGGAAAGGCCCTGTCCTGCGCGTCGGCCCTCGCGGCGACGAGAAGGCCAAGCGCCAGCACGGCGGCCGAGAACCATTTCCGCATGAGACCTTAGCTCCGAGTGTTCTTGGCGCCCCGACCGTTCTTGGCTTCCAGGCCGGCGGGCCCCGACGCGCTTTCATCAGACAAATATCTCGGATCGCCTGTCAAATCGCGGAGCGGTCAGCCGCTCGTCCTACTCCACCGCGAACACCAGTCCCGCCTTCGCCGCCAGCCGCTCCACCAGCTTGCCCCGCAGCGCCGCGCCCGGGGTCCAGATCCCGCCGGCCACGTCCGGCGTGTCGATAAGGCACAAGGCCGTCTCGGCGATCACCTTGCTGGTCGAGCCGTAGCCGGGGTCCTTGTCGCCCTTGACGCCGGCGCGGACCTGGCGGCCGTCGTCGGCGATCGCGACGAACAACAGGTCGTAGAAGCCGGCCTCGCGCTCTTCCTTGCTGGGCCCCTCGCCCGGCTTGGGACCGCCCTCCGCCCCCATTGAGGCGTTGGCCAGGCCGACGGCCTTGGCGGCGGCCTCGCCGCCCTCGCCGGGACCGGTCAGGATCATCTCGTCATAGACGAAGTCGGCCCCGTACGGCTGGTCCATCAGCCAGTTGGAGCGGTGGACGTTGCGGGTGTTGATCGCCGCCATCACGAACGGGGCGGTCCACAAGTCCAGGTCCTCGTCGAAGGCCACGGCCGCGCCGTGCGGCTGCTTGGGGCCGGCGAAGTCGGGGGTCAGGGCGAAGGGGTCCTTCAGGTATTCCAGGATCTGCGGGTCGCGCATCGCCGCGGCCAGGGTGGCCTTCAGGCTGGCCGCCGTACCGCCCGAGAACGTGCCGCGCATGGCCCGCACCCGGCCCTTCACGCGGGCGACGGGACCGCCGAACCGCTTGGCCGCCTCCTGCTGCACGAACCAGACGCCCAGCTCGAACGGGATGGAGTCGAAGCCGCAGGAAAAGAGGATCCGCGCGCCGCTGTCGCGGGCCGTGCGCTCGTGGGCGTCGATCATCTGGCGCATCCAGGCCGGCTCGCCGCACAGGTCCAGATAGTCGGTCCCGGCCTCGGCGCAGGCGGCCACCAAGTCCGAGCCGTAGAGCTGGTAGGGACCGACGGTCGTCAAAACCGCCTTGGTCTGCTGGACCATGCGGCGCAGCGAGGCCGGACTGTCGGCGTCGGCGACGATCAGCGGCGTGTCGGCGGCGGCGCCGACCTCGTCGCGCACGGCGGCCAGCTTGTCGGCGTTGCGGCCCGACATCGCCCAGCGGACGTCGGGGTGATGTTTCGCGAAGTGCTCGGCCACCAAGCGCCCGGTGAAGCCGGTCGCGCCGTGGACGATGACGTCGAAGTCCGCGCTGGGGTTCATGAGGTCGCCTCCCGAGGTTTCTTATCGTTGGACGGCAGAGTGGCGCGGATGGGGGGCGGAGGCAAACAAGCGTTCGCACGGCGATCACTTGCCCCCACCTGGCGACTGCGTCGCCTGTCCGCCCCATTGGGGGCGGAGGACGCGCTGCGCCGACGGTTGAGCCTCCGCCCCCTCGCCGCGACAGACCGCGAAGCGGTCAGGTGGGGGCAAGTGGGCGAGCCGCGACGGGCGAACTAGGGCGCCTTCGGCTTCAGCGCCAGCAGTCCCCCGAAGCTCAGCGCCGCCGCCACGGCCAGGTAGATCCCCACGGGAACGAGCCCGCCCCTGTCCGCCAGCGCCTGGGCGATCATCGGCGCCAGGCCGCCGCCCAGGATGCCGCCGACGTTGAACGCGGCCGAGGCGCCGGTGTAGCGCACCCGGGCCGGGAACAGGTCGGGCAGGAAGGCGCCCAGGGGTCCGTAGACGAAGCCCATGACCAGCAGGCCCAGGGCCAGGAACAGGCCGATGGTCGGCAGCGAGCCGGCGACCATCATCACCGGCAGCAGGGCGCCGACCCCGACGGTCATGGCGCAGCCGGCCATCAGCACCCGGCGCGGACTGGTGGCGTCGGCCCAGTAGCCGGCGACGACGATGCCGGCGGCCATGAACAGGATGGCGATCAACTGGGCGCTCAGCATGGCCGTGCGGCCGTAGGCCAGGTCCTTGGCGCCGTAGCCCAGCGCGAAAGCGGTCATCATGTAGTAGACGGCGAAGCAGCAGACGGCCGCGAGCGTTCCACAAAGGGTGGCCTTCCAGTGGTCGCGCAGCAGTTCGCCCAGCGGCACGGCGGGCGGCGCCTCGTGAGCGATGGCGGCGGCGAAGGCCGGGGTCTCGGTCAGCTTCAAGCGGATCCACAACCCCACCCCGACCAGGACGACGCTGCCCAGGAACGGCAGGCGCCAGCCCCAGGCCAGGAACTGCTCGGGCGTCAGGATCAGGCCCAGGATCAGGAACAGGCCGTTGGCGGCGATGAAGCCCACCGGCGCGCCCAGTTGGGGGAACATGCCGAAGCGGGCCCGCCAGCCGGGAGGCGCGTTCTCGACGGCCAGCAGCGCCGCGCCGCCCCACTCTCCGCCCAGGCCGAAGCCCTGGCCGAACCGCAGCAGGCACAGCAGGGTCGGGGCCAGCCAGCCGGCCATGGCGTAGGTGGGCAGGAAGGCGATGGCCAGGGTCGAGCCGCCCATCAGCACCAGCGAGGCCACCAGCGTCGACTTGCGGCCGATCCGGTCGCCGAAATGGCCGAACACCGCCGCGCCCAGGGGCCGGGCCAGGAACGCCACGCCCAGGCTGGCGAAGGCGGCCATCTGCTGCAGGCTGGGCGACTTGGACGGGAAGAACAGCTGGCCGAACACCAGCGAGGCGGCCGTGGCGTAGATGTAGAAGTCGTAGAACTCGACCGCCGTGCCGACGAGGCTGGCCGTCAGCACCCGGCGATTGGAATTGGTCGCGGTCGGTTCGGTGGTGGTGGTGGCCATGACGCCCTCTAGAAACGTGGCCATGGCTTGGCGGGCGGAGGGCGCGACGTCAACCGCCGGAGGGGAAGAAACGACCTCAACCGCGAGGTTTTCCTTCCGAACGCGACGGCTTTAATTCCGCTCTAGAGGGCCACGCGAACAGCCTTGCCTCACCCTGACCTTTCAGCCGTCGTTCCGGGCGGCGGACCCGGGATGACGCCGAGATCGCCCATCCGATCGCCGAGAAGCCGCCCCATAGCCCTTCCCGCTCTTCATGCGTTAGAACGCCACCATGAAGAACCTGCCCAACATCCTGACCTCCGCGCGCCTCGTCATCGCGCTGTTCATGTTCGTGGCCCTGGCCGCGGCGGCGGGCGGGGTGCCCTGGCTGAGCGAGCGGCTCACCGGCGAACAGCAGCTGTCGCTGCAGCGCTGGGCGTTCTGGGCGTTCGTGGTGGCGGCGGTGACCGACTTCTTCGACGGCTGGCTGGCCCGCAAGCTGGACGCGGTGAGCATCTGGGGCGCGATCCTCGACCCGATCGGCGACAAGATCCTGGTCTGCGGCGCCCTGCTGGGCCTGATGGCCCTGGGCCCCAACCCGCTGGTGATCCTGCCCTCGGGCCTGATCCTGTTCCGCGAATTCGCCGTCAGCGCCCTGCGCGAGGTCGGGGCCGGCAAGGGTATCAAGCTTCCCGTCACCGTGCTGGCCAAGTGGAAGACCACCCTGCAGCTGGTGGCGATCGGGGCCGAGATGATCCTGGTCTCTTGGGCCGCCTTCCACCTGCCCAACGACCCGGCGATCGTGACCCCGGCCACCTACGCCACCCACGGCCTGCTGTGGCTGGCCGCCGTGGTGACCCTGATCACCGGCGCGCAGTACTGGGAAGCGGCGCGCAAGGCGCTGGTCTAGGGGTTCAAGCCGTCCCCCTGTGGGGGAGGCGGCCGAAGGCCGGTGGGGGGAGTTCCAGGAAGCTCGATCCGGGTTGTTGTGATCCGCCGATCACTCCCCCCTCCGTCGGCTTCGCCGACACCTCCCCCACAGGGGAGGATTTACTCCGCCGCCAGCAGCAACGGCTCGTCGTCCTCGATCGCGTCGGGGTCGGTGGGGCCGTGCAGCAGCCATTCCGTATCGGCCGCGTCATGACCCGCGCGGGTCCGCTCCGCCCGCATCATCAGGGCCAGCCAGCCGGCCCCTGCCGTCAGAAACACCATGATCGCCTCCGAAGCGCTCCGTCACTATTGAGAATGACTATCAATAACGACGGAGGCAAGGCGTCTTTGCGGTGTGATTTCCGTATTTAGGCGGCTTCGGCCGCCGAAGCGGCCTTGCGGCGGGCGGCGGCGGTGGCGCCGCGCTTCTTGGTGGCCGCTTCCAGGGTGACCTGACGACGCTTGGAGGCCTCAAGCTCGAGCACGGGCAGCACTTCCGCCGCGGCCAGCCGCTGGGCCGGGGTGCCCACGATGTCCAGGCGACGGGCATTGGCCAGGAGCGAGACCAGCTCCTGGTCGTTCAGCAGAGGAATCCGCTCGATCAGGGTCATACTTAGCTCCTCGAAAGTCAGCAATTCACGCAGTAGCGCGACAGAAGTACCTTAACGTTCAAGGCGGCGCTTGGGGTCCAAAACTAATTGCGATTCAAGTCGATTCACGAATTCACTTGCTCCCGCCGGTTTCTAGGCTCATGGTGCATTATCGAAATTCGCTGACGTTCGGCCTGCTTTTCCATGCTCTCTCCGCGAGAGCGCCGGACGCGCCCACCGACCCCCAACGAAATTTGATCGCCGTGCGGAACGATTCCGCCGACGAATATTGACTGCAAGGACTACCACTATGGCTACCGGCACCGTGAAATGGTTCAACGGCACCAAGGGCTTCGGCTTCATCCAACCTGACGACGGCGGCGCCGACGTTTTCGTGCACATCTCGGCCGTTGAACGCGCCGGTCTGCGCGGCCTGGACGAAGGTCAGAAGATCACCTACGAACTCGAGCGCGACAACCGCTCGGGCAAGATGTCGGCGGGCCAACTGCAGGCTTAATCGCCTCACGCTCACGAGATTTGGAATGGGTCGGCGCCTGGCGCCGGCCCATTTTTCTTGCGCGCTCCCCCAGGCCGTAACAGGGTTTCGGCAGAGAGCCTCCCCACGAGCCCCCATGCGCGTAGCCCGCCTCCTCGCCGTCGTCCTGGCCGCCGTCTGGCTTTCGGCCTGCGGATCCCTGTCGCGCGACGTCTACGACGCCAGCGACCTGGCGGGACCCGCCCCCCAGGGACTGGCCGAGCTGCGCTTCAACGCCAGCGACAGCGACGCGGCCGTCCGCTTCGCCGAACCGGCCCGCAAGCGCGCCTCGACCCAGCGCACCTTCGACGTCCTGGCCCTGTCGGGCGGCGGCTCGAACGGGGCCTACGGGGCCGGCGTGCTGGCCGGCTGGACCAAGCGCGGCGAGCGGCCCGAGTTCGACATCGTCACCGGCGTCTCGACCGGCGCCCTCACCGCCCCCTTCGCCTTTCTCGGCCCCTCCTGGGACGACCGCCTGACCGAGGCCTACACCGGCAAGGCGGCCGGCAAGATCCTCAAGCCCCGCGGCCTGGGCATGCTGTTCCACCCCAGCGTCTACAGCGCCGCCGGCCTGCGCGAACTGGTCGACCTCAACGTCACCGACGACCTGCTGCAGGCCATCGTCGCGGAGCACAAGCGCGGCCGCCGCCTGCTGATCGCCACCACCAACCTGGACACCGAGGAGACGGTGATCTGGGACATGGGCGCGATCGCCCTGCGCGGCGACCCGGCTTCGCGCCAGCTGTTCAAGGAGGTGCTGGTGGCCTCGGCCAGCATTCCCGGCGTCTTCCCGCCCACCCTGATCGAAATCCAGGGCCCCAATGGCGAGAAGGGGGGCCGGCATCTGTCGGAGATGCATGTCGACGGCGGGGTCACCATCCCGTTCTTCGTGGCCCCGGAGTCGCTGCTGCTGTGGACCGCCGCCAAGGGCCAGGTCCGGCCCGGGCGGCTTTACGTGATCGTCAACGGCAAGGTCGGCGGCACCTTCGGCTTCACCAAGGGCAAGGCCGGGGCGATCGTCGGCCGCTCGTGGGACGCGATGAGCAAGGCCCTGATGCGCACCCACCTGGCGGCCAGCAGCGCCTTCGCCCGCCGCAACGGCGGACAGCTGTTCTACGCGGCCATTCCCGACAGCGCGGATCTCGACACTTCCGGCATGGATTTCGCCAACGACAACCGCGCGGCCCTGTTCCGCATGGGCTTCGAGCGGGCCGAGGCCGGCTGGGCCTGGAGCCTGACCGACGAGCCCGCCGAGGTCCCGCCCGCCCAACCCGCCGTCCCCGCGCCGCCGGCGATCAGCGGTCAGTGAGCGCGCTTCTATTCAGCCGTCATTCCCGCCCTTGTGGCGGGAACCCCTGACTCAGCCGACGGTGAGGCGCCTTGGCGCGCCGGCGCGCCACACCTCCGCACCTGCGGCGGATAGAGGGGTTCCCGCCACAAGGGCGGGAATGACGAACGAGAAGAAAGGATGGGCGGTAATTGAGAGAATGACGGTTGAAGAAAGCAGGGTTGCGCCAAACCGACTCCCTCTCTAAACGGGCGGCTTAACCTGCAAGATGGTCGGCAGCGGGCGCGCGGATGTGCGCGACCGTGTCTCTGCGCGCGAGTTTTACCCCTATGCCCAAAAGAACAGACATCTCCTCGATCCTGATCATCGGCGCCGGCCCGATCGTCATCGGCCAGGCGTGCGAGTTCGACTATTCGGGCGTCCAGGCGTGCAAGGCCCTGCGCGCGGAAGGCTACCGGATCATCCTGGTGAACTCGAACCCGGCCACGATCATGACCGATCCGGACGTGGCCGATGCGACCTATATCGAGCCGATCACCCCGGACATGGTCGAGAAGATCATCGCCAAGGAACGGCCCGACGCCCTGCTGCCCACCATGGGCGGCCAGACCGCGCTGAACACCGCCCTGGCCCTGGAAGCCAGCGGCGCCCTGAAGAAGTACGGCGTCGAGATGATCGGCGCCAAGGCCGAGGTCATCGACAAGGCCGAGGACCGCCAGAAGTTCCGCGACGCCATGGACAAGCTGGGCCTGGAGAGCCCCAAGTCCAAGGCCGCCCACAACATGGACGAGGCGCGCGAGGGCCTGGAGTTCGTCGGCCTGCCGGCGATCATCCGCCCCAGCTTCACCCTGGCCGGCACCGGCGGCGGCATCGCCTACAATGTCGAGGAATTCGAGGAGATCGTCGCGCGCGGTCTGGACCTCTCGCCAACCACCGAAGTGCTCATCGAAGAGAGCGTGCTCGGCTGGAAGGAGTACGAGATGGAAGTGGTCCGCGACACGGCGGACAACTGCATCATCGTCTGCTCGATCGAGAACATCGACCCGATGGGCGTCCACACCGGCGACTCGATCACCGTCGCCCCGGCCCTGACCCTGACGGACAAGGAATACCAGTGGATGCGCGCGGCCTCGATCGCCGTGCTGCGCGAGATCGGCGTCGAGACCGGCGGCTCCAACGTCCAGTTCGCCGTGAACCCCGCCGACGGCCGCATGGTCGTGATCGAGATGAACCCGCGCGTGTCGCGCTCTTCCGCACTTGCTTCGAAGGCCACCGGCTTCCCGATCGCCAAGGTCGCCGCCCGCCTGGCCGTCGGCTACACCCTGGACGAGCTGAAGAACGACATAACCGGCGGCGCGACCCCGGCCTCGTTCGAGCCCAGCATCGACTACGTCGTCACCAAGATCCCGCGCTTCGCCTTCGAGAAGTATCCGGGCAGCGAGCCCCTGCTGACCACCGCCATGAAGTCGGTCGGCGAGGTGATGGCCATCGGCCGCACCTTCAAGGAAAGCGTCCAGAAGGCCCTTCGCGGCCTGGAAACCGGCCTGAACGGCTTCGACGAGATCGAGATCGCCGGCGCCGATGATCCGGACACCGGCCGCGCGGCCGTGATCCGCGCCCTGGGCACCCCGACGCCCGACCGCCTGCGCGTCATCGCCCAGGCCTTCCGCCATGGGTTGAGCGTGGAAGAGGTCAACGCCGCCTGTTCGTATGAGCCCTGGTTCCTGCGCCAGATCGCCGAGCTGATCCGCCAGGAGGGCTGGGTCCGGGCCGGCGGCCTGCCGACCGACGCGCAGGGCTTCCGCGCCCTGAAGGCCCAGGGCTTCTCCGACGCCCGCCTGGCCAAGCTGACCGGCGGGACCGAAAAGGCCGTCCGCAAGGCCCGCCAGGACCTGAACGTCCGCCCGGTCTTCAAGCGCATCGACAGCTGCGCCGGCGAGTTCGCGGCCACCACGCCCTACATGTACTCGACCTACGAGACCGGCGCCCTGGGCCAGATCCCCGAGTGCGAGAGCCTGCCTTCGAACCGCAAGAAGGCAGTGATCCTGGGCGGCGGTCCCAACCGGATCGGCCAGGGCATCGAGTTCGACTACTGCTGCTGCCACGCGGCGTTTGCCCTGGACGCGATCGGCGTCGAGTCGATCATGGTCAACTGCAACCCCGAGACCGTCTCGACCGACTACGACACCTCCGACCGCCTGTACTTCGAGCCCCTGACGGCCGAGGACGTGCTGGAGCTCCTTCACGTTGAAATGAGCCAGGGCACATTGGCCGGCGTCATCGTCCAGTTCGGCGGCCAGACTCCCCTGAAGCTGGCCCACGCCCTGGAAGAAGCCGGGATCCCGATCCTGGGCACCAGCCCCGACGCCATCGACCTGGCCGAGGACCGCGAGCGCTTCCAGCAGCTGCTGAACGGCCTGGACATCGCCCAGCCCGAGAACGCCATCGCCCGCACCTGGGACGAGGCCCGCGCCAAGGGCGACGAGATCGGCTTCCCGTTCGTGATGCGCCCGTCCTACGTGCTGGGCGGCCGGGGCATGGAGATCATCCGCGATCACGAGCACCTGGAACGCTACATCACCAACACCGGCGAGATCTCGTTCGAGCACCCGATCCTGCTGGACCACTATCTGAGCCGCGCCACCGAAGTGGACGTCGACGCCCTGTGCGACGGCAAGGACGTGTTCGTGGCCGGCGTGCTGGAGCACATCGAGGAAGCCGGCGTCCACTCGGGCGACAGCGCCTGCTCGATGCCGCCCTTCTCGCTGAAGGCCGAAACCGTCGAGGAGCTGAAGCGCCAGACCGTCAAGATGGCCCTGGCCCTGAACGTCCGTGGCCTGATGAACGTGCAGTTCGCCATCGAGGAGCCGCACGGCGAGAACCCGCGCATCTACGTGCTGGAAGTGAACCCCCGCGCCTCGCGCACCGTGCCGTTCGTGGCCAAGACCATCGGCCAGCCGGTGGCCGCCATCGCCGCCAAGATCATGGCCGGCGAGACCCTGGCCAGCTTCGGCCTGAAGGACGTTCCCTACGACCACATCGCGGTCAAGGAAGCGGTGTTCCCGTTCGCCCGCTTCGCCGGCGTCGACACGGTGCTGGGCCCGGAAATGCGCTCGACCGGCGAGGTCATGGGCCTGGACTGGATCCGCGAGGGCGAGAACGGCCTGGGCCCGGCCTTCGCCCGCGCCTTCGCCAAGAGCCAGCTGGGCGGCGGCGTCAGCCTGCCGACCTCGGGCACGGCCTTCGTCTCGGTCAAGGAAAGCGACCGCCCGTGGATCGTCGAGCCGGTGAAGCTCTTGCAAGCCGCAGGCTTCAAGGTGCTGTCGACGGTCGGCACGCGCGGCTACCTGGCCGAGCAGGGCGTCGAGGTCGAGCTGGTCAAGAAGGTGCTGGAAGGCCGTCCGCACATCGTCGACGTGATGAAGAACGGCGGCGTCCAGTTGGTGTTCAACACCACCGAAGGCAAGCAGGCCCTGGAGGACAGCTTCGAGATCCGCCGCACGGCGCTGATGATGAAGGTGCCCTACTACACCACCAGCGCTGGTGCGCTGGCCGCGGCCCAGGCGATCTCCTCGGCCCCCGCCGAGACGCTCGAGGTTCGCCCGCTGCAGAGCTACCAGTAAACCTTCGTCCTTCTCCCCTTGCGGGAGAAGGTGGCGCGCAGCGCCGGATGAGGGGTCGAAAGACGCAAGCCGCCGCGATCCGCCGAAAGGCCGGTCGCGGCGGTTTTCGTTTGCGAGACCCCTCACCAGACGGCCTCCGGCCGCCACCCTCTCCCGCAAGGGGAGAGGGAACGCGTCCGTTGCCCTCCCCCGTCTCGCCATGGTCAAGTTCCGCCGTGCGCGTCCGAGGGGGATCCAATGCCGAAAACGAACCTGGGCGTCGGGCGGTTCGCATCGCCCCTCGCGCTCGCCCTGCTGCTCTGCGCCTGCACGCCCAAGACGCCCGAGCAGAGGGCCCAGGAAGCCGTGCGCGCGGCCGAGGCGGCGGCGGAAAACGCCGCGCCGTTCGACGGCGTGCTGTCGCCCGCCGAACTGGCCCAGGCCCAGCAAGGCACGCTGAGAGGCTGGCGCGAGGACGCCGCCCGGCTGTCGATCCACTACTTCATGTACGACATCCACGCCCCCGAACGCCGCCGCTGGATGGCGCTGGCGGCCGCCACGGGGTCGAGCCAGGCGATCCAGAACTATGTCGACCTGCTCAGGTTCAACGAGACGCCGGCCGACTGCGCCGAGGCCCGCGTCCAGATCGCCAAGGCCAAGACGCTGTACGCCCGCGAGATCGCGGCGGCCAAGGCCAAGAACCTCCGCGACGCCAAGATCGAGGCGCTGGACAGGACCCGCGACCAGGAGCGCCAGATGGCCGACGGCGCCTGCGCGACCGGCGGGCGCTAGAAGTTATCCACAGGGCTTCCTTTCTCCCCTTGCGGGAGAAGGTGGCGGCGAAGCCGCCGGATGAGGGGTCTCTCAGACCCGACCTCCTTCGGAGGCCACCCTCTCCAGCAAGGGGAGAGGGAAACGGTGCTCTATCCCCGCGCCCGCCGATCACGACCCCAACGAATCCAATCCCTTGCACAAAAACGCACGTTTCCCGTCCCCACCCTCCGGGACGGCTGCACACTAGCGGCATGACCCAAGCCACCATCGACATCCCCACCCGGTGCCTGACCTTCCAGCTCAAGCTGATGGCCGCCCTCGAAGCGGCCTGGGCGAGCATCGAGGCCTCCACCAATCCCGTCCTGATCCGCCAGGCCCGCGACAAGG
>NZ_JBFUAW010000036.1:0-52571 GCF_056406095.1 Caulobacter sp. P1_D6 | reverse complement strand
CGTCCAGCTTGCTCTCGATCCGGGCCAGCGAGGCCCGGGTGGCGTCGGCCTGGGTCTCCAGCCGCGCCAGGCGCTCGGCGACCGGGGCCTGGGCGTCGAGGCGCTGGCGCAGGTCGTCGATCCGCGCCGAGGCCCGGCCGGCCCACATCAGGGCGGTCGCGGCCTGCAGGGCCACGGCGACCAGCAGGCCGATGGAGACCTGGCGGTCCAGCCGCCAGCGGGTGGGTGATGTCATGGGTTCGTCCCGCTAAATCCCTCCCCCTGTGGGGGAGGCGGCCGAAGGCCGGTGGGGGGAGTATTGGGGTGGTCGATCCGGGAGGACGGCGCCTGCCGATCACTCTCCCCTCCGTCGCCTACGGGCGACACCTCCCCCACGGGGGGAGGGCCTAAGAGAAACGGCTCGGCCGCCTACCCCTCCAGCCCCGCCAACCTTCTCCGCTCGGCGTCGGTGAGGAAGCTGGCCCCCTCCAGCCGCGCCCACAGGGCGTCGCGCTCGGCGGACAGCGCCGGCACGGCGTCCAGGTCGCAGGCGATGCGGGCGCCGGGGAACTTGGGCTCCAGCCACGCCGACAACGCCCGCGCCGCCCGCTCGGCCAGGGGCACGACCGTGTGGCGCCAGAACGCTCCGTTGGCCTCGCGGTAGTTGGCGTAGGTCGCGTCGCCCGGCACGCCCAGCAGCTGGGGCGGGACCCCGAACGCCAGGGCGATCTCGCGGGCGGCGGCGTGCTTGCCGGCGATGAAGTCCATGTCGGCGGGGCTCAGCGACATCGGCCGCCAGTCGAGCCCGCCCTCCAGCAGCAGCGGCCGGCCGGCGTTGGCGGTCCCCGCGTGGGCGTCGGACAGCTCGGCCTTCAGCCGCTCGAACTGTTCGGCCGAGAGCCGGTCGCCGGCCTCGCGGTTGGCGTAGACCAAGGCCCCGGACGGCCGGGCCGAGTTGTCGAGCAGGGCCTTATTCCAGGCCCCCGAGGCGTTGTGCACGTCGATCGCGAAGGCCGCCGCCTCGAGCGGGCTGAAGCCGTAGTGATCGTCGGTCGGGTTGAACAGCCGCAGGTGCAGCACCGGCAGCCAGCCTGCGGCGTCGCGGCCGATCCGGGCGGTGCGGCCGGCGGCCTGGTAGTCGTAGGCCAGCGGCCAGCCGCGCGGTCCGGGGACGACGGTCATCCGGTCGGGGCGCAGGGCGTAGAGCTCGGTGGGGACGTCGTCATTTCCGCCCCCTGTGTCTTGGGCAGCTTCCAGATAGCCGTTCCCGGCCACCTGCAGATGCCCGAAGAACGCCTCCATCAGATCGGCCCCGCCCTGTTCGGGATTGGGGCCCTGCAGCAGCTTGCGCAACGGATGGTCGTCGGCCCGCTTGCCGCCGACGAAGACGGTCAACGGCACCGCGGCGGCGGCCTCGGCGATCATCCGCACGCAGCGATAGGCGACCGGGTTCTTGGCGAACCCCTCGGAGGCCAGGGCGGCGTAGTCGCGCGGCGTCCATTTCGGCCGTCCGGCCGTCGTGATGGCGATCAGCCGCGCGGCCCGGGAGTCCTTGGTCTCCGGCGGGCGTCGGGGTTTGAACAGGGGCATGGGGCGCCTCGCGGAGGTTGGGAACGAAAAGGGAACATGTTATGCGTGAGCTGTCGGAGAAACAGGCCCTCCCCCTGTGGGGGAGGCGATCGCGCAGCGATCGGTGGGGGGAGTGGAACGGCATGCGAGAACCCAAGGCCTTCGTCGCCAGGGCGCGCGAACTGCGGAAGGACATGTCCCTTCCAGAAAGGATCCTGTGGCGAGCGCTGCGCGGCTCGCAGCTCGACGGCCTGCGCTTCCGGCGACAGCATCCGATGGGCCCTTACATCTTCGATTTCTTCTGCGCGTCGGCCAACCTGGCGGTCGAAGTCGACAGCTACGCCCACTGGGTGGGCGATCGCCCGGAGCGCGACGCGGTGCGAGCCCACAGGGGGAGGGCCTAAGCTTTCTCGGTCCTCCCCCTGTGGGGGAGGTGTCGGCGAAGCCGACGGAGGGGGGAGCGTCCTGACCTACAACACCGACAACCGCGGCCGCCTCCCCACCCCCAGCATCAACTCGCTCACAGCCCAGACCAGAGCATCCGCCCGGTCCGGACTGTGATCCAAATCCCCCGACCCCAGGGCCATCAGCTCCTCCTCAAGGGCCGGAAACGCCCCGCAGTGGACCACCCGGCCCTGTTCGTACAGCGCCGCCACCGGCTCGGCCCGGGCCCGCTTGCCCACGGACGCCTTGACCAGTTTCACCGCGCACGGCGGGCCGGCCTGGGCGAGGACGGCGCGGACCATGTCGCCGCCCTGGTTGGCCTCGGCCGACCAGCGGACGGCGGCGTCCACCGCGCGCCTCGCCCAGCCGTTGGGCGACAGGCCTTTCGCGGTCCTGTCCGCCAACACGAACGCCCGGCCCTCGAAGCGACCGACAATAACAATCCCGCAGGCGTCGCCGCCCGCCGTGGCCGGCGGGTCGACGGCCACGACCACGCGGTCGAAGGCGGCCGGCGGCGCACCCCGGCAGCGGGCCAGGTCCTCGGCCCGGAACAGACCGCCCTCGCCCTCGACGATCAGGCCGTCCAACTCCTGGGCGGCCAGCCGCGTGCCGCCGTAGAGGCCCTGCAGCGTCGACAGGAAGGCCGGCGCCAGGTGGTCGGCGTTGGCCGACGTCGGGGCGCGCGTGTTCACGGCGCCCGGCTCGGCGATCAGATTGCGCAGGGCGCGGATCGGCCGGGGCGTGGTGGTGACCACCAGGCGGGGGTCGGTCCCCAGGCGCAGGCCGAAGCGCAGCATGGCCAGGGTCTCGGCGGGCTTGGGCCAGGCGCAGAACTCGTCGGCCCAGGCGGCGTGGAACTGCGGCCCGCGCAGGCTGTCCGGGTCCTCGGCCGAGAAGGCCTGGGCGACGGCGCCGTTGCTGAAAAGCAGACGTCGACGGGTGACCTCCCAGCGAGGGCGGGCGCCGACCGGATACAGGCTCTTTAGGCCCGAAGGGCCCTCGATCATCACCTCGCGCACGTCGTGGAAGGTGGGCCCGACAAGGGCCAGATGACCGCCCGCCTCGGCCTGCTGCTTGATCCAGGACGCCCCGGCGAAGGTCTTGCCGGCGCCCCGCCCGCCAAGGAACAGCCAGGTGTTCCAGGGGTCACCCGGAGGCCTCTGGTGCGCCTCCGTCCGCCTTAGCTTCGCAAAGCAATGCTCCACCAGCGACCACGGCGCCGCCTCCGTCCACCGATTTAGATTCTCGGGCTCCATCAACAACGCCCAGTCGGCGTCGGATTTCGGCGCGAACTTGCTCCACCCGTTCGGGGGTTCGACCAGAATCGTCATCCATTTCCATCTCCGGGTCGGTGTCGATTTCGTTTTCGTTGGCGGGCGCGGTCTTCGACGCCGAGGCCGCCGCCTTTGCCGGGCCAGCCAAACCCTTGTGGCTCGCCGCCAACGCGCCGCTGACGCGGCGGCTGGCCAAGCCCGCGCCGGCGATCAGGCTGTTCATCTCGGCCTTGGAGCATTGCGCGGCGTCAGCCTTGATCCGCTGGACATTGGCGGCGAACAGCGTCGCCAACTCAGTGTCGCTCTCTCGCATCAGGTCTTCGGGGCTCATCTCGCTTCTCCCGGCCATGACACAAAGATACGGGAGCAGCGGGCGCCGCTGATAAGTTCGGTCGAGAAAGTTCAGGGCGTTGATTTCGTTGGCGTCGACTCGCTGAACGCCGAGGATCGACGGCGCTCTATCCCCGTCAGGGCGCCGACGGGAGGCCGTCGACGGCTAGGCCGCCAACCCATTTGCTTCCGCCGCCGCCCCATCGCATATGAGGGCCATGGAAGACCCGTCGCGCACCGTGCTGGACGAACGCCAGGTGAATCTGATCGGCAAGGCCCTCGCCGAGCCGCGCCGCCGCCAGATCCTCAAGGAAATCGGCTCGGCCAGCGAGCCCACGCCCTGCGGCGCCGTCGCCCAGCGCCATCCGGTCAGCGCCGCCACGCTCTCGCACCACATGAAGGAACTGGAGCGCGCCGGCCTGGTCCGCATGTGCAGGCAGGGCAAGTTCACCTATCTGGTCCTGCAGCGCGACGTCCTGAACGCCTATCTGGCCCAGCTCGCCGAAATCTGACTCCGCCCGCGAAAAATCTCGCGGCTTCGCGCATTGAACTACTTCGATGGTTATCTAAGTATCGAAGCGTTCGCCACTAAGGGCGACCGGAGAGAGTTCATGAGCAAGCTTGCAGGCAAGACCGCCGTCGTCACGGGCGCGTCGAAGGGCATCGGGGCCGGCATCGCCAAGGCCTTGGCCGCCGAGGGCGCGGCGGTGGCGGTCAACTACGCCTCCAGCCGCGAAGGCGCCGACAAGGTGGTGGCCGAAATCGTCGCCGCCGGCGGCAAGGCCATCGCCGTCCAGGGCTCGGTGGCCAGCAGCGACGACGTCACGCGGTTGTTCGACGAAACCCAGAAGGCCTTCGGCGGCATCGACATCCTGGTCAACAACGCCGGCGTCTACGCCTTCGCGCCGATCGAGGAGGTGACCGAGGCCGAATACCGGCGTCAGTTCGACACCAACGTCCTGGGCGTGCTGCTGGCCACCAGCGAAGCGGCCAAGCGCTTTGGCCCGGACGGCGGCAGCGTGATCAACATCAGCTCGGCGGCCACCACCGTCGATATCCCGACCGCCTCGGTCTACACGGCCACCAAGGCCGCCGTGGACTCGATCACCCGCGTGCTGGCCAAGGAGCTCGGCCCGCGCAACATCCGGGTCAACACCATCGCGCCCGGCGCCGTCGAGACCGAAGGCACCCACACCATGGGCATCATCGGCTCAGAGCTGGAGACCCGGACGAGCCTCAGGGCCGTCCTGTCCGCTCGGCGCGGCGATTTCCGCGCGGCCTAGAACGGTTTCACGCAGGTGACGCCCGCGCGGACATTGCTGTCGTCGCCCCTGACGTCCGGATCGCCGCCCATGCGAGCGCGACAGCCCTTCTTCGGGCGGCGCAGCAGGAAGGGCTCCGGGTTCTTGGCGTAGCGGCCGGACAGGTCGAGGTTCAGGCGCGCCGTGACCGGGGCGGCCTTGGCCCAGCGCTGGGCTTCGCAGTCCTCGCGCTCCTGGCGTGTCAGCTCGGCCCGGTCGCAGCCGCGCAGGCCGCGAAGGGCCCTCGCCGCGACGTCGGCTTCGGTTGGCGAGGGCAAGGCGTCGCCGGGCGTGAAGGGCGCGACCTCGCCAGGGCGCGGCGCCGCGGCCTGAACGGGAAGCACCGGCGCGGCTCGGGCCAGGGCGTCGCGGTCGTCCGACGACGGAGGACGGAGGCGGTCGCGATGGATCGGACCTGGTCGATCCGGCGGCACGAGCATGGCCTGGATCGTGGGCGGCTCACGATGGGTCGGCGTTCCCCGCGCCGCGTAGCGCACCAGAAGGACCAGCAGGACCGCGTGAAGGACGCCCGACGCGACGAGCGCGGCCGTGCGTACGACGCCGCCCTGTGACCTCCCCCGTTTGAACATCCCGCCCCGCGCTCCCACGACCGCGGTGACTCCGCTCTAGATTGCGGACCGAAGTGTGGCCGCCGCCCGCCCAAGAAAAGCCGTCGCGCCTTGTCGGCTTCGGCGCTCCCCGACCGTCCTGGCATCGAGAACCACCTCCACGGAGCCGCCCCATGTCCTTCCAAGCCTATCTCGACACCATCCAGGCCAAGACCGGCCTCGACGCCGAGGGTCTCAAGGCGGCGGCCGACGCCGTCGGGCTGTCGGAGGGCGGCGCGCTCAAGCCCGGGGTGAAGGCCGGCCAGGTCGTGGACTGGGGCAAGGGCCAGCTGGGGTTGGGCCACGGGCACGCGATGGCGATCTACGCCCTGCTGTCGGGCAAGCGGGGGCCCGGCGACTGAGGGCCTACGACGGATCGACATTCAGCGCTTCAAGCTGCTGGACCAATCTCCAAACCACCTTCCAGCCGTCATTCCCGCCCTTGTGGCGGGAACCCCTGGTTCAGCCGACGGGGAGATGCCTTGGCGCGCGGGCGCGCCACATCACTGCCCTTGCGGCGGACAGAGGGGTTCCCGCCACAAGGGCGGGAATGACGGCCGAAGTTGGGGATCTGACCTGATGTCGATCAACCCTACCCCGCGATCGGCGACAGGGCCTTCAGCTCGTCCAGGCCCTTGACGCTGTTCTTGGCCCAGGTCTCGATCTGCCGGCTGAAGTCCTGGCGGTTGGTGACGCGGTTGCGCCATTCCATCGAGAAGTCGTCGATCGTGCGGCTGTCGACCGCTCGGCCCAGCAGGGCGCCGGTCATCGAGTCCCGCGCCTCGACCACCAGCGTCGCCCCGCCGGCGTCGCGGCTGTAGCTGCGCACGATCCCGGGACTGTCGGTGTCGGGCGAGGTGACGGTGATGTCGATCAGGGCCGTGCGCACCCGCAGGACGTCGGCCGCCGGCTCGCTGACCACCGGATAGCCGCCGGCCGCATAGGCCTTCTGCAGGATCTCGGCGGCGCCCTTGCGGCCCTCGTCGGCCATGCGCGCGATGTCCCGGTCGGACACCTGCAGCGACGAGCTCGCCGAGGAACTGTTGTAGTCGCGCTTCCAGTTCTTCTCGAACGCAATCTCGGTCGGGTCGAGGATCACCTTGGTGTAGCCGCGGAAGTCGGCGCCGGGCCGCAGATAGACCAACTCGAACCGCTTGGCCTTGACCTTGACCAGCCCGTCCCACTCGGCCGGCGGCTTGGCCGCCAGGGCGGGCCGAGCGGCGGCGAGGGCCAGGCCGGTCAGGGCGAAAGCGGTGAAATGACGTCTGTCCATCGTCCAGCTCCGGATCCTTGTCCGGCTGGACGATCCGGCGGAGGCCCGAGGGTGTCTATACGGGGGAATACCGAGTTCCCGCGGTGCAAACCCCGCCTCGTCGCCGGCCCATCGCACCGGTTGCCGAACCGCCGAAAACCCCTCAAAGCTTGACCATCGGATTCGAAGGAGCGTCGCGATGGGAACCATGTCCTGGCTGCATTGGCTGATCGTCCTGAGCACGGCGATCGCGTTCGGCGCCGCCTTCCTGTGGCCCGGCGTGCGGATTCTTCAGCGCGCCGGCTTCTCGCCGTGGTGGGTGCTGCTGGCCCTGATCCCGGGCGGCGCCTTCGTCGGCTATCTGCTGCTGGCCTTCGTCCCCTGGCCGGCGCTGGAGGCCGACGCCGAGCTCTAGTCCTCGGGGTCGTAGATCACGTCGCTCTTGTCGTACATCAGGTCGGTGGCGACGAAGTCCAGGGCGTCTTCGGGGTCGTCGAACGACAGCTCCGACACCGTCTGGTCGCGCACCGAGATGCCAGCCTTGTGGGTGCTTTCCGGGTCGCCGGTGATCAGCGGATGCCACAGCGGCAGGGTCTTGCCCTCGTGCAGCCGGCGATAGGCGCAGGACGGCGGCATCCATTCCAGGGTCTCGATATTGTGCGGCGTCAGCTTGATGCAGTCGGGCACGGTCTTGCGGCGGTTGGGATAGTCCTTGCAGCTGCAGCGATGCTCGTCGAACAGCTGGCAATGCACCCTGGTGGGGATGATCTCGCCGGTGTCTTCGTCTTCGAAGCGAACCAGGCAGCAAAGGCCGCAGCCGTCGCATAGACTCTCCCACTCGGGGACGGTCATCTGGTTTAGGGACTTCGTCTCCCAGAAAGGTTTGCGCGCCATCATCGCGGCGTCCTAAACCCAATTTAGCTTAAGACCAAACGGGACCATGGGGCCGACTTGAACGACTGGACGCTGCCGCCCTATCGCTTCGACGACAAGCCGGCGGGCCAACAGCCCGCGCGGCCTCCGGAATTCGCGTCCGCGCCGCCGCCTCCGCCCCCGTCCGAGCCCCCGCCGCAGAGGCCGCCGGAAGAGCCCTTCCGCGCTGATTTGAAGCACGCCAAGGCCAAGAAGGGCCGCTGGATCTGGTGGACGCTGGCCGTCGTCGTGCTGCTGATGCTGCTGACCGCCGCCTCGGGCGCCGGCTATGTCTGGTGGAAGTACCTGCGCGACGCCCCACCCCTGCCCTCGCGGGAGGCGCTGTTCGCGGTGAACCGCGCGCCCGGCATCCGGTTCGAGGACCGCAACGGCCAGGTGATCGCCACCCGGGGCCCGCGCTACGGCCAGCGCATCACCCTCGGCGCGGTGCCCAACTACGTGCCGCTGGCCTTCCTGGCGGCCGAGGACAAGCGCTTCTACAAGCACGGGGCCATCGACCCCTACGGCATCGTCCGCGCCGCCTGGATCAACCATCGGGCCGGCCGCACCGTGCAGGGCGCCTCGACCCTGAGCCAGCAGCTGGCCAAGGGCATGTTCCTGACGCCCGACCGGATCACCAAGCGCAAGGTGCAGGAGATGTACCTGGCCTGGAAGCTGGAGCGGGTGCTGACCAAGGACGAGGTGCTGGAGCTCTATCTGAACCGGGTCTATTTCGGGGCCGGCACCTATGGGGTCGACGGCGCGTCCCAGACCTATTTCAACAAGCCGGCCAGCCAGCTGACCCTGTCGGAATCCGCCCTGCTGGCCAGCCTGCTCAAGGCGCCCTCGCGCCTGGCCCTGACCCGCGACATGAGCCCGGCCCTGGCCCGCTCGCGCCTGATCCTGGCCAACATGCGCAAGGAGGGCTGGATCACCGCCGAGCAGGAGAGCCGGGCGCTGGACGACACGCCCAAGCTGTCGCCGTTGGCCGTGGCCGACGAGGGCGACTACGGCTGGGTGCTGGACTACGCGACCGGCGAGGCCGTGCGCATCGCCGGCCAGAACGCCCCCGACCTGGTGGTCCGCCTGACCATCGACCCGCGCCTGCAGCACGTGGGCGTCCAGACCGTGCGCCAGGCCATCGCCGTCGGCGGCGAGGGCGCCGGGGCCCGGCAGGCGGCCCTGCTGTCGCTGTCGGCCGACGGCGCCGTGCGGGCCATGGTGGGCGGGACCGACTATGTCGAGAGCCCGTTCAACCGCGCCGTCCAGGCCCGCCGCCAACCAGGCTCGACCTTCAAGCCGTTCGTCTACGCCGCGGCCCTGGAGAAGGGCGTCATGCCCACCGACATCCGCGTGGACGGCCCAGTGCAGTTCGGCGACTGGAAGCCCGAGAACTACGCCGGCGGCTATCGCGGCCCGATGACCGTGCAGGACGCCCTGGTCAACTCGATCAACACCATCGCCGTCAAGCTGGCCCAGGAGGCCGGCGGTCCGGCGATCGGGGACCTGGCCCGGCGGTTCGGGATCACGACCCTGCCCTCCAACCCCGACCTGTCGGTGGCGCTGGGGGCCTATGAGGTCAACCTGCTGCAACTGACCTCGGGCTTCCAGGTGTTCCAGCAGGGCGGCGTGCGCGTCCAGCCCTACGTGATCGAGAGCATCACCACCCAGGGCGGCGAGCCGATCTTCAGCCACACCGTCCCAGTGGCCTCGGGGGCCGCTCCGGCCAGCGTCTACGACATCAGCAAGGCCAGCATGATGGTCAAGATGATGAAGAAGGTCGTCGAGGTCGGCACCGCCAGGCGCGCGGCGTTCGGCTGGCCGGCGGCGGGCAAGACCGGCACCAGCCAGAACTGGCGCGACGCCTGGTTCGTGGGCTTCACGCCCGACTACGTGACCGGCGTCTGGGTGGGCAACGACGACGACCGGCCGATGAACCGGGTGGTCGGCGGCGACATCCCGGCCAGCATCTGGCGGCGCTTCATGCTGGCCGCGCACGAGGGGCTGGCGGTGCGCGACTTCCCCTGGCTGCTGCCCGATCCGGAACCGCTGTCGACGCCCGATCCCCGCAACGGCTTCTACGAGACCCTCGGCGCGGAGTTCGCCCGCTCGGCCTCGGAACTGGAGCCCGTGGCGCCGCCGGAGGGCGTGCCGGCGCCTGGAGCGGCGCCGGAGCAGCTGCCGTATTAGGGGATCGACCCTAGCCCCGTGCGTTCTCCTCGTCCTTCGACAAGCTCAGGATGAGGAGAATGGGGATGCCTTGCAACTAAAGCGCTAGCCTATAAAGTCGACCTCATCCTGAGCTTGTCGAAGGACGAGGTCGTGCACGGCGCCTGGGTTTACATTCTGAGATGCTCGGACGGCATGTACTATATCGGCTCCCACCGGGGCGACGATCCCCAAGGCCGGGCCTCGGAACACAATGCGGGGCTTGATCCCAAGGCCTTCGGGCCAAGAAGGAAGCGGTGATCCGAGGGGACTGGGACGCGCTTCCCGGCCTCTCGCGGAGCCGAAATCCCCGTCCTTCGACAAGCTCAGGATGAGGATTTCTACTGTTACCGCCGGCACAATGGTCATCGGCCCAAAGTGTCCACGCTCCCACAATGGTCCTCATCCTGAGCTTGTCGAAGGACGAGGACCACGCACGGCGCTATATGCTCACCCCGCCATCTCCAGCTCCGGCAGCCGCTCATCGGCCACCGCCGCGATCAGGGCGTAGAGCTGGCGCAACTCGATCGGCTTGGCGAGGCAGGCGTCCATGCCGGCCGCTCGGTATTCGACCTGGTGGTGGTCCTGCATGTCGCCCGACAGCGCCACGATCGGGGTGCGGCGGCGACCGGTGCGGGTCTCGTCCGAGCGGATGGCCCGGGTGGCCTCGACGCCGGACATGCCCGGCATCCGCACGTCCATCAGCACCAGGTCGAAGTCGTCGGCCGTCCAGGTCTCGACCGCCTCGGCGCCGTTGGAGGCCATCCGCAGGTCGACGTCCAGGCCCTGCAGCATGGCGCGCAGCAGCGCCTTGTTGGCCGAATTGTCCTCGGCCGCCAGGATCCGCAGGCGGCGCGAAGGAGCAACCGTCGATTCTTCTTCGGCTTCGACCTGGGGCGCGGCCCGGGCCCCGTCGGCGAGAATCCACTCCAGGGCCAGCGCCCGGCCGATGGCGCCCAGCAGCTCGTCGCTTTCGATCGGCTTGCTGACGAAGTCGTCGGCCCCCGCCAGCCGCGAGGTGGCCCGCGCCTCCTCGGCGTTGTTGGCCGACACGGCGATGATCGGCGCGTCCTTCAGCGGCTCGATCAGGCGCATCAGGCGCGTGGCCTCGTGGCCGTCCATGACCGGCATCTTCAGGTCCATCAGGATCAGGTCGGGCCGGACGAGCTGGGCCAGCCGCACCGCCTCGCGGCCGTCGCCGGCGGTCTCGATCTCGAAACCCAGGGGCAGCAGCAGGTCGCGCAGCAGGTCGCGGTTGTCGGGGTTGTCGTCGACCACCAGCAGGCGGCGGCGCTCGCCGGCGTAGCCGCGGATGTCGGCCAGGGCCGGGGCGGCGCCGGCTTGCGGCGCGTCGGCCAGGGGGAAGCGGGCCTCGAACCAGAAGCAGGCGCCCTGGCCCAGGCGGCTCTGCACCTGGATCGTCGCGCCCATCAGGCCGGCCAGCTGCCCGCTGATCGCCAGGCCCAGTCCCGTGCCGGCTTCGCGACGCTGGATCTCGCCGACCTGTTCGAAGGGCTGGAAGATGCGCTCCAGCTCGTCCTCGGCGATGCCCGGACCGCTGTCCTGCACCTCGAAGCGCAGGGTCGCGGCCTCGGCGTCCTGGTCCAGCACCGAGACGCGCAGCGACACCCGGCCCTCGCCGGTGAACTTCACCGCGTTGCCCAGCAGGTTGAGCAGGATCTGGCGCAGCCGCTTGTCGTCGGCCAGGACCGCCTCGGGCGCGTCGTCGTCGACCACGCACTGGAAGGCCAGGCCCTTCTCCTGGGCCCGCACCTGGACCATCTCGGCGACGGCGGCGATCGCCTGGCGCAGCCGCACGGGTCCGGCCCGCAGCTCCATGCGCCCGGCCTCGATCTTCGAAAGGTCCAGCAGGTCGGTGATCAGCGACAGCAGGTGCTCGCCGCTGCGATGGATGGTCCGCACGGCGCCGAGGTCGGCCGGGGCCAGCGCGCGGCGCTCCAGCAACTGGGCGTAGCCCAGCACGGCGTTGAGCGGCGTGCGCAGCTCGTGGCTCATATGGGCCAGGAAGTCGGACTTGGCCTCGCTGGCCCGCTCGGCGGCCGACTTGGCGGCGGCCAGGGCGGCCCGCGCCTCGGCTTGCGCCCGCTCCTTGTCCTGGGTGTCGCGGCGCGCGCGCTCGACCCGCACGGCCATGTAGAAGACGATCGCCACCGCCCACGAGGCCAGGATGATCAGATAGAGGGTGGCCGGCGCGATGCTGGAGCGGCGCAGGACCAGCGACTCGATCCGCATGTCGTAGCGGCCCGGCGGCGCGGTCGTGGCCGTGGACACCTCGACCGCCACGACGTCGTCGAACTGGGTGCGGGCCAGCTCGGGCGCGAAGTGCTTGCCCGACAGCCACCACTCCGCGACGCTGAAGTCGCGCGGGCCCAGCACCACGGTCTGGCGGCCCTTGCGGACCGAGAACTCGACCTTGTTGATCTTGGCGGTCGAGCGGTCGCCGATCGTGCTGTAGCGGGGGTCCTGGTTCTTCAGATAGAACCGCAGGGCCGTCGCCGGGCCGTCGTAGTCGATCGTCAGGGCGATGGCGTCCAGCGTGCGCAGGTCGACCCCGGGCAGCGCGCCGTTGCCGTCGAGCACGACCTCATAGCCGCAGAACAGCGAGGCCGACCCGCCGGTCTTCAGGTCGCAGGACCAGGTCAGCGGCCTGGCGGCCGCCTTGAAGGTGGAGCTGCCGCCGACCACCTGGTCGGCATAGCCGCTGTAGCCGTAGTTCGCGGCGGTGGCGTCGGTGACCACGATCTCGCGGTCGAACAGCTGGTGCTGGAAGCCGATGATCGCGGCGGTCAGGACGAACAGGACGATCAGGCACAGCTCGGCCCCGTGGCGGGTCCACGACCGGCGACGCGCGGACGTCGCGGAGACACCGCTGTCAGCCTTCTCGAACGTGTCGACCACGCCGTGCGCTGGGCACGGTTCCGGCAAGTCTGTCTCAGTGCTCACGGTTTCCCCCGACCCGAACCCCACGTTGTGCCGCAACGGGGTGGCCAAGAGCTTAACCGTGGTTGCGACGAACGGTCGCTGCCGGGGGCTGATCGAGCGGTTCGAGCCCTCCAGAGACTCGCTTTGTGCGGTTACACGTATCGATAATCGATCTCGGAATATCGACTTTCGATGAGCATTGTTACAATAGTTGCAGGCCTGTAAGGATTCATCTCAGATCACCAAGTTCTTCGAACCTTATTCATTACAGTCAAGCTTAGATATCAGCGTTTTATCTACGCCTCATTGCGCCGCTGACACCTAAAAGTCCCATTCTCGCCGCATTTGGGTATCGGCCGTTGCTTGGATGTGACAGGTCTTCGACATATTGATTACATAACAGCGTCCACGATTGACGGGCGTCTTTGACGGCTCCTATCCCAACGGCAACCGGGGACGGAGGTCCTCCGGGAAACCTGAAACTGACAGGGCGACGGGACGAGCGGGTCGATGAGGCCAAGCTCTGAGCGCCCGGAGGGACCGACATGAAATTGCACATCACCCGCGGGCGTCTGCTCGCGACGACGATGATCGCGGGGGCCGCCACCTTCGCCGCCTTCGCCGCGAACGCTCAGGAAGCCGCCCAACCGGCCGCCCCGGCCGACAACGAAGTCGAAGCCGTCGTCGTCACCGGTTCGCTGCTGCGTCGCACCGACACCGCGACCCCGTCGCCGGTCACGGTCCAGACGACCGAGGCGCTGAAGGCCCAGGGCATCACCACGATCGCCGACGCCATCCGCAGCCTGTCGGCCGACAACTCCGGTTCGATCCCCGCCGCCTTCGGCAACGGCTTCGCCGCCGGCTCGACCGGCGTGTCGCTGCGCGGCCTGTCGGTCAACTCGACCCTGGTGATGATCGACGGCCTGCGGAACGCCAACTACCCGCTGGCCGACGACGGCCAGAAGGCGTTCGTCGACCTGAACTCGATCCCGTTCAACGCGGTCGAGCGCATCGAGACCCTGAAGGACGGCGCCTCGTCGCTGTACGGCGCCGACGCCATCGGCGGCGTCGTCAACATCATCATGAAGTCCAACTACCAGGGCATGAGCGCCGACGCCTCGATCGGCGCCAGCGAGCATGGCGGCGGCGACCAGTACCGCTTCAGCGCCGACTTCGGCTACGGCGACCTGGATACCGACAAGTACAACGTCTACGGCGACTTCGAGTACCAGCTGGACAAGCGCATCCGCATCGACCAGCGCGGCTTCCCGTTCAACACCAACGACCTGACCTCGATCCCCGGCGGCCAGAACAACAACCCGCAAGCCGGCGGCAGCACCTTCTACGGCAACGTCAAGCCGGCCATCCTGACCGAAGCCGGCAACCTGGCCAGCGGCCAGGCCATCGGCGGCCTCGGCAACGAGTGGCGTCCGCTGCGCGCCTGCGCCCCCGACGCCCCGCTGACCGTCGACCCGCGCCTGGACGACGACACCGGCGCCTCGATCGGCAGCTACTGCGCCCAGAACATCGCCACGTTCGGCGACGTCCAGCCCAAGCAAGAGCGCATCGCCACCTACGGTCGCTTCACGATCAAGCCGAACGACAACCTCGAGGCCTACCTGTCGGGCAGCTTCGTGCAGAGCAAGACCTCGGTCACCGGCACCCCGGTTCCGATCTCGTCCAGCACGCCGCATAACCTGAGCAACATCGTCCTGCCGATCACCCTGACCGACGGCAGCCTGAACCCGAACAACCCGTTCGCGGCGGCCGGTCAGTACGCCCTGATCAAGTACCGCTTCAGCGACCTGCCGGCCGACGCCGAGTTCACCAACCGCATGGCCCGCATGGTCGGCGGCGTGAAGGGCTCGGCCATGGACTGGGATTACCAGGCCAACCTGGTGATCGCCCACGGCTGGCTGGAAAGCGCCCAGAACGGCTTCGTCAGCTACGACAACCTGATGAAGGTGATCGCCGACGGTTCGTACAACTTCATCGATCCGTCCAAGAACAGCGCCGCGGTCCGCAAGGCCCTGTCGCCGACCCTGGCCAAGACCTCGACCTCGGACCTGGACTCGATCAGCTTCCAGGCTTCGCGCAGCGTGTTCGCCCTGCCGGGCGGCGACGCTCAGCTGGGTCTGGGCGGCGAGTTCCGCTACGAGGCCACCAACGATCCGGCCCTGAACCCGGTCAACGACGCCCAGGGCCTGGGCAACGCCAAGACCATCGGCAACCGCACGGTCGCCTCGGCCTTCGCCGAGCTGGGCATGCCGATCACCGACAAGCTGGAAGTCAACGCCTCGGGTCGCTACGACCACTATTCCGACTTCGGCGACAACTTCTCGCCCAAGATCGGCATGAAGTTCAGCCCGACCAAGGAAATCGCGATCCGCGGTACGGTCTCGAAGGGCTTCCGGGCTCCGAGCTTCTCGGAATCGGGCGACTCGGCCGCCCAGGGCTTCACGACGTTCTCGTTCGACGACGCCTCGTTCGACGCCTTCCGCGCCGCCCACGGCGACAACGAGTACACCAAGGACTACTCGCTCTCGCAGATCACCACGGCCAACCCGGACCTGAAGCCGGAAAAGTCGACCAGCTACACGTTCGGCGCCGTGTGGGCCCCCACGCGTAACTTCAGCGTCTCGCTGGACTACTACCACATCAAGAAGACCGACGTGATCGCCCAGGCCGCGCCTGGCGTCGCCCTGGACGCCTACTATTCGGGCCAGGCCATCCCGGCCGGCTACACCGTCGTCGCCGACGCGGTGGACCCGGATCACCCGACCGCCCAGCGCCGGGTGCTGTCGATCGCCTCGCCGTACATCAACGCCGACTCGCTGGTCACCAGCGGTCTGGACCTCAACGTCCAGGCCAGCTTCTACCTGCCGTACGACGTGAAGTGGACGACGAACCTCGACGCCACCACCCTGTTCGACTTCAAGTACACGCAGGACGGCACGACCTATAACTACGTCGGCAAGGAAGCGCCGTACGCCCTGTCGTCGGGCGCCGGCACCCCGAAGAACCGCCTGTCGTGGTCGAACACCTTCGAGCACGGTCCGATCCACGTGACCGGCACGATGAACTACGTCAGCGGCATGCGCGAAGTCGACGACAGCGCCGCCAACGGCTGCCTGTACGGCGACGACGACTTCTACTGCCGCGTGAAGTCGTTCACGACCGTCGACCTGACGGGCGCCTACGACGTGACCGAAAAGGCCAGCGTCTACGCCGACGTCATGAACCTGTTCGACGCCGGCCCGATGTTCAACCCGGCCAACTACGCCGCGGTGAACTGGAACCCGACCTACTCGCAGTCGGGCATCGTGGGCCGCTACTTCCGGGTGGGCGTCCGCCTGAAGTACTAGTCGAGAGAGATCTCGCGTACGGGGGCATCAGTTCGCTCCCGATGAGGTGGAAAGGGGTCGTCCGAAGGACGGCCCCTTTTTCCTTTCGCCCTGACGGGGACATGCCCTTGGGCGTGTCCCCACCCTCATCCCAGACGCATCTTGCCTCGCAACCAGAAATAGAACAAAATAGGAACACAATGAGAGGAAGCCATGCCAAGGCCGCCGCGCATCGTGATCCCCGGAATGCCCCATCACGTCATTCAGCGAGGCAACCGTCGGCAGCCGACCTTCTTCGGTCCCGATGACTATCAGACCTATCTGGACATCGCCGCCGAAGCCTTTACGGCGGCCAAGGTCGAGGTCTGGGCCTATTGCCTGATGCCAAACCATGTCCACCTGATCGCCACGCCCGACACGGAGGATGGCTTGGCCAAGGCCGTGGGCGCCACGCACCAGCGCTACACTTGGCTGATCAACCAGAAACAGGGTTGGACCGGGCACCTTTGGCAGGGTCGCTTCGGGTCCTCGCCGATGGACGAGCCTTATTTTCTCATGTGCGCCCGGTATGTCGGCCTCAACCCCGTTCGGGCGGGTTTGGTGTCAAAGGCCGTCGAGTGGCCCTGGTCCAGCGTGAGCGCGCATCTGATGGGACGGGCCGACGATTTGCTGTCGCCCGCGCCATTGGCGGCTCTCCTGGGATGCGAGATGGCGACCTTCTTTGATGTGGACGTTCCTGAGCGTTGCCGACAGCGATTTCATGACGCGCTCGGGTCCGGTCGTCCGCTGATTCACTCGAACGGCGGTGATCCGGCTGGGGACACGCCCAAGGGCATGTCCCCGTCGTAGCCTGAGGTGTCGGCAGGCGCTCATGCCGCGACAAGAAAACCCCCCGCCCCCTCGCCTGCCCTGCTATACGCCCCCATCTCCTCCCTCCTCGCCGACAGTAAGACCTCCCGATCATGGCCTCCCCGACTCGCGCCCCTGTCCTGGCTCTCAAGGACGTTCGCCTCGCCGATGGCGCCAAGCCGCTGTTCGACGGCGTGGACCTGGCGCTGGAGCCGCGGGTGCGCGCCTGCCTGGTGGGTCGCAACGGCGCGGGCAAGTCGACCCTGCTGAAGATCCTGGCCGCCCAGGGCATCGAGGCCGACAGCGGCGAGCGCGCGGCCCAGCCCGGCGCCAAGATCGTCTATGTCAGCCAGGAGCCGGACATCACCGGCGAGACCCTGCTGGACTACTGCACGGCCGGCGGCGCCGAGGACTACGAGGCCCACGCCACCCTGGCCGACTTCGGCCTGGACTACGCCAAGAGCACGGTGGGCCTGTCGGGCGGCGAGCGCCGCCGCGCCGCCCTGGCCCGCGCGTTCGCCGAACAGCCCGACGTGCTGCTGCTGGACGAGCCGACCAACCACCTGGACATCTTCGCGATCCAGACCCTGGAAGAGGAGCTGGCCGGCTCCAAGTGCGCGGCCCTGATCGTCAGCCACGACCGCGCCTTCCTGAACCGCGTCACCCAGCGCACCTTCTGGCTTGAGCACCGCAAGGTGCGCCGCCTGGACAAGGGCTTCGCCGAGTTCGAGATCTGGAGCGAGCAGGTGCTGGCCGCCGAGGCCGACGAGGAGCGTCGCCTCAACAAGCAGCTGGAGAAGGAAAACGCCTGGCTGGCGCGCGGCGTCCAGGGTCGCCGGGCCCGCAACGAAGGCCGCCGCCGGGCCCTGATGGACCTGCGCAGCCAGAAGCGCGACCTGCAGGCCGACAAGCGCGGCAGCATGACCCTGGCCGTCGAAAGCTCGGGCACGTCGGGCAAGCGCGTGGTCGAGGCCAAGCACGTCACCAAGAAGTTCGGCGACCGGGTGATCGTCGAGGACTTCTCCACCCGCATCCTGCGCGGCGACCGCGTGGCCCTGGTCGGCCCGAACGGCGCCGGCAAGACCACCCTGGTGCGCATGCTGCTGGGCGAGATCCCGATCGACGCCGGCGACATCAAGCTGGGCACCAATCTGGAGATCTCCTACGTCGACCAGAACCGCATGGCGCTGTCGGAGAAGATGACGCTGTGGGACTTCCTGACCCCCGGCGGCGGCGACTCCATCCTGGTGCGCGGCATCCCCAAGCACGTGGCCGGCTACGCCAAGGAGTTCCTGTTCACCGAGGCCCAGCTGCGCCAGCCGGTCACCAGCCTGTCGGGCGGTGAGCGCAACCGCCTGCTGCTGGCCCGCGCCCTGGCGACGCCGACCAACCTGATGGTCCTCGACGAACCGACCAACGACCTGGACATGGACACCCTGGACCTGCTGGAAGAGGTCTTGGCTGATTTCGAGGGAACCCTCATCCTGGTCAGCCACGATCGCGACTTCATCGATCGCCTGGCCACCTCGACCATCGCCATGAACGGCCACGGCAAGGTGCTGGAGACCCCCGGCGGCTGGAGCGACCTGATCGACCAGGCCCCGGACTTCTTCAAGGGCGCCCGCGGCGCGGCCGGCGACTTCGCCACCGGCACAGGCTCGCACAAGGCCATCGTCACCCCCGCCGCCCCGCCGGCGCCGAAGAAGACCGTCAAGCTGTCCTACAAGGATCAGCGGCGCCTGGAGGAATGCGAGGCCCTGGTGGCCGCCAGCCCCAAGATCATCGCCGACCTGGAGGCCAAGCTGGCCGACCCCGACCTCTACGCCAAGGACCCGGCCGGCTTCGACAAGCTGATGAAGGCCCTCGACAAGGCCCGCGCCGACCTGGCCACGGCGGAAGAGGACTGGCTGGCGCTGGAGGAAAAGCGCGAGACGATGGCCTCCTAAAACCCTCTCCCTGAGGGAGAGGGAGGGACCCAAGCGAAGCTTGGGAGGGTGAGGGGGTTACACCCTCGCCGATTCTCACGACCGCCCTGCCGGCACGCCGGCCGACGTCTTATCCCCTCCCCCTCCCACGCCTCCGGCGCGGGTCCCTCCCTCTCCCCATGGGAGAGGGTTCTCATTGTTCCGGCGCAGCTTTTGTCGCTTTTTCGACTTAGGAACGACCGTCGTTCCACCTCGTTCATCTCCCCGCCGGAAGCCTCCGGCGCGTATCAGGGAGCGACCACCATGGGCGACGAAGCCAACCGCGAAGGTCTGCAACAACAACCGTCCGACGATCAACGCCGGCAGTCCGACCAGCAGAACCAGCAGGGCGAGACCCGCACCCCGCAGCAGCAGCAGGACGACGCCGCGCGCAATGCGCCGGGCCAGCAGCAACGGCAGGGGGAGCGCCGTGACGACGGCCTCAATGAAGGCGTCGAGGGCACGCCCGTCGAAGGCCTCGACGACGGCCTGGAAGGCGGCGTCGACACCGGCGCCATCCAGCCCGGCAAGACCGACCAGCGCTGATCCGCGCGACCTAACGGCTCAGGCCGCCTCCTCGCGGGGGCGGCCTTTTCCGTCTCGAACCCAAAAACGACCTAGGAGCACGCCGTGTTTGGTGGCGAACGACTGGCGCGCATCGGCGCCTTCAGCCCGCAATTCCCCGACGCCGAAGCCCTGCACCGGGGCCTGGCCCACTGGAACCACCGCCGCCTGGCGGTCGGGACGCCCGATCCCGACTGGCGCGACGCGGTCTCGGACGAGGCCCGGATGAAGCGGCTGGAGGGCGACTATGTCGAGCAGTTCCGCGACCACATCCTGCCCCTGGTCGCCGGCGTGCCGACGAACGCCGACGACTTCGTGGCCTGGTTCGAGGACCTGCGCGAGACCGGCCCCGGCCAGGACGACCCGCTGTTCGACTGGCTGGAAGGCGCGGCGGGCCTGGAGGACATCAAGTGGTTCCTGACCCAGGAGGCGGCCGGCGAGGCCGGTTTCGACGACCTGGTGGCCATGACCCAGGTCAAGGTCAGCGACCGCGCCAAGCTGGAGCTGGCCCGCAACTACTGGGACGAGATGGGACGGGGCGCGGCGGCCGGCATGCACGGCCCGATGCTGACCCGCACGACGCAGGTGCTGGGCCTGACGCCGACCATCGACTCCACCCTGTGGCAGTCGCTGGCCCTGGCCAACACCATGACCGCCTTCGCCACCACCCGCCGCTACACCTACCAGTCGATCGGCGCCCTGGGGGTGGTCGAGCTGACCGCGCCGGGCCGCGTAGCCTGCGTCGACGCCGGCCTCAAGCGCCTGGGCGTCTCGCCCTCGGCCCGCAAGTACTTCGCCCTGCACGCCCAGCTGGACATCGAGCACTCCAGGGCCTGGAACGCCGAGGCCCTGCATCCCCTGGTCACCGAGTTTCCGGAGTGCGCGAGGTTCATCGCCGAGGGCGCGGTCATGCGGCTGATCTGCGGCGAGCAGTGCTTCGACACGTATCGAGCGCACCTGTGGGCGCACGTGCATCCCGTGGTCTACGCGGCGGAATAGCCGGAAATCACCCTCTCCCTTTGGGAGAGGGTTTCAATCATGCAGCGGCGCCTCGGCCTGCTTGCGCGACGGGTCGGTCGCCACCGTGCCCACCGAGGCGGCGATGACGAAGGCGATGGCCAGCCATTGGCGGGGCGCCAGGTGCTCGCCCAGCACCAGCAGGCCGGCCAGGGCGCCCACCGCCGGCTCCAGGCTCAGCATCACCCCGAAACTGCGCTTGGAGATGCCGCGCAGGGCGACCATCTCCAGCGAATAGGGGATGGCGCTGGAGACCACCGCCACCACCAGGCCCAGGCCCAGGGCGACCGGGCTCAGCAGGGCCGCGCCCGCCGTGGCCAGTCCGAACGGCGCCACGACCAGGGCCGCCGTGGTCATGCCCAGGGCCACCGAGCGGCCGCCGTGCAGGTGTCCGGTCCGCTGGCCGGCCACGATGTACAGCGCCCAGAACACCGCCGCCGCCGCCGCGAAGCCCACCCCGACCGGGTCGAGGTTCAGGCTGGTGTCGCCCAGCGGCAGCAGCAGGGCCAGGCCCGCCACCGCCAGGGCGATCCAGAGGAAGTGGATCGGCTTGCGGGCGTGGATCATCGCCAGGCTCAGCGGTCCGGTGAACTCGATGGCGATGGCCAGGCCCAGCGGGATGGTGCGGATGGCCATGTAGAAGCACAGGTTCATCGCCCCCATCACCGCGCCGTAGGCGGCCACGGCGATCAGGTCCTTGCGGGCCAGGGGGAAGCGCCAGGGCCGCCAGATCAGGCACAGCACCAGGGCCGAGAAGCCGACGCGGTAGGCGCTGGTCCCCTGCGCCCCGACCAGCGGGAATAGGGTCTTGGCGAACGAGGTGCCCGCGCACAGCGACACCATCGCGCCGACCAGGCAGACATAGGGCAAGGCGGCGCGGAGAAGCGGGGGCGAGGCGCGGGACATGCCGCGTCCTTAGCAGGCCAAGCCCCTTCCCCCTATGGGGGAGGAGCGCCGAAGGCGCGGAGGGGGCAAGTGTTCGCCGACCGTGCGGTTCCCACTCGCCCCCACCCGACCGCTTACGCGGTCTGTCCGCCCCCATCGGGGACGGAGCGCCCTAGGCTAGCGGCTGGATCAGCAGCAGGGACCGCCGTTGCAGCAGGCCGCGCCGAGGGCGCAGCAGGCTTCAACGGCCTTGGTCACGGCGTCCGGCGCGGCGGCGTAGGCGGCCGACGCCGAGACGAGCAGCATCAGCGCCGCCGTCGAGAGGATACGTTTCATGATGATTTTCCGATTTCAGATTGAAGGATGGGTTCTGAAGTCGGGTTTCACCGCGGCGGCGGAAGCTCCGGGGCCGGAGCGCGTCCGGTGGGCAGGCGGGAGGGCGCCGGGGTCGTGACGACGGAGCCCGTCTCGACGGGCCCGGCGACCGGCATCTCGGGCGCGGGGATGATCTGGCAGGCCACGACGCAGGCTTGCGGACACAGGGACTTGCCCAGGTCGTGGCCCAGGTCGTTACAGGGCGCCTCGTCGCAACAGGGGTCCATCGGCATGGCGGCGGCCGACATCGCCGGCGCGCCGAGCAGCAGGATCGCGCTCAGGAGCATCAGCCCCCGCGCCCACCAGCTCAGCCTCGATGCGCCGCGTTTCATGCCGGGAACACTACGCGCTTTTGAGGCCGACGGAAGCGTGGCCGCTCCTTACGTAACGCGGCCCTCTTTCCCCTCCGGGGGAAGACGATCGCGAAGCGATCCGTAGGGGGCAAGTGCTCGCCGCCGTGACGCTGAAGAGGGCCGTGGCTCACCTACTTGCCCCCACCTGACCGCTGCGCGGTCTGTCCGCCCCCATGGGGGGCGGAGGACGCGCGCCTTGCCCCGCTCCAAAACTGGTCCGGTTCCCCGAAACTGCTCAGGAGATCGCCCCATTTACGCGGGCCAAGCGTCGGCCAGGATAGGCCCACGCCAGGAGACCGCCCGTGGCCGCCGTCCGACGATATGCCGCCGTCCTGGCCGCCACGCTCCTGCTGGGCGCCTGCGGGAGCACGCCCAAGGGCTTCCTGATCCCGACCGCCGCCTCGGCGCCGGGCGCGACCCAGATCGACATGCTGGTGGTCACCACCCGCGCCGCCTCGCCCGTGCCCGGGGTGATCTACGGCGGCGAGCGCGACAACAGCGCCTCGGGCACCGAGATCGTCGTCTCGGTGCCGCCCAACCACAAGGTCGGCGCGGTGGAATGGCCCAAGGGCGCCGCGCCCGATCCGGCCACCGAGTTCACCACCGTCAGCGTCGCGCCGTCCAGCCGCGAGAACACCCTGGCCTGGTTCGACCGCATGGGCGGCAAGCACGCGCGGCTGCTGGTGTTCGTGCACGGCTTCAACACCCGGTTCGAGTCGTCGGTCTACCGCTTCGCCCAGTTGGTCGCCGACTCCAAGGCCGACGCCGCGCCGCTGCTGTTCACCTGGCCCTCGCGCGGCAAGCTGTTCGACTACGAGTACGACCGCGACAGCGCCATCTATTCCCGCGACGCGCTGGAGGAGGCCCTGGCCAAGGCGGCCGACGCGCCGGACGTCAAGGAGATGACCGTGGTGGCCCACTCGATGGGCACCTACCTGACCATGGAGGCCCTGCGCCAGCTGGCCATCCGGCGCGGCGGCCTGCCGCCCAAGCTCAACAACGTCGTCCTGGCCTCGCCCGACATCGACCCGCAGGTGTTCAGCCAGCAGTTCCACGCCCTGGGCCCGAACCCGCCGCACATCACCATCTTCGTGTCGCGCGACGACCGGGCCCTGCTGATCTCGCGCCTGCTGGCCGGCAACCTGCTGCGCCTGGGGGCCATCGACCCGACCCAGGAACCCTTCCGCTCGCGCCTGGAAGCCAACGGCCACATCACCGTCATCGACCTGACCAAGCTGAAGGCCGGCGACAAGCTCAACCACGGCAAGTTCGCCCAGAGCCCCGAGGTGGTGAAGATGCTGGGCGCCCAGCTGATCAACGGCCAGGTGCTGACGGAGGAGGAGTGATGGGGGGGAGCCTGGACGTCCTCTTCCCCCTTTGGGGGAAGACGGCCGCGCAGCGACCCGTAGGGGGCAAGTGTTCGCCGCTATGGCGTCTGACGAGGACCGTGGCTCACCCACTTGCCCCCACCTGGCGACTTCGTCGCCTGTCGCGGCGAGGGGGCGGAGGATGCGCGCTCTGGCTAAGCCCTAGAAAGCCTCGTCTTCCTCGACGCCCTCTTCCTCTTCGCCGCCCATGGCCGCTTCCAGGCTTTCGATGATGTCGTCCATCTGGTCCGGCGTGATCGAGACGTAGAGCGCCTCGCCGCCGACCGCCGAGACCAGCAGGCGGTAGCCGTCCTCGGTTTCCTGCAGGCTGAAAGTGTCGAGAAGCTGCAGCTTGGCCATGATGAAGTCCTGGGTATTCGCGGAATGAGGCGCGGATATAGGGGTTGATCGCCCCTTCCGAAACCCTCTCCTACCTCAGCGCCCCGCGCCGCAGCATCGCGATATGCCCGGCGATCAGCGCCTCGCGTTCGACCCACGGGAACTCCGGCCTCGCGATCAGCAGCGAGGTCAGGCCGTGCAGGCCCGCCCACAGGGTCTGGGTCAGGCGCAGGGGATCGTCGTCGGCCGTCAGCCCCGCCGCGTGCAGGTCGGCGATCATCGACACGAAGCACTGGAACGCCTCGATCCCGGCCGCCATCGGCCGCCCGCCCGTCCGGGCGTGGAACGAACCGTCGTGGCTCTTCTCGACCATGAAGGCCACGCGATAGGCGTCGGGCTGCTCCAGGCCGAAGTCGATATAGGTCCGCATGGCCCTGTCGAAGGCCTCGGGCGTCGGGGTCCAGTCCGCCCTGCCCGCCGCCATCCGCGCCAACAGGGTGGCGAAGGCCCGCACGCACAGCTCGGCGATCAGGTCGTCCTTGGTGGCGAAATAGGCGTAGAGCGCCGGCTGGCTGATCCCGGCCGCCTCGGCGATCTGCCGGGTGGAGACCGCGTGGACGTCCTTGGCGGCGAACAGCTTCAGGGCCGCGTCGAGGATCTCCTCGCGGCGCTCGGCGCCTTGACCCTTGGGCTTTCGGGGAGATCGGACCTGCGGCGGCTTCATCGTGTTCCAGCCTTTCCCAGGCTCGACCCGGCTTGACAAGCCGCGATAATCTATCACTGATAACTTATCACTGATCGATAGTCGAGGGGCGAGACTGTGCGTGGACGGATCGAGGATCTCGCGAGCTCCACAAACGGCTGTCATCCCGGACAAGCGCGCAGCGCGCCGATCCGGGACCGACGCCTGAGCTCAGCGCTTCCGGCGGTCCCGGGTCTTCGCTTCGCTACGCCCGGGATGACAGCCGTTTTGGCCCTGGCCTTGGCGAGCTGCGGCCCCGCCAAGACCCCCGCCGCCCCGCCGCCGCCCCAGGCGGTGGAGGCGGTCGCCGTCAGCGCCCCGCGCGCGTCCGGCGGCGTCACCGCCACCGGGACCCTGGAGCGCCGCCGTGAGATGGCGTTGTCGTTCCGCATCGCCGGCGTCCTGACCAAGGTCAACGTCGAGGCCGGCGACAGCGTCCGCGCCGGCCAGGTGCTGGCCACCATCGACCCGGCCGCCGTCGACGCCCGCCAGCAGGCTTCGTCGTCCGACCTCGACAAGGCCCGCCGCGAGCTGGAGCGCGCCAAGACCCTCTACGCCAAGGGCTATGTCGCCAAGGCCCGGCTGGACGACGCCGAAAGCGCCGTGCGCTCGGCCGGGGCCGCCTACAATTCCGCCGCCTTCGACCGGCGTTGGGCGCAACTCGTGTCCCCCGCTTCCGGCGTCGTGCTGGAGCGCAACGCCCAGGCCGGCGAGGTGGTCCAGCCCGGCCAGGCCGTGGTCAGCGTCGCCGACCTCGCCAGCCCCCTGGTGCTGCGCGTGCCCCTGCCCGACCGCGACGTGGCCGGGATCGGGATCGGCGCGCCGGTCGAGGTGAGCGTTGACGCGCTGCCCGGTCAGGCTCTGAACGGCCGCGTCACCCGCGTGGGCCAGTCGGCCGACGCCCGCACCGGCGCGGTGACGGTCGAGATCGAGGTCGCCGCCCGGCCCGAGCTGCGCAGCGGCCAGATCGCCACCGCCCGCCTGGCCAGCCGGGTCGCGACGACCACGGGCCCGGCCTTCGCCCGCATCCCCGCCGAGGCGGTGCTCGAGGCCTCGGGCGTCAAGGCGGCCGTGCTGCGCCTCGACGGTGGAAGAGCCCGCCGCACGCCCGTCCAGTTCGGCGGCTTCGACGGCGACGACGCCCTGGTCGCCGGCCTGCCCGACGGCGCCCGGGTGATCACCGCCGGCGCCGGCTTCGTCTCGGACGGCGACCGGGTGACGGTGACCGATCCGAAGGCGCTGGGGAAGGTGGCGGGCAAATGAGCGCCGCCGCCTGGGCCGCTGAGGCGCCCGCCTTTCAGCCCCCACCGCTCGGGAACGTCCTCGTCCTTCGACAAGCTCAGGATGAGGACGAATTTGGCGACCGTGCAGTAGAAATCCTCATCCTGAGCCTGTCGAAGGACGGGGATTTCTTCCCACCACTCATGCGCTCTCGCTCAATTTCAGCCCGTCTTCCCGGCGAAGGCCGGGACCCAGATTCATCCGGAGCGGCTCGTGGGTTTCACCTAGGCCCCGGCCTTCGCCGGGGAGACGGGGCAAGGGTCCGTGATCCAGACGCGAAGAGCCACACGCCAGAGCGAGGACCTTCGCAATGAAGTTCGACCTCGCCGGCTTCGCGGTTCACCGCTGGCAGTTCACCCTGGTCGCCTTCGGCCTGCTGGTGATGCTGGGGCTGAACGCCTTCATGAACGTGCCGCGCTCGGAGGATCCGCACTTCCCCGTGCCGATCGTCATCATCCGCGCCGTGCTGCCCGGGGCCGAGCCCTCGGAGATGGAGCAACTGGTCGCCGACCCCATCGAGGACGCCGTCGACGGCCTGGACGACATCGACAAGGTGGAGTCCACCAGCCTGGACGGGGCGGCGGTGATCCGCGTCCATTTCAACTGGAACGTCGATCCCGAGCGCAAGTACGACCAGGTGGTCCGCGAGGTGAACGCCATCCGCGGGAACCTGCCGTCGGGTCTCGCCCGCCTCGACATCGACCGGGTGCGCACCACGGAGGTGGCCATCGTCCAGGTCGCTTTGACCAGCGACGTCCTGCCGATGCGCCGCCTGGAGAAGGTGGCCGATCGGCTGCGCGAGCGCCTCGACCGCGTGCCCGGCGTGCGCCAGTCCCGCTACTACGGCGCGCCGTCGTCCGAGGTGCGGGTGTCGCTGGACCTGGCGCGGCTGTCGGCCCTGAAGCTGCCGGCGACCGCCGTCTCCGACGCCCTGAAGGCGGCCGGGGCCGAGGCCCCGATCGGGGCGGTTCAGGCCGGCGACCGGCGATTCAACGTCAAGGCCGGCGGGGCCTTCCGCTCGCTGGACGTGGTCAAGGACACCCCGGTCCGCTCGATCGGCGGCCAGGTGGTGCGGGTGCGCGACGTGGCCGAGGTGGCCTGGGCCCAGGACGAGCCGACCCATCTGACGCGCTTCAACGGCAAGCGGTCGATCTTCGTCACCGTCACCCAGAAGGACGGCCAGGACGTCGCCCGGATCACCAAGTCCGTCGACCAAGTGCTGGACGACTACGAGAAGACCCTGCCGGCGGGCGTGAAGCTGGAGCGCGGCTTCGTCCAGGCCAGGAACGTCGAGCACCGCCTCAACAACCTGTTCCGCGACTTCGGCATCGCCCTGCTGCTGGTGCTGATCACCCTGCTGCCGCTGGGCCCCCGCGCGGGCCTGGTGGTGATGGTGTCGATCCCGCTGAGCCTGCTGATCGGCCTGGTGCTGCTGCAGGCGTTCGGCTTCACCCTGAACCAGCTGTCGATCGCCGGCTTCGTGCTGGCCCTGGGCCTGCTGGTCGACGACAGCATCGTCATCACCGAGAACATCGCCCGCCGCATCCGCGAGGGCGAGGAGCGCACGGCCGCGGCGGTCAACGGCGCCAACCAGATCGCCCTGGCGGTGCTGGGCTGCACGGCCTGCCTGATGCTGGCCTTCCTGCCGCTGATGGCCCTGCCGGCCGGCTCGGGGGCCTATATCAAGTCGCTGCCGGTGACGGTGCTGTGCACGGTGGGCGCCTCGCTGCTGGTCTCGATGACCATCATCCCGTTCCTGGCCAGCCGGGTTCTGGACAAGCACTCCGATCCCGAGGGCAACCCGCTGCTGCGGGCGGTGAACGGCGGCATCCACCGCTTCTACCGGCCCGTGCTGCACTTCAGCCTGGCGCGGCCGTGGCTCTCCCTGGCGATCATGCTGGCCATCTGCGCCACCACGGTGCCGATGCTGAAGATCGTCGGCTCCAGCCTGTTCCCGGCCGCCGAGACCCCGCAGTTCCTGGTCCGGGTCGAGACCCCCGACGGCAGCCCCCTGGCCCGCACCGACCGCGCCCTGCGCTTCGTCGAAGCACGGCTGCGCACCGAGCCCGACATCACCTGGCAGGCGTCCAACCTGGGGCGCGGCAATCCGCAGATCTTCTACAACGTCACCCAGCGCGAGAGCGCCACCACCTATGCCGAGGTGTTCGCCAGCCTGAAGGCCTGGGAGCCGGGCAAGAGCGAGCACGTTCTGGACCGCCTGCGCGAGGACTTCGCCCGCTTCCCGGGGGCGCGGATCAGCGTCGTCACCTTCGAGAACGGCCCGCCGATCGACGCGCCCGTAGCCGTGCGCCTGACCGGCCAGAACCTGGAGGTGCTGAAGGCCCTGGCCGCCCGCACCGAACAGGTCCTGAAGGCCACGCCCGGCACGCGCGACGTCGCCAACCCCGTGCGGCTGGACCGCACCGACCTCGACCTCGGCGTCGACGAGGGCAAGGCCGCCGCCCTGGGCGTGCCGGCCGGGGCGCCACGCCGCGCCGCCCGCCTGGCCCTGTCGGGCGAGGAGACCGGCCGCTTCCGCGATCCGGACGGCGACGACTACGCGGTCAAGGTGCGGCTGCCCCTGAACACCTTGGCGGGCGGGACCACGGGGAGCTTGGAAGGCTCGCGCAACGCCCTGGCCGACCTGTCGAAGATCTACGTCCCCACCGCCGAGGGCGAGGCCGCGCCGCTGGGCTCGATCGCCAGCCCGACCCTGCGCTCCAGCCCCGCCCGCATCGACCGCTTCGACCGCGAGCGGACGGTGACGGTCAGCTCCTACGTCCAGACCAGCTACCTGACGGCCAAGGTCACCCAGGACGTCGTGGCCCGCCTGAACCGCGACCTGCCCATGCCGCCCGGCTACCGCCTGACCCTGGGCGGCCAGGCCGAGGCGCAGTCGGAAAGCTTCGCCGGCCTGGGCGCGGCGGTGATGGTGGCGGTGTTCGGGATCCTGGCGGTGCTGGTCCTGGAGTTCCAGAAGTTCAAGACCGCCCTGGTGGTGGCCGGGATCATCCCGTTCGGGCTGTTCGGGGCCGTGGCGGCGCTGTGGATCACCGGCTACTCGCTGAGCTTCACCGCGACGATCGGGCTGATCGCGCTGATCGGCATCGAGATCAAGAACTCGATCCTGCTGGTCGACTTCACCGAACAGCTGCGGCGCGACGGCATGGGCCTGCACGACGCCATCGAGAAGGCCGGCGAGGTGCGCTTCCTGCCGGTGCTGCTGACGTCCGTCACGGCGATCGGCGGGCTGCTGCCGCTGGCGATGGAGGGGTCGGGGCTCTACTCGCCGCTCGCCATCGTGATCATCGGCGGGCTGATCACGAGCACCGTGCTGTCGCGGGTGGCGACGCCGGTGATGTACTGGCTGACGGCGCGGGGTGGCGAGCGGGGCTAATCCCCCTCAGTCGCTCCGCGACAGCTCCCCCAGAGGGGGAGCATCTGGTGCGTAGATCCTCCCCCTCTGGGGGAGGTGGCCCGGAGGGCCGGAGGGGGATCGCCCCTTACGGCATCAAACCCGCCGCCCTGTAGGCGTCGATCGTCCGGTCGAACACGGCGATGTCGCCCCGCCCGCGGGCCACCAGCTGGGCCCCTTCGATGGCGGCGAACACGGCCAGCGCTCGCGCTTCGTCCGACCCCGCCACCTGCACCAACCACCGCACATTGGCGGCGCTGAACCCATCGACGGCCGCCCGCACCTCGGGCGGCAGGTCGCCGTACTCCGCGGCCATGATCCCGTACAGGCACATGCGGTTGTCGTTCAGCAGGGCGGCGCGAAACACGGCGATGTAGCGCTGGAAGCGGGTCTCCAGGTCCAGCGGCTCGGCCAGCAGCTGATCGAAGTAGCCGACCGCGTCGTCGGTGTAGCGCCTGGCCAGGGCCGCTCCCAGGTCGCCCTTGGTCGGGAAATAATAGTGGATGCTGGCGCTCTTGACGCCGATCTCCTTGGCGATCTCGCGGAAGCTCAGGGCGTTGTAGCCGCGCGCCTGCACCATGGCCTTGGCCACGGTCATGATCGTTTCCCGCGTATCGTTGGTGCTCACGTCGCCGCTCCAGTTACCTATCGATAGATAGGCGTTGACTCCGCCAAACGAAAGGACCTTATTGCGCTATCTACCTATCGATAGGTAGACAAACGCAAAGGCCCCATCCCATGAAGATCCACGACATCCCCGGCTTCCCCAATCCGCTGCGCATCCGCATCGCCCTGGCCGAGAAGGGCCTGGCCGACCAGGTCACCTTCGTGAAGGTCGACCTGCCCGCCGCCGAGCACAAGCAGGACGCCTTCCTGGCGCTCAACCCGACGGGGACGGTGCCGGTCCTGGAACTGGACGACGGCCTCTGCCTCTCCGAATGCACCGCCATCACCGAGTATCTCGACAACCTCGACGGCGACCCGGTCTTGACCGGCAAGACCGCGCGCGAGAAGGGCGTGATCCACATGATGCAGAAGCGCGCCGAGTCCGAGCTGATCGATCCCATCGGCGACTATTTCCACCACGCCACCCCGGGGCTTGGCCCCGTGCTGCAAGCCTACAAGAGCCCCGACTGGGGCGACCGCGAAGCCTGGGGCCGCCGTCAGGGCGACAAGGCGATCGCCGGCATGCGCTATTTCGACAAGGTGCTGCGGGACCAACCGTATGTGGCCGGCGAGGCGTTCTCGATGGCCGACATCACCGTGCTGGAAGGCCTGGTCTTCGCCGGCTATGCCAACCTGGCCGTGCCGGAGGAATGCACGGCGCTGATCGCCTGGAACGCGCGATTGCAGGACCGGCCCAGCGTGAAAAACCCGGCCTAGGTGGGGCGGCCCACTTGCCCCTACGGGTCGCTTCGCGACCGTCTTCCCCCAAAGGGGGAAGAGGAGGTGCGCGTCCTCCGCCCCCTATGGGGGCGGACAGGCGGCGAAGCCGCCAGGTGGGGGCAAGTCGGCGAACCCCACCCTCTTGCCTATTTTACACTCGTATAGCAACCTCCCCTGACCATCGGGGAAACGACCATGAACACCGCCACCCAGCACCGCGACGCGATCATCATCGGCGGGGGTCACAACGGCCTGGTCTGCGCCTTCTACCTGGCCAGCGCCGGGCTGAAGGTCACGGTCTGCGAGGCCCGTGACGTGGTCGGCGGGGCGGCCGTCACCGAGGAGTTCCATCCCGGCTTCCGCAACTCCGTGGCCAGCTACACGGTCAGCCTGCTCAGCCCCAAGGTCATCGCCGACATGGACCTGCACGGCCACGGCCTGCGGATCCTGGAGCGGCCGATCTCCAACTTCCTGCCCATCGACGACACCAGCTACATGAAGCTGGGCGGCGGGCTGGAGCGCACCCAGGCCGAGTTCCGCAAGTTCTCCGAGAAGGACGCGGCCGCCCTCCCCGCCTATTACGACATGCTCGACGAGATCGGCGACGTGCTGCGCGACCTGGCCGGCGAGACCCCGCCGAACCTGGGCGACGGCCTGCCGGGCCTGCTGCGGGCCCTGCGCCAGGGCGGGCGGATGGCGGGGCTCAGCCGCGAGCGCAAGCGCGACCTGCTGGACCTGTTCACCAAGAGCGCTCGCGACTTCCTGGACGGCTGGTTCGAGAGCGACGCGGTCAAGGCCAGCTTCGGCTTCGACGCCGTGGTCGGCAACTTCGCCAGCCCCGACACCCCCGGCTCGGCCTACGTCCTGCTGCACCACACCTTCGGCGAGGTGAACGGCAAGAAGGGCGCCTGGGGCCACGCGGTGGGCGGCATGGGCTCGATCACCCAGGCCATGGCCAAGGCCTGCCGCGCCAAGGGCGTGGAGATCCTGCTCAACGCCAAGGTCGAGGGTCTGCATGTCGAGGACGCGCCCCAAAGAAATGGAAAGAGTGGCGGCGGCAAGCGCGTCGTAGGCGTGCAGTTGGTCGACGGCCGCCAGATCATGGCCCCGATCGTCTCGTCCAACCTCAACCCGGCCCTGCTGTACGGCTCGCTGGTCCCGCCCTCGGCCCTGCCCGCCCCGTTCAGGAAGGCGATCAAGGGCTATAAGAACGGCTCGGGCACCTTCCGGATGAACGTGGCCCTGTCGGAGTTGCCGGACTTCACCTGCCTGCCCGGCAAGGCGGTGGCCGAGCACCACCAGTGCGGCATCGTGCTGTCGCCGACCCTGGACTACATGGACGAGGCCTATCGCGACGCCAAGGCGACCGGGATCAGCAAGCGGCCGATCGTCGAGATCCTGATCCCCTCCACCCTGGACGACAGCCTGGCTCCGCCCGGCCAGCACGTGGCCAGCCTGTTCTGCCAGCAGTTCGCCTGGGACCTGCCCGACGGCCGCTCGTGGGACGACGAGCGCGAGGCCGCCGCCGACCTGATCATCGACACGGTCAACCAGTGGGCCCCGAACTTCAAGGCGTCGGTCCTGGGACGGATGATCCTGTCGCCGGTCGACCTGGAGCGGAAGTTCGGCCTGGTCAACGGCGACATCATGCACGGCCACATGTCGCTGGATCAGCTGTGGGCGGCCCGGCCGGTGCTGGGGCATGCGAGCCACCGGGCGCCGATCAAGGGGCTCTACATGTGCGGCGCCGGGTGCCATCCGGGCGGCGGGGTGTCGGGCAATCCGGGACGGAACGCGGCGCGGGAGATCCTGCGGGACAAGGACTTCGCGACGGCGGTGAAGCTGAGCTTGGTGGGGCGGTGATGGATTTCCACCACCCTCCTACGTCCAACATCCCGGCGAAGGCCGGGACCCAAGCTGGATCTCCGAATAGGCCCAGGCTGCTCGGTCCTCAACGGAACACGCTCAAGCTCAGCTTGGGTCCCGGCCTTCGCCGGGATGTTGGGATTAAGGAGTGTCGTTGATGGACATGATCCCCAACCACGACCCCGACGCCGACTGGGGCCTCCCCGGCTGGCTCTACGACAACGCCCGGTTCTTCAAGGAAGAACAGGACAAGGTCCTGCGCCCCTCCTGGCAGATCGTCTGCCATCTGAACGACGTCCCCAAGCCCGGCGACTTCCACACCTTCGACTTCCTGGGCGAGAGCACCGTCGTGGTGCGCGGCAAGGACGGCGGGGTCAAAGCCTTCGCCAATGTCTGCCGGCACCGCGCCGCGCGCCTGCTGGACGGCCCCTCCGGCCACTGCGGCCGGATCGTCTGCCCCTACCACGCCTGGACCTACGCCCTGGACGGCCAGCTGATCGGCGTGCCGTACGCTGAGACCTACCCCGCCCTGGAGATGGACAAGCAGGGCCTGGCCCCGGTCCAGGTCGAGGTCTATCGCGGCTTCGTCTTCGTGCGGCTCGAGGGCTCTCTTTCGAAAGAGGGGGGCCCCAGCGTCGCCGAGATGATGGCCCCCTACGACCACGAGCTGGAACCCTACCGCTTCGAGGAGATGGTGCCGTTCGGCCGCGTCACCCTGCGACCGCGCGAGGTGAACTGGAAGAACATCAGCGACAACTATTCCGACGGCCTGCACATCCCCATCGCCCACCCCGGCCTGACCCGGCTGTTCGGGCGCGGCTATGGCGTGGAAGCGCAGACCTGGGTCGACAAGATGTGGGGCCGGCTGATCGAGGAGCCGTCGCGCAATCCCTCGGAGAGGATGTACCAGCAGGTGCTGCCCGACGTCGAACACCTGCCGGCCGAGCGCAAGCGGCTGTGGACCTATTTCAAGCTCTGGCCCAACCAGGCGTTCGACATCTATCCCGACCAGGTGGACTTCATGCAGTTCATCCCGGTCTCGCCGACCAAGACGATGATCCGCGAAATCGCCTATGCCCTGCCCGACGCACGGCGCGAGATGAAGGCGGCGCGGTATCTGAACTGGCGCATCAACCGCCAGGTCAACGCCGAGGACACCGAGCTGGTGGCCCGCGTGCAGCAGGGCATGGCGTCGCGCAGCTTCACGGCGGGGCCGCTGGCTTCGAGCGAGGTGTCCCTGCGCAGCTTCGGCCGGAAGATGCGGGCGCTGATCCCGCAGGCCCGGCTGCCTCGGCCGCCGGAGGGGTGGTGATCTTCACACCCACGCCTTCAACCACAAACGGTTGTCATCCCGGGCGTAGCGAAGCGAAGACCCGGGACCGGCGGAAGCATGGCGCTCAGGCGTCGGTCCCGGATCGGCGCGCTGCGCACTTGCCCGGGAAGACAGGCTTTGTTGGCGCCCATCGGCTTCATCCATGACCCGCGCCCCCTTCACCCGCGAAACCCCCGACGTCCGCCGCACCGCCCTGATCGAGGCCGCCGCGCGGGTTCTCGCCGCCAGGGGCGTGGCCGGCGCCTCGGTGCGGACGATCTGCGCCGAGGCGGGGGTCAGCGCCGGGTTGCTGCGGCATTATTTCGAGGGGGTGGATGCGCTGGTCGCGGCGGCCTACGAGGCCACTGGGGCGCGGATCGACGCGGCGCTGGAGGCGGCGGTCGAGGCGGCGGGCGGCGATCCCCGCGCGCGTCTGTCGGCCTACCTGACCGCCAGCTTCGCCCCGCCGGTTCTGGACCCGGACCTTCTGGCGACCTGGCTGGCGTTCTGGAGCCTGGTCAAGGTCGACCCGGCCATCGCCGCCATCCACCGGCGGACCTATGCCGGCTATCGCGCTCGGCTGGAAGAGCTGCTGAGCGCCTGCGACCCGAAGGTCGATGCGAGACTGGCCGCCATCGGCCTGACGGCCGTCGTGGACGGACTATGGCTGGAGCTGTGCCTGGACGCGACGGTGTTCACGCCGGCCGAGGCGGGCGCGATCGCGGAGCGGTTGGCGGCGGGGTATCTGGGGTAACTTGCCCCCTACGGGTCGCTTCGCGACCGTCTTCCCCCAAAGGGGGAAGAGGAGAACCGCGCGCGTCCTCCGCTCCCTATGGGGGCGGACAGACGGCGAAGCCGTCAGGTGGGGGCAAGTGGGTGTGATCCCACGCCCCCGCCTTTCTCTTTAAGCCGCGGCCTGGGCGCCGCCGAGGTTGGTGCGGCCCCAGCTGGTGCGGCGGGCTTCCGGTTCGGAGACCGAGACCCGGGCGGTCTTGCCCTGGGCGCGCATGTGGCGGGCCAGCATCTCGGCCACGCCAACGGCTTCGGGCTGGCAGGGATAGGAGCCGATCAGGTCGAGCGTGTCGTTCCAGGTGACGTGCCAGACGCCGGAGACGGGTCGGACGAAGTAGGTGTGTTCGTCGGCCATGGTACTCACTCCTTGGTGCTCACTTAGCATCGGTCCTACAGCAGCTGCGTGACAGCTGTATCAATGCTGCACAGCAACATCTTGTTGCATTGCACACTGCAGGAGCGGAGCCAAGGGCATCAATGGTGAATCTGGGTGCAAGAATAAGGCGTGCCCCCTGAAATGAGGACACGGACGCGCCCGACGGTCCGCGAAAAACTCTGATCGCGAAACGCGTGCGGCGCTCAGTGCTTCCAGACGAAAAGCGAGACCACGCCGAGGATCAGGCTGACATAGAAGCCCAGGCCCCACATCAGGTGCTCGCCCTCGTCGTCGCTGTAGCGGGCGTCGAGCAGGCGATCGCCGAGCGGCAGGGCCGCCCCGAACGAGACGACCAGCTGGCCGGTGGCGATGAGGAGACGCGTGATCATGGTACGGACGGTGCGCCCGAAAGGTTAACGGGACGCTTAAGTTGTAGGTTGCATTTCGCTCAACGAAACTATGTCGCACCCCTCCTGAAACCTTCTCCCGGAGGGAGAAGGAGGGACCCGCGCCGCAGGCGTGGGAGGATGAGGGGTTACGCCCTCAACGGAGCGCCGGCACGCCGGTTGACGCCTTAGCGCTCTCCCCTCCGGAAGAGGGTTCCCTTATGGTGACGCCATGACCTTGACCGACGCGCTCCTGCTCCTGGGGTTCCTCATAGCCAACATTGCGTGCGGAGCCGTCGCCATGTTCCGCTACGCCCAGGTGAGTTCGATCGTGGCGCAAAGCCATCCGGAGATCTGGCGAAAGATGCAGGGGTATTCCTTCGCTGCCCGCGATGCAGCGGGGCGCTTCTATTCCAGCCTTGCCCCGTTCCGGCTGAACGACCCTGCGTTGTCACGGGCTCTCATCAAGGCTTGGATCGCAACAGGCCTTTGGTTCGCCGTGGTCATAGCCGCCTTCCTAACGGCGGCGGTGCGGGAGTCAGCGGGTCGCTAAACCCTGCCAGCACGCCGTCGGGCGCCGTCACCCCTCACCCTCCCATCGCTTCGCGACGGGTCCCTCCCTCTCCCCTCCGGGAGAGGGTTATTTCACCACCACCCCGCCCTTCATCACCGCGCTGACATGCTCCAGCACCGAGATGTCGGCGATGGCGTCGCCGTCCACGGCGATCAGGTCGGCGTAGCGGCCGGGGGCGACGGCCCCGACGTCGGTCTTCTTCATCAGCTCGGCCGCCACGGTCGTCGCCGACTGGATGGCCTGCATCGGGGTCATGCCGTAGCGGACCATGTAGGGCAGCTGGCGGGCGTTCAGGCCATGGGGATAGACGCCGGCGTCGGTGCCGTAGGCGATCTTGACCCCGGCCTTGACCGCCTTGCGGAAGCCCTCGCGCTGGGCCTCGGTGGTCTCGTAGTTCTTGCGCAGGGTCTCGGCCGGCCAGGCGTGGGCCTTGCCGTAGGCGTCGATCCAGTCGCCGTCATAGATGTCGGCCACCAGGAACACGCCCTTGGCCTTCATCATGGCGATGGCCTCGTCGTCCATCAGCGAGCCGTGCTCGATCGAGCGGACGCCGGCCCGCATGGCCGACTTCATGCCCTCGGCCCCGTGGGCGTGGGCGGTGGCGTAGGTGCCGCGCCGGGCGGCCTCGTCGACAGCGGCGCGCATCTCGTCCTCGGTCAGCTCCTGCTGGCCCGGCTCGGTGCCGACGGTCAGGACGGCGCCGGTGGCGATCAGCTTCAGGAAGTCGGCGTGGTGGGCCAGGATGTTGGCCGCCTTGCGCCGGGCGTCGGCGGCGTCCTCGACCACGCCCACCCGCATCTCGTCGGGGATCTTCACGTCGGCGGCGATGCCGGTGATCTCGCCGCCGCCGCCGGGGATGGTGATGTAGGCGCCGGCCACCGACATCCGAGGCCCGGGCACCAGGCCGGCGTCGATGGCGTCGCGTAGGGCCACGTCGCCGAACGCCCGCCAGGTCCCGACGTCGCGCACGCTGGTGAAGCCGGCCTCCAGGGTCACGCGGGCGTGGGCGGCGCCGATATAGGCCTGGTAGGCGGCGGTGGTCAGCAGCGGCTCGGCGATGTTCTCGGTCTGCTCCTGGTCGACCAGGTGGGTGTGCATGTCGATCAGGCCGGGGAGGACCATGCGGGTCGACCAGTCGATGACCTTGCCGTCGGTGGGCGCGGCCTTCCAGGGCGTGACCGAGACGATCCGCTCGCCGTCGATCTTGATCAACTGGTCGGTCAGGACCTTGCCCTGCAGGGTGTCGACCAGCTTGCCGGCGTGGACGTAGACGGGGGCGGCCTGTGAGGCGAACGGCGTGAGCGCCAGGGCAGCGACCATCAGGGCGGTGCGGATCATCATGTTCGTCCTGCGAGGCCGGGGGTTGAGAGGGGGACACACACTCACCCCGCGACCTGTGTGAAAAGGGCTAGGCGGTGGGGTGAGTGTGTGTCCCCGCCTTCGCCCCGCCGGGATGAGCGGATATTTTGAAGCTCATGGCGCGACCGAACGCCCCCGCGTCAGCCAGTAGAACGGCGCCCCGATGGCCAGCAGGCCCACGCCCAGCGCCACGGCCTGGCCGCCGGCGCCGAACAGGGTCCAGACCGAATAGATCCCGGCCAGGATGGCGATCACGGTCAGGGCCGTGGTCGGGGCGATGCGGCGGCCGGCCTGCAGCTTCAGGGCCGCCAGGGCGCAGGCCAGGTAGGTGAACAGCGAGGCCGTGGTGGCCAAAAGGGCGATGAAGGTGAAGATGTCGGCCATCGACTTGGCGTAGTTCATCAGCACCAGGACCGTGAGAAAGCCGGCCGACAGCAGGTGGGCCCGCACCGGCGCGCCGCGCTTGGACTCCTTGGCCAGGAACGCCGGGAACACCCCGCCCTTGGCCATGGCGTAGGGCATCTCGCCCTGCAGCAGCACCCAGCCGTTCAGGGCTCCGAAGGCGCTGATCGCCGCGAACAGGGCCAGGACCTTGCCGGCGTTTCCGCCCCAGTAGAGGCCGACGAAGTCCGACAGCGGGGCGTTAGAGGCCTTCAGGCTGTCGGTCGGCATCAGCAGCACCACGGCCGAGCAGACCAGCAGGTAGATCACCCCGGTGAACACCGCCCCCACCAGGGTGGCGCGGGGGATGGTGCGCTCCGGATCGACCACCTTGCCGGCCGGCACGGTGGCCGACTCCAGGCCCAGCAACGCCCACAGCGTCAGGGCCCCGGCGGCGGTGACCCCGCCCAGGTGGATGTCGGAAGCGCGGAACGGCGTCAGCGTGGCCCCGCTGTCGCGGCCGATCACCCAGAAGGCCAGGCCGGCCACGGCGACCAGCGGCAACAGCTTGAGCACGGTGGTCACCACCTGCACCCCGCCGGCCAGGCGGGCGCCGGCGATGTTGATCCCGACCATCAGCCAGACCGCGCCCAGGGTGACCAGCAGGTGCATGCCCGGGATGTCGGCGATGGCTGGGAAGATCACCGACAGGTAGCTGACCGCCCCGGTGGCGATGGCCGCGTTGCCGACCCACAGCGAGATCCAGTAGCTCCACGCCACCATGAACCCCACCAGCGGCCCGAAGGCTTCCTGGGTGTAGGCGTAGGGCCCGCCGGCCCTGGGGAACTCGCGCGCCAGGCCCGCGAACACGAAGGCCAGGCACAGGGCGCCGCCGATGGTCAGCAGCCAGCCGAACACCGCGTTCCAGCCGTAGGGGGCCAGGGACGCGGGCAGCATGAACACCCCCGAGCCGATCATGTTGCCGACCACCAGGGCCGTGCACATCCAGAAGCCCAATTCTTTCGAGGAGGCGGCTTTTGGCGCCGTGATCTTGGGGATGGGGACCTTCTGGGGGGTCTCTGTCATGCGGTTACGCTTTCACGGACAGACAGCGGATGAAAGCCCCCTCCGGCCCTCCGGGCCACCTCCCCCAGAGGGGGAGGATTTACGCCGAGCAGATGCTCCCCCTCTGGGGGAGCTGTCGCGGAGCGACTGAGGGGGCCTCGCGGGCGCTAGAACTTCTGCCCGAACTTCACCCCGATGGTCCGCGGTTGCAGCGGCACCGAATAGACCTGGGCGCCGCAGACGGACTCCACGCATTCGGTGCTGCGCGTCAGGCTGCCCCGGCTGTCGTTGAGGTTGGTGACATAGGCCTGGAACGTCCAGTTCGACCGGCCCAGCCCCGCCGACAGGTCGGTGGTGATGTAGCCGGCCTGCTTGCCCAGCACGTCGCGGGCGAAGGTGCGCAGGTCGGCCCAGGCGTCGGTCTGGCCGACGATGCCGCCCTGCACGAACGCGTCGAACCCGTTGAGGTCGAACTCGTAGCGCGCGTTCAAGGTGGCCTTGAACTTGGGCGTCACCGGCAGGCGCTGACCGGCCGGGGCGCGTTCGGGATATTCGTCCAGGTCGACCGGACAGTCTGTGATCGGCTCGCCGCTGGCGGGGTCGACCTTGCCGCAATAACCGTCGGTCAGGGTGGCGTCGATGTAGGACGCCGCGCCGTTGACCGTCAGGCCCTGCATCACCGCATAGCTGAAGTCGGTCTCCACCCCGTTGATCTCGGCCGAGACGGCGTTCTTGATCTCGGTCAGGCCGTTGGCCCCGACGATCGAGAACTGGAAGTCGTCCCAGGTCTGGTGGAACACCGCGCCGTTCCAGCGCAGGCGGTTGTCGGCCCAGCTGGTCTTCCAGCCGAACTCGTAGTTCTTCAGGAAGTCGGACTGGTACGGCGGCAGCGTGCCGCGACGGTTGATGCCGCCCGGCCGGAAGCCCTCGGAATAGGTGACGTAGACCAGCTTGTCGGAGTCGATCTTGTAGGTGAGGTTGAACTTCTTGCTGTTGCCGTTCTCCTTGACCCGCTTGTCGAGGTTCGTACAGGGCGCGCCCTCGATCTCCGAGGGCTTGAAGCACGCGCCCTCGCCGGTGCCCGAGCTGTAGCCCAGGCCATAGCCGTAGAAGCCCTTCAGGCTGTTGTCCGACTCGAAGAAGCGGATGCCGGCGGTGAAGGTCAGCTTGTCGGTGATGTCGAACGCCGCCTCGCCGAACACCGCGCTGTCGCGGTCGATGCGCTTCTGTTCGGTCAGCCAGATCGTGCCCGGATTGCCCGGCACCGACAGCGACGGGCCCAGGTCGTCGATCCGGTAGTTCTGATGGATGCCGTGGGTCTGGCGCTGGTAGAACAGGCCGCCGACCACGCGGAAGCGGTATTCCTGCGGGGTCGAGACGCGCAGCTCGTGGCTGAGCTTCATGTAGGCGTCGTGGCCGATGATGTACTGCGACGGATCGACCGGATTGCCCGCGTCGTCGGTCCAGTAGGCGCCGTAGCCGGCCAGGGTGTCGTAGAAGAACGAGTAGTCGGTGTAGTCCTGGCGGGTGTCGACGTCGCGGTCCAGGTACGAACCGGCATAGGTGACGTCGAGGTTGCTGATCTTGCCCTCGACGGTCATGGCTGCCTGCCACCACTTGTCGTCGGAGTTTTCCGGATAGTAGTGGGCGACCTTCAGCGCGCCCAGGCTGCGGTCCTCGGCGAAGATGCCGCCGACCTTCTCGACCTGGCCCATGACCTGGGGCGTGATCACCCAGTTGTCGCCGGCCTCGATCTTCATGGCCGCCCGGCCGCCGTAGATGTCGACGTCGTTGTAGTCCTTCTTGACCCGGTCGGCGTTGGTCACCGTGATCCCCGAAGTGGGGTAGGTGCGCGAGCCGGCGACGTTGTCGATATAGCCGCCCTGGTGCTCGGCCCAGCCCACAAGGCGCACGGCGACCTTGTCGTTGATCGGCTGGTTGACAAAGCCCTCGGCCACATAGCCCGCATCGCCGTGGGCGATGGTGTTGGCCTCCAGGTCATAGCCGGCGCTGAAGCCGGCCGTGCTGGGCTTGTTGGTGATGATGCGCAGGGTGCCGGCCTGCGAGCTGGCGCCGTACAGCGTGCCTTGCGGACCCGACAGCGCCTCGACCCGGGCGATGTCGTAGATGTGGATGTCCAGGGCGCCCTGGATGGTGGTGACGGGCTGTTCGTCCAGATAGACGCCGACGCTGGGCAGGGAGCCCGAGTGGTTGCCGTCGCCGCCGCTGGCCACGCCGCGGAAATAGACGTTGGAGAAGCCGGGCGAGGTGGTCTGGAACGACACGCTGGGCAGGTACTTCACATAGTCGGTGAAGTTGCTGACCTGCAGCTCCTCGAGCTTGGCCTCGCCGAAGGCCTGGATGCTGACCGGCACCTCCTGCAGGTTCTCGGAGCGCTTCTGGGCGGTGACGACGATCTGGTCCAGCGCCACCGAGCCTGATGCGGTCTGGGCTTGGACGGTCACCGCCGTGAGCATCGAAGACGCCAGCAGGGCTGTCGTCCAAATCGCCGTCTTGGACGATCCGTGCGCACTACGCTTAATCAACGGCATTATCGCTCCCCCGAACTGGTTAGGTGAACGATGGTCTTCCTGTGATTTGGTCCTCGCAAGGATCAAAATTCAAACAAACGTCAATTCGGCTGACTGTTGCAGAAATGGCAGGGTTCGAAGCGGGTGATCAAAATTCAGGCGCGGCGGGATATCGGGATAGGACCGGTCCCAGGGCGGTCTTGAGCGGGTCCAGCCACGACTCGTAGTTCTGCCAATGCTCGACCGCGTCCTTGAAGATGGGACGCCTGACCTGTTCAGAGCTTGCGGTGCGCACGGCCCGGTCGTTTTCGTGGAAATTCAGGCAAGATTCCTCGAACGGCAGGCCGCAATAGGCAAGCAGGGCGCGGATCTGCGCTTCCGGATCCTCGATCATCGATTCGTAGATCACCCGGTGCACGCGGCCCGGCAGCACCGCGTCGAAGTGGGCCATCAGCTCGACGTAGTCGGCGTAGTAGCGGCCGATGTCCTCCAGGCCGTAGCTGAAGGTCTGGCCGCGGGCGAAGTGCTGCTTGAAGCCCGAGAAGCAGCAGCCCATCGGGTGGCGCCGGGCGTCGATGATCTTGGCGTTGGGCAGCATCAGGGCGATCAGGCCGATGTGGGCGAAGTTGTTGGGCATCTTGTCGATGAACAACGGCCTGCCGGTCTTGCGCTGCACCCGGGTGCGGTCGAGGAACTCCTCCCCCAGCGCCTCGAGGTCCTCCGGACCCAGGGTGGTCAGGATCTCGGGATAGGCGGACGGATCGCGCGACGACTTGGCGCCGCCCAGCCGCTTGGCCATGGCGCCGACGTCGGGCAGCTCCATCGTGCCCTCGACCGCCGAGTGGCTGGCCAGGATCTGCTCGACCAGGGTCGAGCCGGCGCGCGGCAGGCCCAGGATGAAGATCGGGTCGGGCGCGGGGCAGCCCTGGCCGGCGCGCGAGGCGAACAGCTGCGCCGTCAGCGCGGCCTTGCTGCGCGCTACATGCTGCGTCATCACCGCCGGATCGTAGTGGACCTGGGCCCGCCGCTGGGCCGCGCCCTGGGCGTAGTGCTCGAACGACTCGGCGTAGCGGGCGGCGTCCTCGTGGGCCTTGCCCAGGGCGTAGTGCAGGTGGAAGCGGTCGTCCTCGGCCAGGTCCTCGCGGGCCAGTTGGGCCTCCATCGCCGCCAGGTCCGCCGCGTCGAAGCGGTAGGTCTTCATGTTGGCCAGGCTCCACCAGGCCTCGCCCAGCGACGGGGCCTGGTCGACGGCCTTGCGGTAGGCGCTGGCGCAGTCGGCCGAGCGGCCGATGGTCTTCAGGGCGTGGCCGTAGCTCATCCAGCCCTTGGGCTGCTGGGGATAGCGGCCCAGCACGTCCTCATAGATCGCGATCGACTGGGCGTATTCGCCGATCCGCGCCAGGGCGGCGGCCTTCAGATTGAGGTGGGCCGGGTTGCGCGGGTCCTCGGCCAGCAGGCTGTCCAGCTGGTCCAGCGCCGCCTCGGACCGGCCCAGCCGGTACAGCACGGTGGCCAGGTTCTGGCGCGCGGCGGTGAAGCCGGGGGCGATCTCCAGGCAGCGGACCAGCAGGGTCTCGGCCTCCTCCTGGCGGCCCAGCCGCGCGACGGCCTCGGCCAGCATGCGGATCGCCGCCGGCTCGTCGGGGCGGGTCTCCAGCAGGGCGCGCAGGGTCTTCTCGGCCTCGCCGGGCTTGCCGTCGACCAGGGCGGCGGCGGCGGCCATCAGGGCCGGGTCGCGGATCCCGCCCTTGATCTGCCGGGCCCGGGCGGCCAGGGCGCCGTCCTCGTCGCCGACCAGCTCCAGCGCCTCGGCCAGGCCGCGCCAGGCCTCGGGCAGGTCGGGGTTCAGGGCCAGGGCGCGCTTGAAGGCGGCGATGGCGGCTTGGGTCTGGCCGGCGGCGGCCAGGATCCAGCCGTGCTCCAGCTGGACCGGCGGCGACTGGACCAGGGCCCGCGCCATCGGATCGATCACCCGCAGGGCCTGTTGGGTGTCACCCGACAGCCGCAAGGCCGTCGCCAGAATGAGCACCGCCTCGGCGTGACGCGGCACGGCCTCCAGGATCGCGATGGCCTGCTCGGCGGCCATCCGGGGGTCGCTGGCCAGCAGGCGCTGAGCATGGGCCAGGGCGGTGGCGACGCTGCCGGAGGGCTCGGTGGTGGTGGTCGTGGACGGCATGGGAGGATGGGATGGCGGACAGTCCGTGAAGTCAACGGCCGGCCCGGCAAGTCCCTCCCCCTGTGGAGGAGGTGGTCGCGTAGCGACCGGAGGGGGGAGTGATCGGGCATCCGTCGCCCTATCCCCCCACCGACCCTTCGGGTCGCCTCCCCCACAGGGGGAGGGACTAGTGCGTCAAATCCGATCCCTAAGCGCATACCAGCTCAACCCCGCCACCGTCAGCGGCCACCGCAGCAGCCGCCCTCCGGGGAACGGCGGCGTCGGCAGCCGCGACAGCAGCTCCACCCCCTCGCCCTCGCCCAGCGCCGCGTCGGCCAGCAGCTTGCCGAACCACGGCGCCAGCACCACGCCCTGTCCCGAATAGCCGGCCGCGATCCGCACGCCCGGCGCCAGCTCCCGCACGAACGGCGCGCGGTGGACGGTGATGCCCAGGGTCCCGCCCCAGGCGTGGGTGACCTCCACATCCGCCAGGTCCGGATAGACCTGCAGCATGTGCCGCCGCACGAAGGCCTTCAGGTCCGGTGGGAAACCGGGCCGGTAGTTCTCGCCGCCGCCGAAGATCAGCCGGCCGTCGGGGCTCTTGCGGAAATAGCTTACGACAAACCGGCTGTCGGCGACGGCGGCGTTGGAGCGGATGATCGTGTCGGCCCGCTCGCCCAGGGGCTCGGTGGCCAGGATGAAGTTGTTGATCGGCATCACCCGGGCCCGGGCCGCGCCGCCGACCAGGTCGTCCAGATAGCCGTCGCCGGTCAGGATCAGCTGGCCGCAGATCACGCGGCCTTGCGGTGTCTCCACCACGATCGACCCGCCCTCGCGACGCCAGGCCGTGGCGCGGGTCTGTTCGTGGATCACGGCCCCCGCCGCCATCGCCGCCCGGGCCATGCCCAGCGCCAGGTTCAGCGGATGCAGGTGGCCGCCGCCGTGGTCGACCAGGCCGCCGTGATAGACGTCGGTCCCCAACTCATGGGCCAGGGCGGCCTCGTCGATCAGGGCCAGTTGGTCGTAGCCGTAGCGGTCCTGCATGAACGCGACATGGGCCGCGTCCTCGGCCTCGCCGCCGCGCTTGTGGCGGGCGTGTATCATGCCGGGGCGGAAGTCGCAGGCGATGTCGTGCTCGGCGATCAGGGCCAGCAGGTGGGCGCGGGCGTCCTGGCTCATCGTCCAGAGGCGCAGGGCGTCGTCGCGGCCGAGCGTCTTCTCCAGCCAGGCCTGGTCGTTGCGCTGGCCCGTGTGGACCTGGCCGCCGTTGCGGCCACTGCCGCCGGAGCCGACCTGGGCGGCTTCCAGGAGGACGACCGACACCCCGCGCGTAGCCAGTTCGAGCGCGGCGCCCAGGCCCGTGTAGCCGGCGCCGACGACGCAGACGTCGGCGCGGGTGTCCTGTTGGAGCCCAGGGAGCGTCGGGAAGGGCGTCGCGGTCTGGGCGTACCAGGAGGTGGCGGGGTGGCCGGTATTCATCTCACCCTCTCCCATGGGGAGAGGGAGGGACCCGCTAAGATGGTGGAGGGGGGGCCGGCACGCCGGTTGGCGGCGTAACCCCTCATCCTCCCACGCCTAACGGCGCGGGCCCCTCCTTCTCCCTCTGGGAGAAGGTGAAAATTACACATTCAGCAACAGGAACTCCCGCTCCCACGGGCTGATCGTGCGCATGAAGGTCTCGTACTCGGCCTGTTTCACCGTGGCGTAGGCGTTGCAGAAGGTGACCCCCAGGATGTCGACCAGCGGCTTGGCGGCCTCGAACAGCGCCACCGACTCCAGCAGGCTGCGGGGCAGTTCGATGCCCCGGATGTTGGCGTCGGTGTCGACCGGGGCCGAGGGGGTCAGGTTCTGGGTCATGCCCAGATAGCCGGCCGCCAGGGTCGCGGCGATCGCCAGGTAGGGGTTGGCGTCCGACGAGGGAATGCGGTTTTCCAGCCGGCGGTTGGCCGGGTCGGACGGCGGCACGCGCAGGCCGCAGGTGCGGTTGTCATAGCCCCACTGGGTGTTGACCGGCGCGCCGGAGTCCCGCGCGATCCGGCGGTAGGAGTTCACGTACGGCGCCAGGATCGCCATGATCGCCGGCAGGTAGCGCTGCTGCCCCGCGATGAAGGCGTAGAACAGCGGGGTGGCCTCGCCGCTCTTGGGGTCCGAGAACAGGTTCTGGCCGTCCGTGTCCAAGATCGACTGGTGGATGTGCATGGCGCTGCCGGGCTCGGCGGCCATCGGCTTGGCCATGAAGGTGGCGTAGATCTCGTGCTCCAGCGCCACCTCGCGGATGGTGCGCTTGAACATGAACACCTGGTCGGCCAGCTCCAGCGGACTGCCGTGACGCAGGTTGATCTCCATCTGGGCCACGCCGCTCTCGTGGATCAGGGTGTCGATCTCCAGCCCCTGGCGTTCCGAGTACTCGTACATGTCCTCGAACAGGGCGTCGAACTCGTTGACCGCCGCGATCGAGTAGCCCTGGCGGCCAGTTTCCGGCCTGCCCGAGCGCCCGATCGGGGGCTTGAGCGGGTAGTCGGGGTCGGTGTTCTTCTCGACCAGGTAGAACTCGATCTCGGGCGCGACGATCGGGTCCCAGCCCTTCTCGCGGAACAGGGCCACCACGCGGCGCAGCACCTGGCGCGGGCTTTCCTCGACCGGGCGGCCGTCGGGATGGAAGGCGTCATGGATCACCTGGGCGGTCGGATCCTGGGCCCAGGGCACCACGGCCAGGGTCGCCAGGTCAGGGGTCAGGAAGATGTCGGTGTCGGACTGCACCGAATTGACCGCTCCCTCGAATTCGGGGAAGTCGCCGGTGATGGTCTGGTAGAACACCGCCAGCGGCAGGTTCATCGACGGCGTGGCCAGGAACTTGCGCACCGGCATGATCTTGCCCCGCGCCACGCCGGCCAGATCGGGCACGACGCACTCGATCTCCTCGATGTTCTGCCGCGCGAACCAGTCCTTGGCGTCATCGAGGGATGCGACCCCGCGGGTGGTCTTGGGGGCGGGCTTGGATTTCTTTTCTTTGTACTTCATGGGGCGCTCCTCGCGCTTTTCGAAGTCTAGTCTCTTGAGCTTTGGCGACAATCTCTCCGGGTGCGCGGCCTCGTCAGGAGGTATTTTCGACACCCCCATCGCTGTCATCCCGGACGAAGCGCAGCGAAGATCCGGGACCGCCGGAAGCGCCGCGCTCCGGGTCGGTCCCGGATCGGCGCGCTGCGCGCTTGTCCGGGATGGCAGGAAGGACGGAGATCAAGACACGGGCTCGACCTTCAACGCCCGCAGCACCGGCTCGGCCTCGTCCAGCGACTTCCTGATGATCCCCACCAGGTCGTCGATCTGGGCGTGGGTGATGATCAGGGGCGGGCAGCAGACGATGCTGTCGCGGATGGCGCGGACCATCAGGCCGTTGGCGATGCACAGGTCGCGCACGATCGGCCCGGCCTCGCCTTCCTTGTCGAGGAAGCGGTGGTTGGTCCCCTTCTCGCGCACGATCTCGACCGCGCCGATCAGGCCCAGCGAACGGGTCTCGCCCACCAGCGGGTGGTCGTTCAGCGTGGCCAGGGCCCTGGCCAGATACGGCCCGGTGTCGTCGCGGGTGCGCTCGACCAGGCCCTCGCGCTCGATGATCTCGATGTTCTTCAGCGCCACGGCGGCGGCGGTCGGGTGGCCCGAATAGGTGAAGCCGTGGATGAAGTCGCCGCCCTTCTCGCGCAGCTCGGCGACGATGTGGTCGGCCACGCCGACGGCCGAGATCGGCAGGTAGCCGGACGACAGGCCCTTGGCCATGGCGATCATGTCGGGCTTGATCCCGTAGTGCTGATGGCCGAACCACTGGCCCAGCCGCCCGAAGCCGCAGATCACCTCGTCGCAGACCAGCAGGACGCCATACTTTCGGCAGAGCGCTTCGACCGCCGGCCAGTAGCCGTCCGGCGGGATGATCACCCCGCCCGCCCCCTGCACCGGCTCGCCGATGAAGGCGGCGACATTCTCGGGGCCGACCTCGAGGATCTTGTCCTCGATTTCCTTCACGGCGCGGTCGCGGAAGGCGGCCGGACCCTCGCCGAAACCCTCGCCGAACTGGTAGGGCTGCATGACGTGGTGGACGCCGGGGATCGGCAGGTCGCCCTGGGCATGCATGTGCTTCATGCCGCCCAGCGAGACGCCGGCCACGGTCGAGCCGTGATAGGCGTTCCAGCGGCTGATGAAGGCGGTGCGGCCGGGCTGGCCCTTCAGCTTCCAGTAGTGGCGGGCCAGGCGGAAGACCGTGTCGTTGGCCTCCGAGCCCGACGAATTGTAGAAGACGTGGGTCAGGTGGCCGCCCATCTTCTCGGCGATCTTGGCGGCCAGCTTCACCGGCGGCGGCGTCGCGGTCTTGAAGAAGGTGTTGTAGTAGGGCAGCTCCAGCATCTGGTCGTAGGCCGCCTTGGCCAGCTCGTCGCGGCCGTAGCCGACATTGACGCACCACAGCCCGGCCATGCCGTCCAGGATCTGGTGACCCTCCCCGTCATGGATGTAGACGCCGTCGGCCCGGGTGATGATCCGGCTGCCGCCCAGCTCCGCCAGCACCTTGTGGTCGGCCTGGGCCGGCAGGTGGTGGGCCAGGTCCAGGCGCTTCAGCTCGGCGATGTCGTGGTTGCGGATCGGTACGGTCATCGGGGTACTCTCCTGGGTCGTCTAGTTTCTTGTTTTGCTTTTCGGTCCGTCTTCCCGGCGAAGGCCGGGATCCAGGTTCATCCTGAGCCTTGGCAGGGTTGCACCTGGGCCCCGGCCTTCGCCGGGGAGACGGGATAGAGCTAGGCGGGAGGCCGCAGCCCCTCGCCCCGCAGCGCGCGGCCGAACACCTGGAAGAACGCCTGGCTCTGCGGGTTGCGCTCAGTCTTCCATTCGGGATGCCACTGGACGGCCAGCACAGGCGCGCCGTTGACCTTGGCCGACACCGCCTCGACCACGCCGTCGGGCGCACGGGCCTCGACCAGAAGGCCCTCGCCCAGGCGGTCGACGCCCTGGTAGTGCACGGAATTGACGGTCGCCGCCTCGGCGTTGAAGGCCCGGGCCAGCACGCCGCCGGGGGTGAGGTCGACGCGGTGCTCGTGGTCGAACATGCCGTTGAAGTCGACCTCGTCAGGGGCGTGGTGGGCGATCAGCTCGTCGGCCTGAGCCATGTCCCGGCGCAGGGTGCCGCCGAACGCGACGTTGATCTCCTGGAAGCCGCGGCAGACGCCGAACACCGGGCGGCCCAGGTCGAGCATGGCCTTGATCAGGTCGGCGGTCATGGTGTCGCGCGCCGCGTCGAACGGACCTGGGGCGTCGGGGACCTCCTGGCCGTAGAGGGCGGGGTCCATGTTCGAGGGGCTGCCGGTCAGCATCAGGCCGTCGAGGCGAGAGGCGACTTCCGAGGCCTTCATCAGCTCGGGCATCGAGGGCACCAGCAGGGCCGCGGCGTCGGCGTAGCGCATGGCGCTGGCGACATAGCGGTTCATCACCGCCTGGGCCGGCTCGATCCCGACCGTGCGGGTGCAGCAGATGATCCCGGCGACGGGGCGGGTCATAACTTACCCCCTACGGACCGCAGTCCCTCCCCCTGTGGGGGAGGCGATCGCGTAGCGATCGGAGGGGGGAGTTGTCGGATCGAAGATCGCAGACCCGGCCAGTTGCCGATCACGCCCCCCTCCGTCGCCCTTCGGGCGACACCTCCCCCACGGGGGGAGGGACTTGGCGTGCGCAGCCGCCAGGTGGGGGCAAGGGGGGGAGCCACCGTCATCAACTCAACAACACCGCCGGCGAGCACGCATGCCAGCCCAGCCACACGGCCTCGCCCAGCTTGAAGTCCTCCTGGTCCCATCGCGTCAGGTTCGGGCGCGTGACCTTCACCCGCCGGCCGCTCTTGATCTCCACCTCGTAGACGCTCGTCCCGCCCAGATAGGCCTCGTGCTTGATCACCCCGGCCACAGCGTTCTGGCCGACCGGGCAGTCGCCCATGTTCGGCGGGGGCGAGCCGTCGGCGCGCTTGTGCAGCTCGATCTTCTCGGGCCGCAGCGCCGCCCAGACCGTGCCGCCGCGCGCGCCGGTGACGCCGTGATCGAGGAAGATGTCGCAGTCCAGGTCGGGCGATTTCACCACCGCGTGGCTGGGCTCGTCGACGGCCAGCACGCCCTCGAACAGGTTCACGCTGCCGATGAAGTCGGCCACGAAGCGGCTGTTGGGGAACTCGTAGAGGTCGCTGGGGCCGGCCACCTGCTGCAGCACGCCGCGGTTCATCACCGCGCAGCGCGACGCCAGGGCCAGGGCCTCGTCCTGGTCGTGGGTGACCATGATGAAGGTGATGCCGACCTTCTCCTGCAGGGTGCACAGCTCGGTGCGCATCTGGTCGCGCAGCTTGGCGTCCAGAGCCGACAGCGGCTCGTCGAGCAGCAGCACGCGGGGCCGTTTCACAAGAGCTCGCGCCAGCGCAACACGTTGCCGCTGGCCGCCGGACAGCTGGTCGGGCCGGCGCTGGGCCAGGCCGTGCAACTGGACCAGATCCAGCGCCTCCTCCACCCGCCGGTCGCGCTCGGCCTTGCTCACCCGGTCGACCTTCAGGCCGTAGGCGACGTTGTCGTGCACGCTCATGTGCGGGAACACGGCGTAGGACTGGAACACCATGTTCACGGGCCGCTTGTTGGGCGGAACGGTCGAGACGTCCTGGCCGTCGATCAGGATGCGGCCCTCGGTCGGCGTCTCGAACCCGGCCAGCATCCGCAGCAGGGTGGTCTTGCCGCAGCCCGACGGACCCAGCAGCGAGAAGAACTCGCCCTCCTGGATCGACAGCGAGACGTTGTCGACGGCCACCATCTTGCCGAAGCGCTTGGTGACGTTCTCGAAGGTGATGATGGGTTGGTTGGTCGCAGCGCTCACCCGATTGCCCCCAAAAATTCCGTCTCCCCGGCGAAGGCCGGGGCCCAGGTGAAACCCACGAGCCGCCCAGGATGAATCTGGATCCCGGCCTTCGCCGGGAAGACGGCGGTAGGGCGATTGAAAGAGAAGCTCATTTGCCGTCCCCATGCCCGCCGGCCACGCCCGCCGGGTCGCCCTGCAGCTTCAGCGCCACGGCGGTCAGGATCACGGTCAGCACGATCAGGATGGTCGAGGCCGCGTTGACCTCGGGCGTCACCGAGAACCGCACCATCGAATAGACCTTCACCGGGAAGGTCACGGTGTCCGGCCCCGCCGTGAAGAAGGTGATGACGAAGTCGTCCAGGCTGAGCGTGAAGGCCAGCAGGGCGCCGGCCACCAGCGAGGGGGCCATGTGCGGCAGGATCACGTCCTTGATCGTGCGCCATTCGCCGGCCCCCAGGTCGCGGGCCGCCTCCTCCATCTCGCGGTTGAAGCTGGCCATCCGGGCGCGGACCACCACCGCCACGAACGGGAACGAGAACGACACGTGGGCGATGGTGATGGCCCCCAGGTTCAGCGGCCAGGGCAGGCCCACGGGCCAGGGCAGGACCTTGGCGAAGAACACCAGCATGGCCACGCCCATGCAGATCTCGGGCACCACGATCGGCAGGGCCAGGGCCCCGTCCAGCACCGTCTTGCCAGGGAAGCGGAACCGCCACAGCACCAGGGCGACCATGGCGCCCAGCGCCACGCTCAGCACCGTGCACAGGGCCGCGATGGTCAGGCTGTTGGCGAAAGCCTCGATCAGCCCGTCGTTGTTCAGGGCCTTCTCGTAATATTTGAGGGTGAAGCCCTTCCAGACGATGTTGCGCCGGCTGTCGTTGAAGCTGAAGGCCATCAGGGCGATCAGCGGCGCGTAGAGGAAGATCCCCACCGCCGCCAGCCAGGCCTGCATCTGCCAGCGGCGGAGGTATTCCAGGGGACCGGGGGGACTGCGCTTGGTCATGCGAAATCTCCCCGAGCGACGCAGCTCAGGCCCTCCCCCTGTGGGGGAGGCGGCCGAAGGCCGGTGGGGGGAGTTTTAGGGTCGAGGATCCGGGGCGCGGTCGTCTGCCGAACACTCCCCCCTCCGATCGCTGCGCGATCGCCTCCCCCACAGGGGGAGGGCCTAGAGGGGCGCGGCTTCAAGACGCTCATGCCTGAGCCCCCTTCTTGCCGCGCGAAAGCAGCGCCTGCACCGCGATGGCCACGAAGGTCAGGTACATCAGCAGGAAAGACAGGGCCGCGCCGAAGGGCCAGTCGTTGGCGCGCTTGAATTGGCGCTCGATGACGTTGGCGATCATCTGGCTGTCGGGGCCGCCCAGCAGGTCGGGGGTCAGATAGGCCCCCAGGGCCGGGATGAAGGTGATCAGGACGCCCGAGGCGATGCCCGGCAGGGCCAGCGGCACGACCACCTTGAACAGGGTGCGCATGTGCCCGGCGCCCAGGTCGAGGCTGGCCTCCAGCAGCGACTTGTCCAGCCGGTCCAGCGCCGAATAGAGCGGCAGCACCATGAACGGCAGGTGGACATAGACCAGGCCGACGATCACCGCGAAATTGGTGTGCATCATCTCCAGCGGCTGGAACGGCTGGAGCGGCATGATCTTGGCCGCCAGGTCCCAGACCGCCTCCAGGCCCTTGTTGATGTAGCCCTCGTTGCGCAGCACCGCGATCAGGGCGTAGGTGCGGATCAGCAGGTTCGTCCAGAACGGCAGCATGATCAGCAGCAGCAGCCAGGTCTTGGCCTTCTGCGAGGCGAAGGTGATGGCCAGGGCGACGGGGAAGCCGATCACCAGGCACAGGCCGGTGGTCAGGGCCGCCACCCCGGCCGATTTCAGGAAGATCTTCAGGTACAGCGGCTCGATCGCCCGGGCGTAGTTCTTGAACGTGCCGGTGATGGCGATCTGGGTCAGGCCCTCGTTGTGGCCGAAGCTGTAGGCCCAGACGATGGCCAGCGGGACCAGGAAGAACAGCACCAGCCACACCAGCGGCGCGCTGAGCGCCGTGGCGAAGACGGACTTTGCCTGTTTCCAGCTCTGCTCCATCGCGTGGTCCCCTTTCTCAGTTCCTCCCCCTATGGGGGAGGCGGCCCGAATGGGCCGGTGGGGGGAGCGGACCCACCTCGGCCAACTCCCCCCTCCGTCGCCTTCGGCGACACCTCCCCCACAGGGGG
>NZ_JBFUAW010000035.1:0-41442 GCF_056406095.1 Caulobacter sp. P1_D6 | reverse complement strand
GGGCCGCAGCGGGGGCCGGCGCGGGGGCCGGAGCAGCGGCGGCGGCCGGAGCGGCCGGAGCGGCGGTAGCGGCGCCGCCTTCGGTCACCACGCCCAGCACCGTGCCGGGCACCACGGTCGCGCCTTCCTCGGCGGAGATCGAGGCCAGGACGCCGTCGGCCGGAGCCACGACTTCAAGGCTGACCTTGTCGGTTTCCAGCTCGACGAGCAGTTCGTCCTTCTTCACCGCCTCCCCGGCCTTCTTGGTCCAGCGGGCCACCGTCGCTTCGGTAACGGATTCGCCGAGGGCGGGGGTCATGATGTCGGCCATGTGGGGTTCCGATGTCTCTTGTTTGGTCCGGCGGGTTCAGTTCAGGATCTGAGCGAAGCGATCAGGCGAAGGCTTCGTTCAGGAAGGTCTCGAGTTCTTTCATGTGGCGGCTCATCATGCCGGCGGCCGTGGAGGCCGAAGCCGGACGGCCGACGTAGCGGGCGCGCTTGGCCTTCACGTCGAGCTTGGCCAGGCTGAGCTCCAGCCACGGATCGACAAAGGTCCAGCCGCCCATGTTCTTGGGTTCTTCCTGACACCAAACGAGTTCGGCGTTCTTGAACCTTCCGAGCACGGCCAGCACCGACTTCAGAGGCCACGGATAGAACTGCTCCAGGCGCACGATGTAGACGTCGTCGCGGCCGGCCTTGGCCCGGGCGTCGATCAGGTCGAAATAGACCTTGCCCGAGCAGGCGATGACGCGGGTGATCTTGTCGTCGCTCTTCAGCTGAATCCCACCGACGTCGCAACCGGCTTCGGCGCCGTCGATCATCACGCGGTGGAAGCTGGAGCCCTCGGCCATGTCGGCCAGGTTCGAGACCGCCTTCTTGTGACGCAGCAGGCTCTTGGGCGTCATGACGATCAAGGGCTTGCGGAACTCGCGGTGCATCTGGCGGCGCAGGGCGTGGAAGTAGTTGGCCGGGGTCGTGCAGTTGACCACCTGCATGTTGTCTTCCGCGCACGACTGCAGGAAGCGCTCGAGGCGCGCCGAGCTGTGCTCGGGGCCCTGTCCTTCGTAGCCGTGCGGCAGCAGCATGGTCAGGCCGCTCATCCGCAGCCACTTGCGCTCGCCCGAGCTGATGAACTGGTCGATGACCACCTGGGCGCCGTTCACGAAGTCGCCGAACTGGCCTTCCCACAGGGTCATGGTGTTCGGGTCGGCCAGCGAGAAACCGTACTCGAAGCCCAGCACCGCCTCTTCCGACAGAGCCGAGTCGATGACCTCGTAGTGGGCCTGGCCGGGGCGGATATTGTTCAGCGGCGTGTAGTGCTCTTCGGTCGTCTGGTCGATGATGTCCGAATGGCGCTGGGTGAAGGTGCCGCGCACGCTGTCCTGGCCGGACAGGCGGACGGGGAAGCCCTCGTCGAGCAGGGTGGCGAACGCCAGGTGCTCGGCGGTGCCCCAGTCGATGTTCTCGCCCTTTTCGATCGCCTCGCGGCGGTTCTCGATCACGCGCTTGACGGTCTTGTGGGCGTTGATGCGGTCCGGAATGGTCGTGATCTGGCGACCGATCTCCAGCAGCCGGGTCTTGGCGACGTCGGTCTTGCCCTTGCGCTCTTCGTCGCCGGGCAGGGCCAGGCCCTTCCACTTGCCGTCCAGCCAGTCGGCCTTGTTGGCCTTGTAGCCCTTGCCGGCTTCGAACTCGTTGTCGAGGAAGGTCTCGAACTCGCTGACCCAGCCGTCGACTTCGCCCTGGGTGGCGACGCCCTCGCCGACCAGGCGCTGGCTGTAGAGTTCGCGGGTCGAGATGTGGTCCTTGATCTTGGCGTACATCAAGGGCGAGGTCATCGTCGGGTCGTCACCTTCGTTGTGACCGAACCGGCGATAGCAGAACATGTCGATGACCACGTCCTTGCCGAACATCTGGCGATATTCGGTGGCGACCTTGGCCGCGAAGACCACGGCTTCGGGGTCGTCGCCGTTGACGTGGAAGATCGGGGCTTCGACCATCAGCGCCACGTCCGACGGATAGGGCGAGCTGCGCGAATAGCGCGGGCTGGTCGTGAAGCCGATCTGGTTGTTGACGATGAAGTGGATGGTGCCGCCCGTGCGGTAGCCCTTCAGGCCCGACAGGGTGAAGCACTCGGCCACGACGCCCTGGCCCGCGAAGGCCGCGTCGCCGTGGAGCAGCAGCGGCAGCACGTGGCCGCGGCCGGCGTCCGGCTGCTCGCGCAGGGTGAACGCCTGCTTGGCGCGGGCCTTGCCGATCACCACCGGATTGACGATTTCCAGGTGCGACGGGTTGGCGGTCAGCGACAGGTGGACCTTGTTGTCGTCGAACTCGCGGTCCGACGAAGCGCCCATGTGGTACTTCACGTCGCCCGAACCCTCGATGTCCGAGGGCACCGACGAGCCGCCTTGGAATTCGTGGAAGATCACGTGGTAGGGCTTGCCCATCACGGCGGCCAGGGTGTTCAGACGGCCGCGGTGCGGCATGCCGATGACGATTTCCTTCACGCCCAGCGCGCCGCCGCGCTTGATGATCTGTTCCAGCGCGGGGATGCAGGCCTCGCCGCCGTCCAGACCGAAGCGCTTGGTGCCTGGGAAGCGCTTGTGCAGGAAGCGCTCGAAGCCCTCGGCCTCGATCAGCTTCTTGAGAATGGCGACCTTGCCCTCCTTGGAGAACACGATTTCCTTGTCGCGACCCTCGATGCGCTCCTGCAGCCAGGCCTTCTCGGTCGGATCCGAGATGTGCATGTACTGCACGCCGACGTTGTCGCAGTAGGTGCGGCGCAGGATCGACAGGATCTCGCGGATCGTCGAGGTCTCCATGCCCAGCACGAAGTCCAGGAAGATCGGGCGGTCGTAGTCGGCTTCCGAGAAGCCGTAGGTCGACGGATCCAGCTCGGGGGCCGAGGTCTTGGGCTCAAGGCCCAGCGGGTCGAGATTGGCGGCCAGGTGGCCGCGCATCCGGTAGGCCCGGATCATCATGATGGCGCGCAGGCTGTCCAGCGTGGCGGCGCGGACGGCTTCGGCCGACGTGCCCGGAGCCTTGGCCTCGATGGCCTTGGTCATCTTGGCTTCGACGGCGGGGGCCACGGTCGGCCACTGGCCGTCGAGGGCCGACAGCCACTCGGGACGGACGACCGGCGCCTGGCGAGGCGTCCAGGTCGGGTCCTGCGCGGCGCGCTTGACCTGGTCGGCCTGGTCCGAAAGCGTGGCGAAGAAGGCGCCCCAAGAGGGCTCGACCGATCCAGGGTTCTCCGCCCACCGGGCATAGAGATCTTCCACGAACGCCGCATTGGCGCCGTAGAGGAACGAGGTCTCGGTCAAGACCTGATTGATGATGCCTGCGTCGTCCGCCATCGTCTTTGCCTTACGATCCTTTTACGCCACCGCTAACCGCGTTGCGTAAATATAGTCTCTCAATCACCGGACGCCCGTATAACGAACGGGGCCCAGGTGATTTTTTCGGATCGTCGACTGGCGGTCGCAAAAAACCTGGGCCCCGCGCGGGGCGGGGTTTCGGTGTCGTGATTAGCCTTTGAGCACCTCGAGGAGGGTCTCGCCCAGCTTGGCCGGCGACGGCGAGACACGGATGCCCGCGGCTTCCATCGCGGCGATCTTGTCTTCAGCGCCGCCCTTGCCGCCCGAGATGATCGCGCCGGCGTGGCCCATGTGACGGCCGGGAGGGGCCGTGCGGCCGGCGATGAAGCCAACCATGGGCTTCTTGCGGCCGCGCTTGGCTTCGTCCGCCAGGAACTGGGCGGCTTCTTCCTCGGCCGAGCCGCCGATCTCGCCGATCATGACGATCGACTTGGTGGCTTCGTCGGCCAGGAACAGCTCGAGGATGTCGATGAACTCGGTGCCCTTGACCGGGTCGCCGCCGATGCCGACGGCCGTGGTCTGGCCGAGGCCCGCGTTCGTGGTCTGGAACACGGCTTCGTAGGTCAGGGTGCCCGAGCGCGAGACGACGCCGACCGAGCCGTTCGAGAAGATCGAACCCGGCATGATGCCGATCTTGCACTGGTTCGGGGTCAGGACGCCGGGGCAGTTCGGGCCGATCAGGCGCGACTTGCTGCCTTGCAGGGCCTTCTTCACCTTGACCATGTCCAGCACCGGGATGCCTTCGGTGATGCAGATGATCAGCGGGATTTCCGCGTCGATGGCTTCCAGGATCGAGTCGGCCGCGAAGGGCGGCGGGACGTAGATCGCGGTGGCGTCGGCGCCGGTGACTTCGCGGGCTTCGCCGACCGTGTCGAACACCGGCAGGCCGATGTGGGTCTGGCCGCCTTTGCCCGGGGTGACGCCGCCGACCATCTTGGTGCCGTAGGCGATCGCCTGTTCCGAGTGGAACGTGCCCTGGGCGCCGGTGATGCCCTGGCAGATGACCTTGGTTTCAGAACCGATGAGGATGGACATGAGAGTTACGCAGCCCCTTTGACAGCGGCGACGATCTTCTCGGCCCCGTCCGACAGGTCGTTGGCGGCGATGACGTTCAGGCCGCTTTCCGAAATGATTTTCTTGCCGAGTTCGACGTTGGTGCCTTCCAGGCGCACGACCAGCGGAACCTTCAGGCCCACTTCCTTCACGGCGGCGATGACGCCTTCCGCGATGATGTCGCAGCGCATGATGCCGCCGAAGATGTTGACCAGGATGCCCTTCACGGACGGGTCGGAGGTGATGATCTTGAAGGCCGCGGTGACCTTCTCCTTGCTGGCGCCGCCGCCGACATCCAGGAAGTTGGCCGGCTCGGCGCCGTACAGCTTGATGATGTCCATGGTGGCCATGGCCAGGCCCGCGCCGTTGACCATGCAGCCGATTTCGCCTTCCAGGGCGATGTAGGCCAGGTCGTACTTCGAGGCTTCGATTTCCTTGGGGTCTTCTTCGCTCTCGTCGCGCAGGGCGCGGATGTCCGGGTGGCGGAACAGCGAGTTGCCGTCGAACGACAGCTTGGCGTCCAAAACCTTCAGGTGATCGTCTTCCGTGACGATCAGCGGGTTGATCTCCAGCATGGCCATGTCCTTGGCCAGGAACGCCGTGTAGAGCTGACCCAGCAGGGTCGCGGCTTCCTTGGCCAAGCCGCCGGTCAGGCCCAGGGCCTTGGCCAGGGCGCGGGCGTGGGTCGGCCACACGCCGGTCGCCGGATCGATCGAGAAGCTATGGATCTTTTCGGGAGTGGCGTGGGCCACGTCCTCGATGTCCATGCCGCCTTCGGTCGAGGCGACCACCGAAACCATCGAGGTCTCGCGGTCGACCAGCAGCGACAGGTAGAATTCCTTGGCGATCGCCGCGCCTTCTTCGATGTAGAGGCGGTTGACCTGCTTGCCCTTGGGGCCGGTCTGGTGGGTCACCAGCACGCGGCCGAGCATTTCCTCGGCAGAAGCCTTGACGTCGGCGACCGACTTGACGACGCGGACGCCGCCCTTGGCGTCGGGGCCCAGGCCCTCGAACTTGCCCTTGCCACGGCCACCGGCGTGGATCTGGGACTTCACGACGAACACCGGTCCGCCCAGCTTTTCAGCGGCGGCAACGGCTTCTTCTGGCGTGAAGGCGGCGTAACCGCGCGGAACTGGAGCGCCGAACTCAGCGAGGACGGCTTTGGCTTGGTGTTCGTGGATGTTCATGAGGGACCGGTCTCGACGACGGCTTCTGAAATTGTGGCCGGGTTATAGGAGCGTGATTTCGCAGGCGCAACCGCGCTTGGACCGATTGTTCCGCCTATCTGAAAAAGTGGGCCTAACTGGCGCAACCCCGGAACTACTTGGACTTTTTCACCGAACGCTGAGTTCCCAGGGGTCAAGCCGACCCTTCCTCGCCACGAAAAAAGGTACCGCTACCACTCGCAACGCCGAATGACAGCCTTGTCATGCCCCTGGCTCGACCGTGAATGCCCCCTCACTTCACCGTCGCGGTGGCTCGCCGCTCAAGTTTTCCCCAGCCCACGCGCCCGCCCCGCGCGGCGGTCAGCACCGATTTGACCACCACGTAGTACATCAGCTGCCGGTAGCCGAAGCGCTGCACCGGCAGGTACGGCAGGTCGGCCCACGGGGCGCGCTTCTCCAGCGCCATGCCCAGGGCGCCGGCCGACAGGTCGACCAGGATGAACACCGCCCAGTAGAGCAGGCCGCGGATCGTGTCGTCGGGCGACCACTCCACCGGGTGGGCGATCACGCCGTAGAGACCCGAGATCAGGCTCCAGACCACCGCCAGGTCGACGAGCGGGGCGGCCATGGCCAGCAGGATCTGGAACAGCCAGATCTGCGGCAGGGCCACGAAGCCCAGGGCCGGGGTCTTGGGATTGAACAGCGCCGCGCGGTGCTTCCACACGCACTGCAGGGTGCCGAACGACCAGCGGAAGCGCTGCTTAAGCAGGCCGCCCACGGTGTCGGGGGCCTCGGTGAAGGCCTGGGCCGAGGGATCGAAGGCCACCTTCCAGCCCGCCCGCTGGCACGCGATGGTCAGGTCCTGGTCCTCGGCCAGGGTGTCGGCCGGATAGCCGCCCAGGTCGTCGAGCACGCTCTTGCGCCAGGCCCCGACCGCGCCCGGGACGACCGTCACCGCGCCCAGGGTCGCCAGGGCGCGGCGCTCCAGGTTCTGCGCGGTGACATATTCCAGGGCCTGCCAGCGGGTGACCATGTTCACCCGGTTGCCGACGATGGCGTTGCCGGCCACGGCCCCGATCGTCGGGTCCTGGAACCAGCGCACGAGGCGGCCGATGGTCTTGGGCGGGAACAGCGTGTCGGCGTCCAGGGCCACCACGTATTCGCCCTTGGCCACGGCCAGGCCGCGATTGACCGCACGCGCCTTGCCGCCGTTCTCGAAGCTCAGCAGCGTCACGCGCGGATTGTCGCCGTGGGCGCGGCGCACCTCGTCGGCGGTGTTGTCCTTGGAGCCGTCGTCGAGGACCAGGACCTCGACGTTGCGCCACTCGGACTCCAGGATCCGCGCCACCGAGGCGGCGATAACCTTCTCCTCGTTGAAGCAGGGGATCAGCACGCTGACCAGCGGACCGGTCTCGGGATCCAGGTTCTCGGGGCTCTGGTGCGTCCAGCGGTGGACCAGGGCCAGGCCCGCCAGGAACACCAGCCGCGCCAGGCCCAGGGCGATGGCGGTCAGGAACAGGCCGGTCAGCAGCATCTTCAGTGTACGGAACAATCCAAAACCGACGCGGTCCAGCCCCAAGGCCACCGGGTCGCGGTCGCTGATCGGCATCACCTGGGCCGGGCTCATGCCGGCCAGCTCGCCGACCGTGACCAGCCGGTAGCCGCGCGCGCGGATGGCGTCGATCAGGCCCGGCAGGGCGGCCACCGTGCGCGAGCGGTCGCCGCCGGCGTCGTGCAGCAGCACCACCTGCCCCGGCCGGTCGCCGGGATGGTCCAGGCGCTCCAGGGTGCGGTCGATGATCGTCTGCGGCGTCGGCTTCTGCCAGTCGTCGGGGTCGATCCGCAGGCCCACGACCAGGTAGCCCAGGGTCTGGGCGATCACGAGCGGGGCCACCTCGTGCGGGGTCGACGGCTCGGCGTCGCCGAAGAACGGCGGCCGGAATAGGCGCATCGAGCGGCCGGTGATCACCTCGAACAGGCGCTGGGTGGCGTTCAGCTCGACGTCGGTCTGGGCGATCGGGGTCTCGCCGATATTGGGGTGGGTCCAGGTGTGGCTGCCCACGTCGTGGCCCTCGGCGACCTCGCGCTTCACCAGGTCGGGCCGGGTCTGCATGTTCTCGCCGATCACGAAGAAGGTGGCCGGGGCGTTCTTCTTCTTGAGGATGTCGAGGATCTTGGGCGTCCAGCGCGCGTCGGGACCATCGTCGAAGGTCAGGGCCACCAGGCCCGGCTTCTGGCCGTAGCGCTGGATCACGTACGAGCTGGGCAGGGTCGTGTAGGCCTGGTCGGCGATCAAGCCGGTGTCGGGATCGAACTCCAGGGTCCGCTTGCCGGGGCTGGGCAGGCCTTCGACGCGCAGCACCTCGCCGCCGCCGTCGAAATCGACGCTGGTCCCGCTGGGAATGTGGGTCAGGCCGGCGGCCGAAGCCTGGCCGTAGGGCTTGCCCAGCACGCTCCAGACGCCCGGATCCTCCATGCCCATCCGCCACAGGCCGTAGCCGCGCGGCTTCCATTCGTCGGTGACCTTGATCTCGTTGAACAGGGTCGTGGCGTCCAGGAACCAGACCTCGTGGCTGTCGCCGCTGTCGTCGACATAGTCGTAAGTCGGGTTCAGGGCGTCGTCGTCCATGTCGATGGTCGCGTCGGCGTCCTGGGCGTTGCGCATGGCTTCATGGAACGTGACCGGCGAACCCGAGGCGGCCTTGCCGTTCTTGTTCAGGGTCCAGTCGTAGCCGTAGGCGCCCAGGGCCATGATCGTGCGGGCGGGATCCAGCTTGGCGAACCGCTTGGCCAGCTCGCCCTCGTACCAGTCCTGGCCGGCGTTGGGCCCGGCGTCGCCGCCGCCGTAGTGCTGGTCATAGGCCATCAGGACCAGGGTGTCGGACGCGTCCTGCAGCGCCTTCAGCGGCCAGTCCTGTCCGTCGAACGGCGCGGTGACCCAGACCTCGCGGCCCTGCGGCTTCAGCACCGCCCGAGCCTCGTCCAGCAGCTTGGGATAGTTCGACAGGCCCTTAGGCGAGAGGTTCTCGAGGTCGAAGACATAGCCGCCGTAGCCGCGCTTGACCGCCAAGTCGGCCAGGCCCGCGATCAGCCTGGCCCGCGCCTTGGGATCGGCCAGCAGGGCGTCGCCCAGCGGTCCGTTGAAGGCGGCGTTGGCCGAGTTGTGGACCAGGGGCAGCACGGCCGGATGGTTGGGGGCGGCCGCGATCCGCGCCACGCCCTGCGGGTCGTCGTCCAGCGCGATGTCGCCGTCCGAGCCCCTCAGCGCCACCCACTGCGGCGAGACCACGTCCAGCTTGTCGATGTTGCGGCGCAGGGACTCGCGGGAGTCCTCGTCCCAACTGACATAGAAGCCGACGCTGATCGGGCGGACCTGGGCCGAGCCTGTCGCGGCGGTCGGCCGGGGCACCTTGCGCCAGTCGAGGTTCGGCTTGAGCCGATGCGCCGTCTCCTTGTGCAGGGACGACAGGACGTGCGGGTCCTTCAGGGTCACCGACGGCAGGCGCGGGGCGAAGGCCAGGGTGGCCAGGAAGGCCGCGACGATGGCCGCCAGGGCCGAGAGGGTGATCCCCAGGATCAGCCGCATCCGCCGGTCCCGCCGCCCGGTGGGGTCGTGGAAGATATGCCGGTCGTCACTGCCCATGGTCGCGGTCCCGCGTTCGTCAGCGGGCTCTTGTAACCTGAACGTGTCGGAACGGTGGCGTTTTAGCGGGTGCGCCTATTCGACCCAATCCTTGGCCAGGCGCCGCGAGGCCAGAAAGAACAGCAGGGCGGCGACCAGGTAGAAGCCCATGCCGGTATAGATCGACCAGCGCAGGGACTCCGCGCCGAACGCCGGCTTCAGCAGGTCCGAGACCAGGCCGAAATAATAGGTGCCGACCGCGATCCCCAGCAGGTTGTTGATCAGCAGGAACAGGGCCGAGGCCGTGGTCCGCATCGGGGCGGGGGCCAGGTGCTGGACGGCCGCCGTGATCGGTCCCAGCCACGCCAGGTTCAGGCCGGTGGGGATCAGGAAGATCGCGAAGGCCAGGGCCAGGGCCGCGAAGCCTCCCCCCTCTCCGCCCAAGCCGCCGACCAGCGAGCCGCTGTTCATGGCCAGCAGGAAGCACGGCACCGAGATCAGGAAGGCCACCGCCGGGGTCAGCGGATAGCCGGCCTTGGACTTCGCGCCCAGCCGGTCGGCCACCGCCCCGCCCAGCCAGATGCCCATCAGGCCGCCGAAGAAGGCGATGCCGGAATAGTACCAGGCGGTCTCGCGCAGGGTCAGGCCCAGGCTGCGCATGAAGAACGACGGCAGCCACAGCGCCACGCCGTAGCCGCAGACCGAGGACGAGGCCGCGCCGAACGACAGCAGCCAGAAGCTGGGCTTGGCGGCCAGCACCCGGACCACCTCGCCCAGCGGCGCGGCCGGGGCCTGGACGGTGGTGGTGTCGCCCACGGCCATGTCGGCCCCGCCCCGGCGCGGGTCGCGCACGACCAGCCGGAAGATCGGTGCCAGGGCCACGCCGATCAGCCCCACCACGATGAAGGCCGTCCGCCAGCCGAAGTGCACGGCCAGCAGGCCGCCCACGAGGGTCCCGGCCGCCGTGCCCAGCGGGATGCCGAACGCGTAGGCCGCCAGGGCGCGGGCCCGCTGATGCTTGGGGAAATAGTCGGCCAGCATCGAATAGGCCGGGGCCACCCCGCCCGCCTCGCCGATGCCCACGCCCATCCGGGCCAGGAACAGCGCCGAGAATCCGCCGGCGAAGCCGCACAGGGCGGTGAAACCGCTCCACAGGGTCAGGGCCGTGGTCATGATCCACACCCGGCTGAAGCGGTCGGCCAGCCAGGCGATCGGGATCGCCAGGGTCGTATAGAGCAGGGCGAAGGCCAGGCCGCTCATCAGGCCGAACTGGCCGTCGCTGAGGCCGAACTCCTCCTTGATGGGCTTGGCCAGGATGCCGAGGATCTGCCGGTCCAGGAAGTTGAGCGTGTAGACCAGGATCAGCATGGCCAGCACGACATAGCGGTATCGCGAGCCGGCGGCCGGGGTGGTGGAGGTCTGTGCGTCGCTCATCGGATCCCGCCGCGATTCGTGAAGTGGACAAAGAAACGGCGGCGGCTCGTTTCAGCAAGCCGCCGCCGTGAAGTCGAGGTTGGGGAGAGGTTAGAACTTGACCTCGACCGTCGCCGAATAGGTGCGCGGCGGGCCGTAGAAGCCGATCACCGAGTTGTTGTAGGTCGGGACGCCGAAGTTGTAGCCGCCGGTGCGGTACCGCTCGTCGGTCAGGTTCTTGCCGGCCAGCAGCACCTTGAAGCGGCCGTTCTCCGGAGCCCAGCTCGCCGTCAGGTCGACCAGGGTGAAGGCCTTCTGGTCGAGCAGCGGCAGGGGCTGCTCGAACTGCTGGTAGTCGTCGCGATAGCTGACCATCGGGGTGATCGCCAGCTCGCCGCCGCCCACGGTCCCGCGCCAGGTCAGGCTTACATTGCCCGTCCATTCGGGGGTGTTCTGGAAGCCGTAGAGGTCGGCCACGTTGACGATCTGGCCGCCGGCCGGGATCGTCTGCGATGGGTTGACGGGGTTGGGCGCGCCGGCTGGGACGAAGCGGCTGAAGGTGTCGTACTCGGCGTGGATGTAGCCCAGGGCCACGGTTCCCGACAGGTTCTGGCTGAACGCCGCCTTGGCCTCGAACTCGACGCCGTACAGGGTGGAGGCGCCGGCGTTGTCGACCGAGCTGGCGATGCCCGAGGGCACGACCACCTGGGTGGTGACCTGCTGGTCCTTGTACTTGGACAGGAAGGCGGCCGAGGCGAACGACAGCCGCCGGTCGAACAGGTTGCCCTTCAGGCCCACTTCGTAGGCGTCCACCGTCTCGGGATTGTAGCCGTTGACGGTCTGCGGGGTCAGGAAGGCGTCGCCGCGCATGTCCCAGCCGCCCGACTTGAAGCCCTTCGAATACGAGACGTAGGTGTTCAGGTCGTCGGTCAGCTCGTACGAGGCCGACAGGCGCGGGGTGAACTCCGAGAAGGTCTTCGTGGCGCCGTAGTCCGTGCGCACCTGCAGGATCGGCCGCGGCGTGCCGCCCTGGTAGGGCGAGCGCGTGGCGCCGAGGTAAAAATAGCGGAAGGTGTTGCTGCGCTTGTGGTCGCGGGTGGCGCGGGCGCCGACCGAGACCTTGAAGCGGTCGGTGAAGTTGGCGCTGGCGTCGAAGAAGGCCGCGAAGCTCTGGGTGCTGACCTTGCCGCCGTCGGCGATCGAGACGCCCAGATTGCCGGCGATGGTGTCGAACTCGCCCGAGGCCTGGCTGTTCATGTAGTAGAGGCCGAACACGCCCTGGACGGTCTCGTCCGAATAGACCGCCTGCAGTTCCTGCGAGAACGACCGGTCGTCGTAGGTGGCGGGAATGTCGAGGGTCGGCACGGGCGTGCCGTCGAAGTCGATGACGGTGGTGGTGTGGCCCTTGCGGCTGGCGGTGATCGACTTCAGCGTCAGGCTGTCGGTGGCGTGATATTCGCCGGTCAGCGACACGCCCTCGGTCTCGACCGAGTTGGAGTCGCCCAGGCCCGCCTGGGTGTCATAGACGTCCAGCACCGGGTAGTTGCCGACCAGGGCCGGCAGTTCGCGGTGGCCGTGGCGGGGGTTGGAGTCGTCCTCGACCTTGTCGTAGGCCAGGCGGAAGAACAGGTCGTCGGTGGGCTGGTACTCGGCGCTCAGGCGGATGGCCTGGACGTCCTTGTTATAGTGCTCGGCGCCGGTCGTCAGGTTCTTGCCGTAGCCGTCGCGCTTGTAGAGGGCGTAGGCGCCGCCGACCGACAGGCCGCCGGCCACGGGCGTGTGGCCCTCGACCAGTAGGTCGGTCTGATTGTAGCTGCCGTAGGTCGCGCGGACCTTGCCGCCGGCCTCGTCGCCCAGGCGGTTGGTCACATACTTGATCGCGCCGCCGATGGTGTTGCGGCCGTACAGCGTGCCTTGCGGGCCGCGCAGCACTTCGATCCGCGAGACGTCGAACACGTCCAGCACCGCGCCCTGCGGCCGGTAGATGTAGACGTCGTCGACATAGAGGCCGACGCCGGGCTCGTAGCCCCACAGCGGATCCTGCTGGCCGATGCCGCGGATGTAGGAGATCAGGGTCGAGTTCGAGCCCCGCGCGGTCTGCACCGTGGTGTTCGGCGAGGTCTGCGACAGGGTGGTGATGTCGTTGGCGGCCTGGCGCTCCAGGGTCTCGGCGGTGAAGGCCGAGACGGCGACCGGCACGTCCTTGAGGGTTTCCTCGCGGCGGCGGGCCGTGACGACCAGTTCCTCGACCTGCGCGGAGTTCGCGCCGGCGGACGCTTCCTGAGCGACCGCGGTGGTCGCGGCGGCCGACCAGGCCGCGCCGGCCAGCAACGCCAGCTTGAGCATCGTTTTCATCGGGTTTCCCCTCCCCTATGCGTTCCGTCCCGTGCCGGACCGGCCCGTTGAACGGACGCATTTCCCGGCTTCCGCGAATTCATTCGTTCGCGAATTGGATAACACTGTCACCCAGACCGGGAGTTTGCGCCAGCCTTTTTTCATCATCTGATGAAATGAAGGCGTGAGACGTTACAAGCCTTTGGGAAGATAGGGAAATCAGCCCTGTGGCGCGCGGGCGATCACCGCCTCGAAGCCCGCCGCGCAATAGGCGAACAGTCGGGCCCGCACCGCGCCGAGGTCGCTGGAATGGCACAGCCCCTCGGACAACGAGTCGATGCGGCCGGTCTCCGACAGGGCCAGCATCATCGAGCCGGTCAGGAACTGGTAGCTCCAGTAGAGGTCGCGATACTCGGCGTCCGGACGAACCACCTTCAGGGTCTCGACCAGCCGATGGACCACGGGGTCGAAGAACCGCGCCATGGTCTCGCCGCCCCAGGCCGGGGTGTTGTTCACCTGGGCCACCAGGGCGAAATAGCTCTTCCACCCCTGGCCGCCGTCCTGGGAGATGCGCAGCAGGGGTTCGATGAAGGCCTCGATCACCCCCTCGACCGTCATGGTCCCGGGATGGCTCTTCTCGTAGGCGTCCATCGACAGGCCGCGGGCGGTGTTGAGGATCTCGGCCCGGCGCAGGAACACCGAGTCGAACAGCTCGCGCTTGGCGCCGAAATAGTAGTGGATCAGGGCGGTGTCGACGCCGGCCTCGGCCGCGACCTGGCGGATGGTGACGCCGTGGAAGCCGTGACGCGCGAACAGGCCCTCGGCGGCGTCGAGGATGGTCTCCTTCAGGTCCCGCCCCGTGGCCTTGGCGGGGCGGCCGCGACCGGCCGGCTTTACAGGGGAGGCCGGCTGGGCGCGAGGGGCTCGAACTTGCGACGTCATGCTCTGTGGTCCGCGCATTGCTTGACCGTTCGTAGGCCTCCTATCGCGGGCCTGGCAAGCGCGGCGCGTATTAGCCGAACACGACCTGCCACATCAGCCGGCCCGGCAGGAAGGCGAAGGCGCCGGCGATCAGCAGGCCGCCGACGAACAGGCCGGTCATGGTCCGACCATGCAGGCGGACATTGTGCTTGCGGGCGGCGAACACCCCCATGGGCAGGGCGATCAGGGTCCAGCCGGCGAACAGGTGCAGGAAGCTGAAGCTTCCGGCGTTGGCGCGGTGGATGAACAGCGACGAGATCGCCGCCGTCGCCATGGCGACCACCCAGATCCAGCCCAGGGTGCGGTGGACGGTGTTGCCCTTCAGGCCCAGCATCAGGGCGATCCCGACCGCCAGGGCCGTGCTGACCGCCGCGACGTGGATCTGGATCTGGATCGGCGCGGCCGCCAGCAGTCCGAAGTTCGGCGCGTGCATCTGGCCCTTCAGGTGCAGGAAGCCGGCCAGGGTCGCGGCCGGCCCACGGCCTTGCGCCGCCCCCACCGCCAGGATAAGGCCCACGGTGACGGCCAGGCCGACGACCACCATGCGCAGAAAGCGGGCCGGACCGATTGACAGGCTGGTGTCGGACATCTTGTTTTCTCCCGAAGCGATCGCGCCGTGCTAGGGCGATCAAGGTCGGATCCGGCTTAGGATCGACGGCGACAGGGGTCATCCGAAGGTGCGTGAGAAAGCGTCGGCAGTTCGTGAACGGCGGGCCGGCGCCATTGGCGAAGCGCCAACGACCACCTTGCTGCGGAGCTATGTCCGTCCGCTGGTCGTGGCCGTCGCGGCCGGCGCGTTCCTGGCGCTGATCGGCGCCCTGGGCACCTTCGACATGCTGTTGGGCGCGCGCCTGGCCTATTGGATCGGCCTGTCGAGCCTGGGCGCGGTGTTGGGCACGACCACGGCCCTGGCCGTCAGCCGGCTGTGGCCCGGCCTGGACGCGACCTGGTGGCGGGCCCTGATCATCGTGGCGGTGCTGACGCCGCTGTTCGCGACGCTGGTCTGGATCGCCGGCGGCCGCGCGCCCCTGACCCCGCGCGTCGTGGCGACCTATTTCGGCATCACCCTGGTGATGACCAGCGGCATGACGGCGCTGATGACCCTGGCCACCCGCCGTCCGATCGAGACTCACGCCGCGCCGCCGGAGGCCCCGCCCCCGCGCTTCCTCGAACGCCTGCCGCCTCGCCTGCGCGGCGGCGAGCTCTACGCGGTCCAGGCCGAGGACCACTATCTGCGCCTGCACACCTCCAAGGGCCAGGACCTGATCCTGCTGCGGCTGTCGGACGCCGTGGCCGAGCTGGAGGGCATCGAGGGCGCCCAGACCCATCGCTCGTGGTGGGTGGCCAAGGCGGCGGTGCGCGACGCCAAACGCGGCGACGGCCGCGCCGTCCTGACCCTGACCAGCGGCGTCGAGGCCCCAGTCAGCCGGGCCTATGCCCGGACGCTGCGCGAGGCGGGCTGGTACTGAGCGAGCACATTGAGGCGCCTCGCGACACGTCCTCCCCAGCACAACCTCAGGCTTGCTTTAGCGCGGTGGGACGACGCCGCCTGCAGCCAAACACGCGCCAAAGTATCGCAATAAGCCCCCCCCACAAGCTTGACGACTGATCAGGTCGCCTCCTAGCTCACCTGTACAGCTTGGCCTTAGGCCGGTTGACGAAAGAGGGATGGGATGAGCCAGGCTGTAACCAAGCATGACCACCTCGAGTGGGCGATCCGTAGCAGAGCACGCAATCAGGAATGCTGCCTGAAGTTGTTGAGGCTTTTTGACGAAGATCCCGCGTTTTGGAAGACCAAGACAGCATCGAGGGCCTCCCAAGAGCTGCTGGCGGTCGCGTTTTCGCTATGGAGAGCAGCGTTCTTAGCCGACAAAACAGGCAAGAGAGAGCAAGTGTTTACTCATGGAAGAGATTTCCTAGCTCGTTTAATCGAAGATAATGCAATCGCATATCCTCAAGATAAAACCGCTCGCGAATGGTCATTTAATTACTACACAAGAAACGCCAGATATTCTCTTGAATTCTTGGCAAGCTACTGGAAACACGGTCTGCCAAAATATGCAGGAGCCACGCGAAATGCCGTTGAAAGATGGGATTATTGCCAAGATCTTCTAGATCAAGGGGTCGCCCACTTCGGAACCCTGATATCTGAGCGTCGAATAATCAAAGAAAGAAAGACGGCGGGAAGAGCCGTACGCGAGGACGCGAAGAAACGTAGGCGAACCGTACGAGAGCTGACTGCGCCCGACCGAAAATCCAAATCTCAGTCCTAGCGTCAGGTACCTGTCAAAATCCGCTAGATCGGAACGGAAGCTCATGTCGGCTTGGGCGGTCCCCCGCCTGGGACCACCACGAGTTACAAGAAAAAGGCCCCCCGGGGACACCGGGGAGCCTTCTTCATCCGATCGTCGAGGGGACGCCGATCAGAACTCTTCCCACTCGTCGGTCTTTGCCGCGAGGGCGGTGTTTCCACGCGCCGCGCCGGGGCGGACGAAGGTCGCGGCGCGGGCCGCGGCCGGACGGGCGGCGGGGGCGCGCTTGGCCGGAGCCGCCGCGGCGCCGCCGACCTGGAAGCGGTCGACCAGGGCCGCCAGCTGATTGGCCTCGTTCTTCAGCGAGTGGCTGGCCGCCGTGGCTTCCTCGACCATCGCGGCGTTCTGCTGCACGACCTGGTCCATCTGGTTCACGGCGTTGTTGACCTCGTGCAGGCCCGTCGACTGCTCGACCGCCGAGGCGGCGATCTCGGTGACCAGCTCGTCGATCGAGGCCACCTGGGTGACGATGCGCTGCAGGGCGTCGCCGGTCTGGCCGACCAGGTCCACGCCGGCCCCGACCTGCTGGGTGGAGGTCGAGATCAGGGTCTTGATCTCCTTGGCCGCTTCGGCCGAACGCTGGGCCAGGGCCCGGACTTCCTGGGCCACCACCGCGAAGCCTCGGCCGGCGTCACCCGCACGGGCGGCTTCGACGCCGGCGTTCAGGGCCAGCAGGTTGGTCTGGAAGGCGATCTCGTCGATCACGCCGATGATCTGGCTGACCTGGGCCGACGAGGTCTCGATCTCGGTCATGGCCTGGACCGCCTGGGCGACGATCCGGCCCGACTTTTCGGCGTCGGTGCGGGCGGTGGCGACCACGGTGGAGGCCTCCTTGGCGCCGGACGCGGTCTTGCGGACCGTGGCGGTGATCTCGTCCAGGGCGGCGGCGGTCTCTTCCAGGCTGGCGGCCTGCTGCTCGGTGCGGCGCGCCAGGCTGTCGGAGGCGTCGGCGATCTCGTCCGAACCGCTGCGGACCCCGTTGGTGGAGACGATGATCGCCCCCATGGCCTCGCGCAGCTTCTCGACCGCCACGTTGAAGTCCTCGCGCAGCTGGCGATAGCGGCCGGTGAATTCGGCGTCGATGCCGCAGGTCAGATCGCCCTGGGCCAGTCGCGCCAGGTTCGAGGCCAGGGCGTCGACCACCGCGGTCTGCTCGGCGGCGACCACGCGGCGCTCGTCGTCATTGGCGGCGCGCTCGCTTTCGGCCGCCAGGCGGGTCTGTTCGGCGACGGCCTCCAGGCGGAGCTTGGCCAGGGCGGCTTCCTTGAAGGTGGCCACGGCGGCGGCCATCTGGCCGATCTCGTCCTTGCGGCCGGCGGCGGGGATGCCGACCCCGTTGTCGCCCGAGGCCAGGCGGCGCATGGCGGCGGTCATGGCCGACACCGGCGCGGCGATGACGCCGGACAGCAGCAGCCCGCCGCCGAAGGCGATGGCGATGGCGATGGCGGTGCCGATCAGCAGGGTCAGGCGCGCTTCCAGCGACGACTTCTTCTGGGCGGTCGCCTCGGCCGCGACGACGGCTTCCGAATCCTTGACGATCGCGTCGATGGCGTCCTCGACCACCGTGACCGTCTGGTCGGCGATCCCGTCGTGCTTGACCAGGTCGACGGCCTGCTGGTGGGTGGCCGGATCGCGGGCCAGGGTCTCGCCCGGCTCGATGGCCGCCTTGCGGTAGCCGGCGTAGGCGGCGTCGACCGCCGAAATCCTGGTCAGCTGGGCTTCGTCGCCGGCCGCCAGGGTCCGCAACTCATCCAGGGCGGCCAGGAACTTGGGCTTGTGGGCCTCTTCCAGACGCTTGACGTAGTACTCGTCGCCCGAGAGCAGGAAGCCCCGCAGCGAGTTCTCCTGACGGGTCAGGCGGAAGGCGGCGGTGTCGGCGGCGCGCAGCGCCTGATGGGCGCGTTCCGTGCGCCGGACCGAACCCTCGAACTCCATCTGGTTGACGAAGAGCGCCGCGCCCATGATCGCGATGGTGGTGAGCATCACCGCGAAAACCGCCAACAGCTTGTGCGGAATTTTCAGGTCGCCGAAGTTCATGGTCGCGCTCCAAATGGGACCGCGACGCGAACTTCATGACCACGGAAAGTTAAGCTGTAGCCAGAAGCACGCGTCGCACAGTCAACCATTGAGGGCGACAGGGTTTCCGCGACATTAACCGTACTGTGGCGCAACGTCGCACCGGTGGAATCTATTCCTCAACAATAACAACGTTTTGTGGAACAAGCCTCACCCAAGATTGTATTGTATAAGGGATACGGAGCCTTCCCCTACGGAACCCAACCTCAAGTAGCGGGTGTGCGAGGGTTAGAAAAATTTTCGTCAGTGCGCCTCGTCCCAGTTGGCGGCGGCCCGGGCCTCGACCGTCAGGGGCACCGAGATGGCCACGGCCGGCTCGGCGGCGCCCTGCATGATCTCGCGGGCGACGTCGATCGTGGCCTGGGCCTCGGCCTCGGGGGCTTCGAAGACCAGTTCGTCGTGCACCTGCAGCAGCATCCGGCTCGACAGCCCGGCCGCCTTCAGCGCGCCCGGCATGCGGATCATCGCCCGGCGCATCACGTCAGCCGCCGCGCCCTGGATCGGGGCGTTGATCGCCGCCCGCTCGGCGAACTGCCGGTGGGCCACCGACTTGCCGCCGATGTCGGGGATGTTGATCTTCCGCCCGAAGATGGTGCTGACATAGCCGTGCTCGCGCACGAAGGCCTTGGTCGCCTCCATATAGGCCTGGATGCCGGGGAAGCGCTCGAAATAGGTCTTGATATAGGCCCCGGCCTCGCCCTGCGGGATCGACAGCTGGTTGGCCAGGCCGAACGCGCTGATGCCGTAGACGATGCCGAAATTGATCGCCTTGGCCCGGCGGCGCACTTCCGAGGGCATGCCCTCGATCGGCACGTTGAACATCTCCGACGCGGTCATGGCGTGGATGTCCAGGCCCTCCTGGAAGGCCTTCTTCAGCTGGGGGATGTCGCCGATGTGGGCCAGCAGGCGCAGCTCGATCTGGCTGTAGTCGGCGCTGATCAGCACCTTGCCCGGCGCGGCCACGAAGGCCTTGCGGATCTTGCGGCCTTCCTCGGTGCGGATCGGGATGTTCTGCAGGTTGGGATCCGACGACGACAGGCGGCCCGTCGTGGTCGAGGCCAGGGCGTAGGAGGTGTGCACCCGGTTGCCGCCGCCCGGCGCGATCGCCGCGATCAGGTTTTCGGTATAGGTGCCCTTCAGCTTGGACAGCTGGCGCCAGTCCAGCAGCACGCGCGGCAGCTCGTGCTCATTCGCGAGAGCCTCCAGCACGTCGCTGTCGGTGGACCACTGGCCGGTGGCGGTCTTCTTGCCGCCCTTCAGCTGCATCTCGCCGAACAACACGTCGCCGATCTGCTTGGGGCTGCCCAGGTTGAACGGGCGTCCGACCAGCTCCTGGGCCCGGGCCTCGAACTGGGCCATGCGCATCGAGAACTCGTTGGAGAGCCGGCGCAGGGTCTCGGGATCGACGCGGATGCCGTCGTTCTCCATCGCCGCCAGCACGGTCGGCAGCGGGCGCTCCAGGGTCTCGTAGACCGTCAGCAGGCCTTCGGCGGCCAGGCGCGGCTTCAGCACATTGTAGAGGCGCAGGGTGACGTCGGCGTCCTCGGCGGCGTAGGCCGTCGCCTCGTTCAGGCCCACGTGCTTGAAGCTGATCTGCGCCTTGCCGGTCCCGGCCACCTGCTTGAACGGGATGGGCTTGTGGCCCAGCCACAGCTCCGACAGCTCGTCCATGCCGTGGCCGTGCAAGCCAGCCTCCAGCACGTAGCTGATCAGCATGGTGTCCTCGATCGGCCCCACATTGATCCCGTGGCGCGCCAGGACGGCGATGTCGTACTTGGCGTTCTGGGCGATCTTCAGCACCGCCGGATCTTCCAGCAGCGGCTTCAGGGCGGCCATCGCCTCTTCGAGCGGGATCTGGACAAGGTCGGCGGCGGCCTCCAGGGCCAGGCCGTCCTTCTCGCAGTGGCCGACCGGGATATAGCAAGCCTCTCCCGGCGAAATGGCCAGGGACACGCCGCATAGGCCGGCGGTCGCCGAAGACAGGGCGTCGGTCTCGGTGTCGAAGGCGACGATCCCCTTGGCCGTGGCCTTGGCCACCCAGGCGTTCAAGGTCTCCAAGTCCTGGATGCGGACATAGGCCGCGTGGTCGACGCTGGCCGGCTCGGCGACCGGGTTGGCCGCCGCCSGGGCGGCCGCGCCCATGTAGGACACGCCGAGCACCGGCGCGGTCGGGGTGCTGACGGGACGATCCAGGGTGCGCGGCGAGGCGGCGGCGTTGCCGTCCCCGACCCGGCGGGCCAGCGAGCGGAACTCCATCAGCTCCAGGAAGTCGGCCAGCACCTGCTTGTCGGGCTCGCGCACCACCAGATCGTCGACCGGCTCGGGCAGAGGCGTGTCGCAGTCCAGCTTCACCAGCTGGCGCGACAGGCGGATCTGGTCGGCGAACTCGATCAGGGTCTCGCGGCGCTTGGGCTGCTTGATCTCGTCGGCCCGGGCCAGCAGCGTGTCGAGGTCGCCATACTCGTTGATCAGCTGGGCGGCGGTCTTGATGCCGATGCCGGGGGCGCCCGGGACGTTGTCGACGCTGTCGCCGCACAGCGATTGCACGTCGACCACCCGCTCGGGATAGACGCCGAACTTCTCGAACACCTGCTCGCGGTCGATGCGCACGCCCTTCATCGGGTCGAACATCGACACGCCCTCGCCGACCAGCTGCATCAGGTCCTTGTCGGACGAGACGATCACAGCCTCGCCGCCCATGTCGCGGACCTTGCAGGCATAGGCGGCGATCAGGTCGTCGGCCTCGTAGCCGGGCAGCTCGATGGCCGGCACGCCGAACGCGCGGGTGGCCTCGCGCACCAGCGGGAACTGCGGGATCAGGTCCTCGGGCGGCGGCGGCCGGTGGGCCTTGTACTTGTCGTAGAGCGTGTTGCGGAACGTCTTCTCGGAGTGGTCCCAGATCACCGCCAGGTGCGTGGGCGCATCGCCCTGCATGTCGCGCATCAGCTTCCACAGCATGTTGCAGAAGCCCTGGACCGCGCCCACCGGCAGGCCGTCGCTCTTGCGGGTCAGCGGCGGCAGGGCGTGATAGGCGCGGAACAGATAGGCCGAGCCGTCGACCAGGAACAGCCGCACGGCGGGGCCGTCCTGGGTCAGGGGACGGTCTGCCCCCTCTTCACTCGGAATGGGAGCGGCGGCGGAATCGGGCGCGAGCGTATCGGTCATGGCCGGGAAGATAGGCGGTCGGAGCGCGCCCGGGAACACCCCAAGCGCCGGTCCCTAGCCGAACCGGGCGTTCAGGTTGGGCAGGTCCTTGCCGAACGCCGCGTAGCCGGTGGTGTCGCCGCCCGCGAGAAAGGCCCGGGTCCCCGTCAGCATCGCCCCGTAGGCGGCGTTGAACGGGCCCGTGGCCGAGCTGAGACGGCGCACGCCGAGCTGCGCCAGCCGCTGGGCCGACGGGATGCCGGGGCGGCCCATGGCGTTGAGCGGCAGGGCGATCCCGGCGGCCAGCTGGCCCAGCAGGTCTTCCTCGATCGGCAGGGGCACGAAGATCCCGCTGGCCCCGGCGCCGGCATAGAGCGCGGCGCGGCGCAGGGTCTCGGCCAGGGCGGCCTCGCCCTGGGCCAGCCCGGCCAGATAGACGTCGGTGCGGGCGTTGATGAACAGGTTCACGCCCGCCTGGCCGGCGGCGGCCCGGGCGGTCTCGATCTTGCGGGCGTGAAGCGTCGGATCGCGGCGGCCGTCCTCGAAATTGATCCCGACCGCGCCCGCCCCGACCACCGCCTTGATGGTCTCGGCCAGGGTCGGCAGGTCGTCGGTGTAGCCGCCCTCGATGTCGGCGGTGACCGGGACCGACACCACCCGGGCGATGCCGGCGACGGCGTCGATGACGGCGGCCACGGGAACGGCGTCGCCGTCGGCATAGCCCCGCGCCCAGGCTACGGCCGCGCTGGAGGTGGCCACGGCCTTGGCTCCGGCGTCCTCCATCAGGGCGGCGCTGGCCGCATCCCAGGCGTTGGGCAGCAACAGCACGTCCGGACCGGCGTGCAGGGCGTGGAACTGGTCGGCGGTCGTGGTCATGGCGGCGGCTCCGAGGGATCTGGCGGCCGAACTATTGAGCAATCGCGCCCTAGTCGTCTCGCGGAAATCGGACCTTGATGACCCGCTGCTGACATCCCTCGGCGGCGGGCGCCCAAGAAGGCGGCCGATCGTCGCAAATGCGGCCGGCGCGTCGTAATGCCGCCTTGGCGAGGTCAATTGCCTCGCCTAGAGGCAGGAGGTTCGCCAAGGCCGCGAAAACGGGAACCTCCCCCTCTCCCGGGCTTTGGATTGGACGACCCGAAACACAGGAAGACCCTGGCCCATGGTTTCATGGAAGAAGATCCGTGTCGGTACGGCGCTCGTCGCCGCCACCCTTACCACCGCCGCCGTGCTGGCGGTGGCTCCCGTGCATCACGTCGCGCCACCCGCCGACATAACCAGCGAGCCGGTCAGGCTGACCCCGCCGCTGATGCCCGCCGAGGCCGGCAAACCCCTTCCCAAAACCATCCTGACCTAGATTCCTAGCCGCTTTGGGCGCTATGGAGCGCCCATGCCGTTCACCGCCACCGTCCTGACCATGTTTCCCGAGGCCTTTCCTGGCCCGCTCGGCGTCTCGCTGATCGGCACGTCGTGGAAGGAGCAGGACCTGTGGCGATTGGAAACACTGGACATTCGGGGGTTTTCCAAGGATAAGCGCGGCTTCCTCGACGACACCCCCGCGGGTGGAGGCGTGGGAGCAGTGCTAAAAGCGGACGTCATCGCCGCCGCGCTCGACAGCGTGGAGGTCGGTGGGCGGCCGCTTTTGTACATGAGCGCCCGGGGTCGGCCCCTGACCCAGGCGCGCGTCAAGGAGTGGTCGAAAGCGCCGGGCGTCATCGTCCTGTGCGGCCGTTTCGAGGGGGTGGACCAGCGGGTGCTCGACGCCCGGGGGTTCGAGGAGGTCTCGGTCGGAGACGCCGTTCTAGCCGGTGGCGAGGCGGCGGCGATGGTCGTGATCGAGGCGTGCGTTCGATTGGCTCCAGGGGTTCTGGGCAATTTCGAGAGCACGCAGGAAGAAAGCTTCGAGGACGGCCTCCTCGAGCATCCGCAGTACACGCGACCGCGGACGTTCGAAGGGCTGGATATCCCCGAGGTGCTGCTGTCGGGCGACCACAAGAAGGTGGCCCAATGGCGGACCAGTATGCGTGAAGAGACCACCCGCGAGCGGCGTCCAGACCTCTGGGAAGCGCATCTCGCCAATCAACAGGCAAAAGGCGGCCCGAAAACGGGTAAGCCCAAAGGAGACTAGAGTTATGGCTGCTAACATCATCAAGGAACTCGAGCGCGAAGAAGCCCAGCGTCTGCTGGCCGCCCGCGCCATCCCCGAGTTCGAGCCGGGCGACACCCTGCGCGTCAACGTCCGCATCAAGGAAGGCGAGCGCGAGCGCGTCCAGGCCTACGAGGGCGTCTGCATCGCCCGTTCGGGCGGCGGCGTGCACGAGAGCTTCACCGTCCGCAAGATCTCGTTCGGCGAAGGCGTGGAACGTCTGTTCCCGCTGCTCTCGCCGAGCATCGAAAGCATCGAAGTCAAGCGTCGCGGCGTCGTCCGTCGCGCCAAGCTGTACTACCTGCGCGACCGTCGCGGTAAGTCGGCCCGCATCGCCGAGCGTTCGAACGTCCGCAAGACCGAGACCGCCGAATAAGGCTCGCGGCTTCGCGAAACGAATGGGGCCCTGGCGGAAACGCCGGGGCCCTTTTTTTTTAGGCGGTTTTCCTTTCAGCCGCCGGGGTTTCCATGGTCAAGCTTTCGTGCAACCGCACGAATATATTGACAAAACGCCGTTCGCTGGTGTTTGGTGAATGCACCCCCACCGCTTTGCGACGGGCTTATAGACCGCCCCCTTGCAAGGGAGCGGCCCTCTTCAGAAACGGCGTCATAGCCACTGAAGGAAATAAAGATATGAGGGCGCGCCACAGAGCGCGCCCTCTTTTCGTTCAGCCCCCGCACCTCGCCCGCAGAGGCAAGAAACTGCGTCAAAACGTCCGCACGCGGCGCCTGTGGGGCAGGATTGATCGCAACACCCGCCGGCGAACGTGAATTTTCGGCGCTTCCTCGCTTTACGCGCCCGTCCTCAGGGCCTAGATGCGCGGGTATCATGACCCGCGCACGCAAGACCCTCTACGACAAGATCTGGGACGCCCACGTCGTCAGCGAAACCAACGGCGAAGCGATCCTCTATATCGACCTGCACCTCATCCACGAGGTCACCACCCCGCAGGCCTTCGCCGGGCTTCGCGCGGCCGGCCGCAAGGTGCGCCGGCCCGACCGCACGCTCGCCGTGGCCGACCACAACATCCCGACCGAGGGCCAGGCCCTGGGCGTCGACGCCGTGGCCGACGACGAGGCGCGCCTGCAGCTCCAGACCCTGGCGCGCAACGTCAAGGACAACGGCATCGAGTTCTTCCCGATGGGCGACATCCGCAACGGGATCGTCCACGTGGTCGGTCCCGAGCAGGGCCGCACCCAGCCGGGCATGACCATCGTCTGCGGCGACAGCCACACCTCGACCCACGGCGCCTTCGGGGCCCTGGCCCACGGCATCGGCACGTCCGAGGTCGAGCACGTGCTGGCCACCCAGACCCTGCGCCAGGAGAAGGCCAGGAACATGCTGGTCCGCGTCGACGGCCAGCTGGGCCCCGGCGTCACGGCGAAGGATGTCGCGCTGGCCGTGATCGGCGAGATCGGCACCGCCGGCGGCACCGGCTACGTCATCGAGTTCGCCGGCCAGGTGGTCCGCGACCTGTCGATGGAAGGCCGCATGACCCTATGCAACCTGACCATCGAGGGCGGCGCCAAGGCCGGCCTGGTCGCGCCCGACGACAAGACCTTCGCCTACATCCAGGGCAAGCCCTCGGCGCCGAAGGGCGGGGCCTGGGACATGGCCCTGTCGTACTGGAAAAGCTTCGTCAGCGACGAGGACGCCCATTTCGACCGCACCGTGGTGATCGACGGCTCGGCCCTGGTCCCGATGGTCACCTGGGGCACTTCGCCCGAGGACGTCATCCCGGTGACCGGCAACGTGCCGGATCCGGAAAGCTTCGCCACCCCGGACAAGCGCGCCGCCGCCCACCGGGCGCTGGACTATATGGGCCTGACCGCCGGCCAGCCGATCTCCGAGGCCCGCATCGACCGCGTCTTCATCGGCTCGTGCACCAACAGCCGGATCGAGGACATGCGCGCCGCCGCCGCCGTGGTGCAGGAAGCCTTCCTGCATGGCCGCCTGGTGGCCCCGCACGTCAAGGCCATGGTCGTGCCAGGCTCGGGCCTGGTCAAGGAACAGGCCGAGGAAGAGGGCCTGGACGCCATCTTCAAGGCCGCGGGCTTCGACTGGCGCGAGCCGGGCTGCTCGATGTGCCTGGCCATGAACCCCGACAAGCTGGCCCCGCAGGAGCGCTGCGCCTCGACCAGCAACCGCAACTTCGAGGGCCGCCAGGGCCGCGCCGGCCGCACCCACCTGGTCTCGCCGGCCATGGCGGCGGCGGCGGCGATCGCCGGCTACCTGGTCGATGTGCGAACCCTGCTCGAGGAGACCGTCTGATGCAGGCCTTCACCCGCCTCGACGGCCGCGCCGCGCCCCTGTCGCTGGCCAATATCGACACCGACCAGATCATCCCCAAGCAGTTCCTCAAGACCGTCGAGCGCGAGGGCCTGGCCAAGGGCCTGTTCTTCGACTTCCGCTTCGACGGCGAGGGGAACGAGATCCCCGACTTCGTGCTGAACAAGCCGGAGTACAAGGGCTCGTCCGTGCTGATCGCCGGCGACAACTTCGGCTGCGGTTCGTCGCGCGAGCACGCCCCCTGGGCGCTGATGGACTACGGGATCATGTGCGTGATCTCGACCAGCTTCGCCGACATCTTCAACAACAACTGCTTCAACAACGGCCTGCTGCCGGTGGTGCTGAAGCCCGAGGAAGTCGCCCAGCTGATGGACGAGGCCAAGGGCGGCAACCACATGGTCAGCGTCGACCTGGCCGCCCAGACCGTGATCTCGCCCTCGGGCAGGAGCTTCCATTTCGACATCGACCCGGTGCGGAAGGACAAGATGCTCAAGGGCCTGGACTTCATCGGCGAGACGCTGATGCACGGCGCCGACATCGACGTCTACGAAAGCAAGCGGGCGCTGGACCGTCCCTGGCTGGAAGCCTGATGCCCAAATCCGGCTCCGTCATCCTTGCCGGCACGATCCGCGTCCCGCCCGAACGGCTGGCCGACCTGCGCCCGCACCTGAAGGCCCAGGTCGAGGGCAGCCGGGCCGAGCCAGGCTGCCTGGACTACGCGCTCAGCGAGGATCCGCTGGACCCCGGCCTGATCCGGGTGTTCGAGCACTTCGTCGACGAGGAGGCCGTGGCCTTCCACCGCGCCAGCCCGCACATGGCCGCCTGGCGCGCCTGCTTCCCCGAACTGGGCGTCCATGACCGCCGCATGTCGTCGTTCGACGTCTCCGACACCCGCCAAATCTAAGAAAGCCTTCCGATGTCCACGCTTCTGCTCCTGCCCGGCGACGGGATCGGCCCCGAGGTCTGCGCGCAGGTGCGCCGAGTGGCCGCCGCCCTCACGCCCGACCTGAACATCGAGGAGCGGATCTACGGCGGCGCCAGCTACGACGCCCACGGAACGCCCCTGACCGACGAGGTCCGCGACGCGGCCCTGGCCAGCGACGCGGTGTTGATGGGCGCGGTCGGCGGCCCGCAATGGGCGAACGCCCCGCGCCACCTGCGCCCGGAAGCCGGCCTGCTGAACCTGCGCAAGGCGATGGACGTCTACGCCAACCTGCGCCCGGCCTACTGCTTCGAAGCCCTGGCCGACGCCTCCAGCCTCAAGCGCGAGCTGGTCTCGGGGCTGGACATCATGTTCGTCCGTGAACTGACGGGCGGCGTCTATTTCGGCCAGCCGCGTGGCATCGAGGATCTCGGCAACGGCCAGAAGCGCGGTGTCGACACCCAGGTCTACACCACCGCGGAGATCGAGCGCGTGGCCCGGGTGGCCTTCGAGCTGGCCCGCGGCCGCGGCAACCGCGTGGCCTCGGCCGAGAAGTCGAACGTCATGGAGAGCGGCCTGCTGTGGAAGCAGGTGGTCACCGACCTGCACGCCCGCGACTACGCCGACGTCCAGCTGGAGCACATCCTGGCCGACAACTGCGCCATGCAGCTGGTCCGCGCCCCCAAGCAGTTCGACGTCATCGTCACCGACAACCTGTTCGGCGACATCCTGTCCGACGCCGCCGCCATGCTGACCGGCTCGCTGGGCATGCTGCCCTCGGCGGCCCTGGGCGCGGCGGGCAAGCCGGGCCTGTACGAACCCATCCACGGCTCGGCCCCCGACATCGCCGGCAAGGGCGTGGCCAATCCGCTGGCCGCCATCCTGTCGTTCGAGATGGCCCTGCGCTGGTCGCTGGACCGCGCCGACGCCGCCGACGCCCTGCTGGCGGCGGTCAAGGCGGCGCTGGACGGCGGAGCCCGCACCCGCGATCTGGGCGGTTCGCTGACCACCGCCCAGATGGGCGACGCGGTCCTGGCCAAGCTCTAGGGCGATCCGACGCCATTTCGCTCACCTTTTGGTGAGCGAAATGGATTTGCCCGCTCCCAATCGCGCGACGGCGTTCTAAGCTCCTCCCAATAAGAACAGGGAGGAGCGCCCATGATCCCGGGCCTGATGCAGACCGCGCCGCTGCTGATCAGCGGCATCCTGCGCTATGCGGCCAGCGCCCACGGCGGGCGCGAGGTGGTCTCCCGGCTGATCGACGAGCCCGTCTGGCGCTATGACTATGCGGGCCTGGCCCGTCGCGCCGCCCAGGCGGCCAACGCCCTGGCGCGGCTGGGCGTGCGGTCCGGCGACCGGGTCACGTCCCTGGCCTGGAACACCCATCGGCACCTGGAGCTGTTCTATGCCGCGCCCGGCATCGGCGCGGTGCTGCACACCGCCAATCCCCGGCTGTCGGACGAGCAGATCGTCTTCACGATCAACCACGCGGCCAGCGGCGTCCTGCTGTTCGACCGCAACTTCGCCGAGCTGGTCGCGCGCCTGGCCCCGCGCCTGACCACGGTGAAGACCTTCGTCATGCTGTCGGACGCCGAGCGCGCCCATGACGCCGACATCGGGGCGACCTCGTATGAGACGCTGATCGCCGGCGAGGCCGAGACCGTCGACTGGCCCATGCTGGACGAGAACGCCGGAGCCTTCCTCTGCTACACCTCGGGCACGACGGGCGACCCCAAGGGGGTGCTCTATTCGCACCGCGCCGTGGTGCTGCACGCCATGGCCGGGGGCCTGTCCAGCGCATTCGGCCTGACCGCCTTCGACGTGGTGATGCCCTGTTCCAGCCTCTACCACGCCACCGCCTGGGGCCTGCCGTTCACCGGTCCGATCTGCGGGAGCAAGCTGGTGCTGCCCGCCGACAAGATGGACGGGGCGTCGCTGCACGAGCTGATCCAGGGCGAGGGCGTCACCTTCACCGGCGGGGTGCCGACCATCTGGACCATGTACCTGGCCTGGCTGGAGCAGACCGGCCGGCGGCCGGACAGCCTGAAACGCGTCGTGATCGGCGGCAGCGCCGTGCCGCGCGCCATGGCCGAGACCTTCAAGACCCAGTACGGCGTCGACGTGCTGCAGATCTGGGGCATGACCGAGACCTGTCCGCTGGGCGTGATCGCCACCCCGACCCCGTCCCTCGCCGCACTTGGCGAGGACGCCATGAACGAGGCCATCTGGACCCGCCAGGGCCGACTGCAGTTCGGCATCGAGCTACGGGTCGAGAACGAGGACGGCTCCGAAGCTCCGCGCGACGGCGAGACCTCCGGCGCCCTGAAGGTGCGCGGCCCCTGGGTGGTGCGCCGCTACTACCGCAAGGACGAGGACGCCGCCCAGGACGACGGCTGGTTCGACACCGGCGACATCGCCACCCTGGACGAGCACGGCTTCCTGCGCATCACCGACCGCCAGAAGGACGTCATCAAGTCGGGCGGCGAATGGATCAGCTCGATCGACCTGGAGAACATCGCCGCCGGCTGTCCCGGCGTGAAGATCGCCGCCGTGGTCGGGGTGCCGCACCCCAAGTGGGAGGAGCGGCCGCTGCTGGTCATCGAGGCGCACGAGGGGGCGTCGGTGGGCAAGGCGCAGGTGCTGGAGTACCTGGCGCCGAGGATCGTCAAGTGGTGGACGCCGGACGACGTGGTGTTCGCCCCGGTGCCCCTGACCGCGACGGGGAAGATCGACAAGAAGGTGCTGCGCGAGGCCTGGCGGGGGCATTTGATGACCTAGGTCCTCCCCCTGTGGGGGAGGTGTCGGCGCAGCCGACGGTGGGGGGAGTTGGCCGACGTGGGTCTACTCCCCCCACCGGCGCCTTCGCGCCGCCTCCCCCACAGGGGGAGGGCCTTTGCCTTACGCCAGCGTCCGCACCTTCGGCTCCCGATCCCAGAACCGCTTGGCCGCCGCCGCAATGAAGTCCGCGCCCAGACCGACCACGCCCTCGTCCGGCTCCACCCCCGCCTTGTCCAGCAACGGCTTGGCCGCGTCAGTCGCCCCGATCGCCTTCAGATGCCCGAAGGCGTCCATGACGAACTGAACCGCCGCCGCTTCCTTCAGCAACGCCGAGCAGCCCGTGTCGGACAGCACCAGGGCGACGGCGTCCACCGTCACCGACGGCGTGCCGGCCAGCTGGCCGTCGGCCGGGATCAGCGTGCCGTCCGCGCCCTTGGCCCCGCCGATCTTCGGCGCGATGACCTTGGGCACGGCCCCGGCCTTGCTGATCGCCGCCTTCAGCTTGTCGACCGCCGCGGCGTCCGAACCGTCGGCCACCAGCACGCCGATCACATGGCCCTTGATGTCCTTGGGCGCGCGCGGGCCGTTGACGATCCGCAGCGCCGGCGACAGGTCCAGGTCCTGCACCGGAACCGCCGACTTCGAGGCCTTGGGCACGGGCATGTTCAGCCCGGCCCCGACCCGCTTGGCCAGGTCCGGATCGACATTGACCAGGTTGGACATCATCCGCGTCCGCACCGCCTCGATCCCGACCTTCGACAGCTCGAACACCAGGGCCGAGGCCAGGTGGGCCTGCTCGGCCGGATCCAGCGAGCGGAAGAACAGCCGCGCCTGGCTGTAGTGGTCGGCGAAGCTCTCGGGACGAATCCGCAGCTTGTCGCCCTGCTCGCTGGGACCGTCGGCCGCCTGGAAGGTCGTGAACCCCGTCATCGGACATTCGCGCGGCCCACCGATCTCGCCGGCCGTTTCGGTCAGGCTGTTGGGCTCGTAGTTGGCCCGTCCCTTGGGGACGGCCATCTGCATCTGCCCGTCGCGCTGGAAGTTCATCACAGGACACTTGGGCGCGTTGATCGGGATCTGGTGGAAGTTGGCCGTGCCCAGCCGGCTCTTCTGGGTGTCCAGATAGCTGAACAGCCGGCCCTGCAGCAGCGGATCGTTGGTGAAGTCGACGCCCGGCACGATGTTGGCCGGGCAATAGGCCACCTGCTCGGTCTCGGCGAAGAAGTTGTCGGGCCAGCGGTCCAGCACCATGCGGCCGACGATCCGCACCGGCAGCACTTCCTCCGGGATGATCTTGGTCGGGTCCAGCACGTCGAACGGCAGGCTGTCGGCGAAGGCCTGGTCGAAGGTCTGCAGGCCCAGCTCCCATTCGGGGAAGTCGCCGCGCTGGATGGCCTCGAACAGGTCGCGGCGCTGGAAGTCCGGATCGGCGCCGGCGATCTTCACCGCCTCGTCCCAGATCGTCGAGGCCACGCCCTGCTTGGGCTTCCAGTGGAACTTGACGAAGGTCGACTTGCCGGCCGCGTTGACGAACCGGAAGGTGTGGACGCCGAAGCCCTCGATGGTCCGCAAGCTGCGCGGGATGGTCCGGTCGCTCATGGCCCACATGATCATGTGGGTGCTTTCCGGCATCAGGCTGATGAAGTCCCAGAAGGTGTCATGGGCGCTGGCGGCCTGCGGATAGCCGCGGTCGGCCTCCATCTTCACCGAGTGGATCAGGTCGGGGAACTTGATGGCGTCCTGGATGAAGAACACCGGGATATTGTTGCCCACGAGGTCCCAGTTGCCCTCCTTCGTATAGAACTTCACCGCGAAGCCGCGCACGTCGCGCGGCGTGTCGACGCTGCCGGCCCCGCCGGCCACCGTCGAGAACCGGGTGAAGACCGGGGTCTTCTCGCCGGCCCGCTGGAAGATATCGGCCTTGGTCAGGTCGGACAGCGACTCGAAGAGTTCGAAGAAGCCGTGGGCGGCCGAGCCGCGGGCGTGGACGATCCGTTCCGGGATCCGCTCATGGTCGAAGTGGAAGATCTTTTCGCGAAGGACGAAGTCCTCCAGCAGCACCGGGCCGCGCTCGCCGCTCTTCAACTGGTTCTGGTTGTCGGAAACCCGGATGCCCTGGTTGGTGGTCAGGTGATCCTCGGGCGTATGGGGCCCCTTCTCCGGCACGTGCTGGTGGGTCTCGCCGCCGTTACCGACGTCGGTCTTGAAGCTGTCCATGTCCGCCACTCCTGATGCGCCCGGGGTGACGGCGAAACCCGGCGCTGAGCGGATCGTTCCTATGTCGGAAAGTCGAAGGAAGGCGCGACCTTAGGAAAGCTTCAGCCGCCAGGTCTCGGAGATCAGGCCGTCGCCGAAGCCGTCATAGGCCCAGGTTTCCTCCAGCACGAAGCCGGCGCGTTCGTAGAGGCGACGGGCCGGCAGCAGGTTGTTCTGGGTCCAGAGGACGATCTCCTGGTACCCCGCCAGTCGCGCGAAACTGAGGCATTCGGCCACCAGCGTGTCGCCCACGCCCAACCCCCGCGCCGAGGGTTCGACCAGCAACAGGCGCAGGCGGCCGACCGTGTCGCTCTCGCGGGCCAGCATGATCGAACCGACCGGAACGCCCTGATGTTCGGCGATCCAGCACGCCTCGTGGGCCGGGTCGAAGGTCTTGATGTAGTCGGAGACGACGCCGGCCACCACGCCCTCGAACCGGGCGTCCCAGCCCTGTTCCTTCGCATACAGAACGCCGTGCCGCTGGACGATCCAGCCGAAGTCGCCGGGCCGGGGCGCGCGCAGGACGATCATCGCTCGATCAGCGCCTTCAGCGTCGCCAGGTCCTTGGCGACCATGCCCTGGTCGCGCGCGAACGTGGCGTCGTCCATGCCCGGGGCCCGGAACAGGGTCAGAGTCACCTCGGCCCCGTCGCCGTTGGCCACCACGCGCAGGGGAATGCTCAGCTCGGTCCCGTCCGGCAAGGTCACCCAGTGGTCGAGCACGCCAAAGGGGTTCTCCGGCGAGAACCGCACATGCACGTCGCCGTCCGGGCCGTGGGCGATCCAGCGGTCGCCGTCGGGGGTCAGGCCCGCCCCGAGGCCGGCGGCCCATTTCGGAAAGCTCTCGGGCTTGTGGGCGAAGGCGTAGACCTCGGCGGCCGGGCGGGCGATCGACACGGTGATCGGGCGGGTCTCGAACAGGGTCATGGAGCTTTCCTAGCGCAGCATCCCCCAGGCGATCATCGCCTGGCCGCCGAAATAGAGGAACCACACCGCCCAGGCCGTCAATCGCGGCGAGCCCATCAGCTTGGCTCCCTTGAACAGGTCGAACGACAGGATGGCGTCGGACGCCATGAAGGCCACGGCGCCGATCGTCGCCGGCCAGCGCAGGCGCGGCAGCAGCAGGCTGGTCGCCACCATGGCGGCGATGGCCAGCACGTAGAGGACGACGGCCGGCTTCAGCGGGCCCAATGACCGCCACAGCTGGACCAGCATCACGGCGGCGGCCAGGACGATCAGCGGCGCGACGGCCCAGAACGCCGTCCCCGCCGCCGGTCCCCGCTCACGCCAGAACAGCAGCACATAGACCACGTGCCCGGCCAGGAAGGCGGCCAGGCCGAACGGCAGCCAGCGCTTGGGGTCGCCGGCCAGGAAGGCGTCGCCGGCCGCGCACAGGGCCAGGGCGATCGCCAGCCAAGGCCCGCCGCCCTCCAGATAGGCCAGCACGGCCAGCGCCGCGACGGCGAGCGTCTTGACCAGGGTTCGAAGAAAGGACGGCGGCCGCTGGACCAGGACCAGGCCGTACAGCGCCGCGCAGAGCCCGGCGACGCTCCACAGCGCCAGGTCAGTCATCAGAGCCGAGCTTGGCGAGGAAGGTCTTGGCCTCGTCCTTGTGGCGGGGCTTGAGGTTGCGTCCGATCAGGGCGATGACCGCGGCGATCACGGCCGCGTCGTCGGTCAGGCCGATGGCCGGCAGGATGTCGGGTATCGCGTCGGTCGGCAGGACGAAATAGGCCAGGGCCGCGAACATCATGCCCTTGGCCGAAGCCGGCGTCGCGGGATCCTTGGCGCACCACCACAGCGACAACGCGTCGGCCGCGAACGGCGCCTTGGACGCCACCTTGCGGATCTTCGGCCAGAAGCCGCGCGCCACCCGCTGCTCGTTGACCCGCACCGTGGCCGGGACAAGCGCCTTCTTCGGATCCAGCACGTCGTCGGGCGTGAAGCCCGGGTTGACGTCGGGGGATGGTTTGGCGTCGGCGCTCATCGGGGTAAACCGCTCCTCAAGGTTCAATTAAACGCAAGCCGCGAGGAAACGTCCATGAAACTCGATAGCACCGTCGCCGCCGTCGTCACCGGAGGCGCGTCGGGCCTCGGCGAAGCCACCGCCCGCGCCCTGGCCGCCCAGGGCGTCAAGGTCGCGATCTTCGACATGAACGAGGCCAAGGGCGAGGCGGTCGCCAAGGAAATCGGCGGGGTGTTCTGCAAGGTCAACGTGACCTCGGACGAGGATGTCGACGCCGGCTTCGAGAAGGCCCGCGCCGCCCACGGCCAGGAACGGGTCCTGGTCAACTGCGCCGGCACCGGCAACGCCATCAAGACCGCCAGCCGCGACAAGGCCACCGGCGAGGCCAAGCACTTCCCGCTCGACGCCTTCAACATGATCATCCAGATCAACCTGGTCGGCACGTTCCGCTGCATTGCCAAGTCGGCCAAGGGCATGCTGGACTTGGAGCCGCTGGCCGACGGCGAGCGCGGCGCGATCGTCAACACCGCCAGCGTGGCGGGCGAGGACGGCCAGGTCGGCCAGGCCGCCTATTCGGCGTCCAAGGGCGGCGTCATCGGCATGACCCTGCCGATCGCCCGCGACCTGATGAACGACGGCATCCGCGTCAACACCATCCTGCCGGGCATCTTCAACACCCCGCTGATGAACGGCGCGCCCGAGAACGTGAAGGCCGCCCTGGCCGCCTCGGTGCCGTTCCCCAAGCGCCTGGGCAATCCCGAGGAATACGCCCAGCTGGCGCTGACCATGATCAGCTGCGGCTACTTCAATGGCGAGGACGTGCGCCTGGACGGCGGCATCCGCATGGCGCCGCGGTAGTCGGCGCCCTTCCCTCCCCCTTGAGGGGAGGGGGGACCAGCGAAGCTGGTGGGTGGGGTCCGCTGACTCAGCGAGCCCCACCCGACGACTTACTGACCGGCCGAGGCGACCGGACGCAGGATCGACGGACCCAGGTTGGTCATGATCTCGCGAGCGTCGTAGGCGCGCGGGTCTCCGGCCGGCTTGGGCCCCTTGTGGAGCAGGATCTCGGCGCTGGCCTGGAACTTCTCGATCGTACGGACTTCGGCGGAGCCGCCGAAGAACGGGTCACCCCACGGGCCCCAGCCGCCGTAGCCGCCGTAATAGCCGCGCCAGGCCGGACGCCAGTAGCCGTACGGATAGCCGCCGTAGCCATAGCCGTAACCGCCCCAGCCGGGGCCGTAGTTGTCGATCACGGCGCGCGCCGTGCGGTCGGTGCGGCGGTCGGCGGTCTCGAACCAGTCATAGCCCGCCTGAACGGTGACTTCGGCGGCGCGATACAGCAGGTAACGCTCGACGGTTTCGCGCGAGGTCATGCTGTTGCCGGCGAAATTGACCTGATAGCGGTCGCTTTCCAGCCGTCGGTCGGAGAAACCGCCGGGGGCCTTCTGTCCGGCGACGTTCGGTTGGTAGGGGGTGGCGGTGGCGCAGGCCGTCAGCAGGGCGGCGAGCGCCAAGGCAGCGACCAGCCCGGCCTTACCGGCGATGGTCTTGCGAATAGTCATGGCGCATCCCTTCACTAGGAATCTTGGCGAAAAGACTCGTTTCGTCCCGTCAATCTAAATGCATGGCGCAGCTTTGTGGTTTCGCCAAGGCCATTGCGTTTCAACCTTGTGATCAGCCGCGCGAGACGATCAGCCCCGCGGCGGTGATCAGCAGCACTCCGACGACGATCGCGAAGCCCTTGCGGAACCCCGGTTCGTTCATCCGCGAGGCCAGCGCCGCGCCGCCCAGGCCGTAGCTGCTCATGCTGATCAGATCCATGCCGATGGTGGCGGCGGCGAACATCGCCAGCTGCGGGACCAGGGGCCGCTGGACGTCGATGAACGGCGGCAGCACGGCGCCGAAGAACAGCAGGATCTTGGGATTGGCGATCTGCACGGCGAACCCGTCGCGGAACGCCGAGCGGCTCATGCGGAATGATCGGTGGCTTTCGCTCTCGCCGCCCTTGTCCCGGACTCCCGAGCGGATCGACTTGATCCCCAGCCAGACCAGATAGGCCGCGCCGGCCAGGGCCAGCAGGTGGAAGGCCTTGGGGAAGGCGACGATCAGCGCGCCCAGGCCCAGGGCCGAGCAGGCGAACCAGACCAGGGTGGCGACGTTCATGCCGGCCACGCCCAGCAGGGCCGCGCCCTTGCCCTTCTGCATGCCGGTGGCGATGGCGAACAGGTTGGCCGGCCCCGGCGTGATGGCCATGACGAACATCATCACCAGGAAGGCGCTGTAGCGGGCGGGATCGACGGGCAGGGTCATGACCCCGCCCTATAGCCAAGCCTCGCCCGCCGGACCAGTCGCGGCCTAGGCGCCGACCGCCACCAGGATCCAGATGACCCGGCCTAGGGCGCCGAACAGCAGGATCGCCGCCGCCAGGGCCTGGATGATGAAGCCGGCCTCGCGCTTGCCCGGATCGGCCACGTAGCCGAGGGCGTAGACGATCCGCCCGACGATCCAGACCGCGCCGAGGATCGTGGCGACCAGGTCGCTCCAGTAGACGGCGAACAGCCACAGCGACGGCAGGAAGATCACCAGCCATTCCAGGGTGTTGGCCTGGACGCGGATGTGGCGCTCCAGGATCGGATCGCCGGTCATGGTCGGGGCGTGGATGCCGGTCTTGGCGCGCACCCGGCCGATGCGGGCGATCATCCAGGCATAGACCAGCAGCGCGACGATCGTGACGATGGCGACCCAGGAATGCGGTTGCATGTGCGTTTCTCCCCCGGCTCCCGTAAGCGGAGCCTTGCTCCGGCGACTACACCGCAGTTCGCGCCGGTTTGCACCCTAAACAGGCATTGGGAACCGCCCCAGGCGGCCATGCGCTTTTTCGTCAGAACCGATCCTCATGCGGAGGCTTTCAGCCATGCGTGTCGACTCCACGGCGATCCGCCAAATCGACTACGAGCCCGAGCACGGCAAGCTGTTCGTGACGTTCCACGACGGCGACGAATACGTCTATGTCGGCGTGCCGCCCCGGGTGACCGAGGCCTTCGAACGCGCCCCGTCCAAGGGCCGGTTCTTCCAGCGGATGATCCGCGACCGCTACCCCTACAACCGGGTCTGACGGCGTTCCCTTTCGTCGCCCCTTTCCTTCCTTCGCGCGGCAACGCTAGATCGCATTTCTGATCGAGCGGGGCGGCGACATGGTGCGGGCGGGAATCGCCGTTGTTCTGGGCTTGGCCCTGGGTCTGGCGGCGGGCGTCGCCCAGGCCGCGCCGCGCGTCGGCTATCGGGTCGAGGGAACCTGCGACGGCTGGCCCCGGCTGGCCATCGACACCGAAAAGGGCCTGTGCGCCGGCCTGGTGGCCGGCCCCGCCCCCGGCGCCTTCGCCAGCCGCCAACTGCGTTTGCCCCGCACTCTGGTCCAACTGGACGAGCGGACCTGGCTGGTCGCCGACCTGGCCGACTGGACGCGACCGCGCGGCGTGATCTGGAAGATGACCGCCGCGCCCGGCCAGCCGGTCCAGCTTCAGACCCTGCTGACGGGCCTGTCCCTGCCGCATGGACTGGCGCTCGGTCCCGACGGCCTGATCTATGTCGGCGAGATGAGCCGGATCTTCCGCTTCGATCCGCGCGCCGCCGATCCGGCCGCCACGGTCCAGGAGGTGATCACCGGCCTGCCCGACAATCGGCTGCACGACAATCGCCACCCGCTGTCGCAATTCGTGTTCGCCCCCGACGGCGCCTTGCTGGTCAATGTCGGCGCGCCCTCGGACCAGTGCCTGGACGCCAACGGCGCGCGGGTCGGGACCGTGCGTTGCGACCAGTCGGAGGGCGAGGAAGCCACGGCCGGCGTCCGTCGCTACGCCCGCCTCGCCCCAGGCCGCTGGGACCCGAAGTTCACGATGCTGGCGCGCGGCCTGCGCAACTCGGTGGCCCTGGCCGTCCATTCGTCCGGCACGATCCTGCAGGCCGAGAACAGCTACGATTTTGACGATCGCTGGAGCCCGTTCGAAGAGGTCAACCGTCTCGAGGCCGGCCGCCACTACGGCTGGCCCTATTGCCAGGACATGGCCACGCCGACGCCCGGCTGGACCGGAACCATGGACTGCGCCTCCAGCATCCACACCCCGCCCGTCGCCCTGCTGCCGCCCCACGTCGCGCCGCTGGCCATGACCTGGTACCAGGGCGCGATGTTCCCCGGGCTCAAGGGCAAGCTCTTGATGAGCTGGCACGGCTACCGCTCGACCGGCGGCCGGCTGGTCGCCTTTGAGGTCGACGCCAACGGCGTTCCGCTCACCCGCTCGAAGGCGAGCTTCCCGATCTATCCCAGCGGCTCGCGGCCGTTCGGCACGGGTCCCGCCGCCCAGGCCCAGGTGCTGACGCCGGGCTGGGGCCGGGTCGAAGGCAAGCGGCCGCAGGGGACGCCGGTCGGGATCACCGTGGCCGCCGACGGGGCGATCTGGGTCGCCGATGACAAGAACGCCGGCGTCATACGCTTCGCCGTCGACCGGCCGTAGGCGGAACGGCCCGTCCCCGCACGGCGTTCGGGCCGCATGGCCGCGACGGGAACCCACAACAGCTCGACCCTGGTCGTCTACGCGGCCCTGGCCGGCAATCTGGCCATCGCCGTCACCAAGTTCGTCGCCTTCGTCCTGACCGGCTCGTCGGCCATGCTGACCGAGGCGATCCACTCCAGCGTGGATACGGGCAACCAGGGCCTGTTGCTGCTGGGCCTGGCGCGGGCCCGCAAGCCGCCCAGCGAGACCCATCCGTTCGGCTACGGCATGGAGGTCTATTTCTGGGCGTTCGTCGTGGCCCTGCTGATCTTCGCCCTGGGCGGGGCCTTCTCGATCTACGAGGGCGTGCTCAAGATTTTCCGACCCGAGCCGATCGAACGCGCCTGGATCAATTTTCTTGTCATCGGCCTGGCGATCCTGTTCGAGGGCGGCTCGTTCCTGGTGGCCTGGAAGGAGTTCAGGGTCCTGACCCGGGGCACGCCGCTCCTGCGCGCCATCCGTCGCAGCAAGGACCCTTCGGTGTTCGCCGTGCTGCTGGAGGACGGGGCGGCCCTGGCCGGCCTTGCGATCGCGGCGCTCGGCGTGGCCGGTTCGGCGGTGTTCGGTATCCCCTGGGCCGACGGCGCGGCCTCGGTGGCGATCGGCGTCCTGCTGGTGCTGGTGGCGATCTTCCTGGCCAACGAAACCCGCAGCCTGCTGACCGGCGAGTCGGCCTCGCCGCGCATCGTCGAAGAGGTGCGCCAAATGCTGGCCGCCGATCCGCGCGTCGACACCGTGGCCGAGGTGCTGAGCATGCATCTGGGGCCGCAGGAGATCCTGCTGGGCGTGACCCTGGACTTCCACGACGACCTGACCGCCGGCGAGATCGAGGACGCCGCCGACGATTTCGCGGTGCGCATCCGGACCATCGACGAGAGGATCACGCGGGTGTTCGTACGCTCGGGCCGGGCCCGGGCGGCCTATGCGCGGCCGCTGGAAACCTGAGCCCGCCGCGCCTTCCACTCATCGGCCGTCTGGCCCCACAGGTGGATCGGCACGTCCCGATGGGGCTCGGGCAGGCGGCCGACTTCCAGGAAGCGCGAACCGATCCTCTCGGCCACCTTGATCGACGGGGTGTTGGCCGGATCGATGCAATGGATCAGCCGCGTCCAGCCTAGCGCGTCCACCGCGAAATCCATGGCCGCGACCGCCGCCTCGACGGCGTAGCCCTTGCCTTGGGCGGCGGGATGCACGCTCCAGCCGATCTCGGTCCCGGGCCACCCCTCGGGCCGCCAGGGGCCGATGCGGCCGACCCACAGGCCGGTGTCCTTCTCGATCAACGAGAACATGCCAAAGCCGTTGAGCGCCCAGGACCCCGCCATGCTGGCCATGGCCCGCCAGCTTTCGGACCGCGTCTGGACGCCGCCGATGTAGCGGGCCGCCTCGGCGTCGGCCATCAGCTCGGTCCAGCCGTCGAGGTCTTCGGCGGCGGTGGGGCGCAAGATCAGCCGGGCGGTTTCCAGGGTGGGTCCGGGGGCGATCATCGAAGGTCCTCCTCTTTCCCTAACCCTAGCCCGCGCGGGGAAATCAGGCCACGCAGGCCGCCAGGCCCTCGCGGCGCACCGCGCCCGAGGCCTTGCCGATCCGGCTGGAGCGCTTCTTGACGTAGCGGCCCGGATTGACCGCCTTCCACTTCAGCGGGCTGGGCAGGATCGCCGCCAGCCGCGACGACTGCTGCTGGGTCAGCTGGTCGGCCCCGACCTTGAAATAGGTCCGCGACGCGGCTTCCGCGCCATAGATGCCCGGGCCGTATTCGATGGAGTTCAGATAGACCTCCATGATCCGCTTCTTGCCCCAGAAGGTCTCGATCAGCACCGTGAACCAGGCCTCCAGTCCCTTGCGGAAATACGAGCGGCCCTGCCACAGGAAGACGTTCTTGGCGGTCTGCTGGCTGATGGTCGAGCCGCCGCGGATCTTCTTGCCCTTGCCGTTGTTCTCGTAGGCCTTCTGCAGGGCGTCGAAGTCGAAGCCGTGGTGGTCGCAGAACCGGGCGTCCTCGGCGGCGATCAGGGCGCGCGGCAGGGCCGGCGAGACCTTGTCGATCGGCCGCCAGTGGTGGTTCCAGCCCTTGCCCTCGGCCAGGCGGATGATCATCAGCGGCGTCGCCGGCGGCGGCACGAAGCGATAGACGATCACCGTCAGCACCGGCCCGGCGACCAGCACGATGAACAGCGCCACCAGGATGTTACGCAGCAGGACCTTCACGGAATCGTTCCCCAACTCGTCGCTTGCCTTGACGTTGCGGCCGGATGCTAACCAAGCCTCTGTCGCGGGGATAGCCGCCCACCCGTTAGCGAGGCCTTGATGACCGAGTTCAACACCGTGTCGAAAGCCGTCGAACGACGGATGTCGGTGCGCGCCTTCAAGCCCGATCCCGTGCCCGGCGCCGTGGTCCGCGAGCTGCTCGAGGCCGCCGCCCGCGCGCCGTCGGGCGGGAACCTCCAGCCCTGGGTGGTGCACGCCCTGGCCGGCGAGCCGCTGAAGGAGTTCAAGGCCCTGGTCGCCTCGCGGCTGATGGACCGCGACAAGCCGGAGTACCACGTCTATCCGCCCAACCTGTGGGAGCCGCTGCGCACCCGCCGCTACCAGGTCGGCGAGGACCTCTACGGGGCGCTGAACATCCCGCGCGAGGACAAGCTGGGCCGCCTTACGCAGTTCGCCCAGAACGCCGAGTTCTTCGGCGCGCCGGTGGCGCTGTTCTTCTCGGTCGCCCGCGATTGCGGGCCGCCGCAGTGGTCGGACATCGGCATGTACATGCAGACCCTGATGCTTCTGGCCGTCGAACGCGGGCTGGACACGTGCGCCCAGGAGTTCTGGTCGGTCTACGGCAAGCTGGTGGCGACCTTCATCGACCTGCCGGCCGACCACATGCTGTTCTGCGGCATGGCCCTGGGCTATCGCGACGAGACGGCGGCGGTGAACAGCTGGCGCTCGCGACGCGATCCGTTCGAGGCCTGGGGGTCGATGCGCGGCTTCGACTGATCAGGCCCTCCCCCTGTGGGGGAGGCGGCCGAAGGCCGGTGGGGGGAGTCTTGGGATCCTCCGTCCGGATTGTGGAGCCCTGCCGATCACTCCCCCCTC